>CAZDDH010000204.1:2403-16361 GCA_964504165.1 uncultured Rickettsiales bacterium | reverse complement strand
TGGTGCCGTCGCCGTAGCGCAGCTCGAGGCTGTTGCCGTTGTACTTGAAGTTCCACGTCGTGCGCAGCACGGTGGCATCCTTGACGGCGAACACCGGCGTGCCGGTCTCCCCCATGAAGTCGATGCCCTTGTGATTACGGCCATCCCCTAACAGGGCGGTGATCTGTTCATACTCCTCGATGGGCGTCTCCTCGAATCGCGCCGGGACCTCGACGCCCGACTCGTTCCAGTAACTGCCGTATTTCTCGCCCGGACGGGTGTAGTGGTAGGCCCGGTAGGTCTTGTCCTTCTTCTGGCTGTGGAACTGGAGCGCAGCGATCTTGACCTCCTCTTCGCCATCGGGCTCGTAGAGGAGTTTGAGCTTGTCCCCGGCGCGCAGATCAGACCCCATGTCCAGGCACCACACGAGGATGCGCCCCGTGGTGGCGGTCAACCAGACGCTCCGCCTGCCCTCCACGGTCTTGTCCAGGGTCTGGGACAGGGAGCCCGTCACCTCGACCTCGAGCGCCTCCAGTTTCTCGAAGGCCCCGATGGGCGCGGCCGGTTCGTCCACAGCCGGCTCGTCGGCCGCAGGTTCGGCGGTGGCGTCACCCGCCTGTTCACCCACTGGCTCAACGACATCGGCGCTGTCGTCGTCCGGCGCGTCGCCGCCATCACCGCCAAAGAACAACAGGTAGAGATTGAGTCCCACGGACAGGACAAGGAGTACTCCCAGGGTCACGGGTAGACCCATGGAAGGCTTTGAACTGGCAAAGGTCAATTTGGCCACGGTGTTCCTCGCCGCGGATGCTACCCATTACGGTGATGCGTGGCAAACAGTGGTGCTGACCGCACCAAAAGCAAGGGGCCGGTCCGGGGCGCGACGGTTAACATCAAGCGCCCTCGGACCGGCCTTGCGACCCCCCCGATATTCACCACAATTCGATTGTGGTCTTTGGGGTTTTGGCTGCCCTGTGAAAACTAGGATGTACAGCGGCCCGGCCCTCGGGCAAGGGAAAACCGGCCATATCTGGGGCAGAATTCACCTTTTGGACGACACCCAGTTCCAGGTTGTTCGAGATGTTCATTATTTGGGTTTTCAAAGGGCGCCATGAAGACCCGGGAGAGTCCCTCGGGCAATGGGGGCCAACGCGGCAGAACGCATCGTCCACGCCGTTTGCCTCGCTCGCGCGCCCTGGTGCAAGCTTGACCCCTTCCCTGGAGCATCTGGATGTGAAGCGATCAAGCAACGGGGTTCGATCATGCGGTTCAGTCGGCCAGCGTGTTCCGTCTCGGCTCCGTCATGGGGTCGCGGGAAAGGCAGCACGATGGTGCTCGTGGCGGCGCTGGTTGCCGTCTACTTCGCGAGTGGACCCTACGGTGGTCTTCCAGGGAATGCGACCAAATATCTTCTGATCTCGGTGTCGCCCGAAGAGTGGCACCGCGTGCCCATTCACTTTGGTTATTTCTTCATCATCTGGTGTGCGACAGCGCTCGCCGTTGATCTACAGAGCGCGGTTGTCTTCCAGGTGATGGTTGCCGTCGTCTTCGGTGGGGTCGGATTGTTTTCCATCTACGGCATCTGCCGGGAGTTCCTGCCGGAGGGGTGGAGGAACCACTCATCCCATGACGTGGCTTTTTGCACGACGTTGCTGGTCGGGATCTCCGGCGGCTACTGGCTGTCTTCCGTCAGCGGTGAGATCGCCGGCCCGCAGAACAGCCTCATACTCCTGGCTTGCCTATCGTTCCTCAGAGGGAGACACCTCCGGGGTGCTGCACTGTTCGCCGCATCTTGCTGCATCTCCCCGATGGCCGCGCTGGCCTTCCCCGGGGCCTTGTATTGCTATTCCCGGACCCTTCGGACGGAATCCGCCCGGTCGATCCTCTACCAGACCGCCCTCTGTTCGCTCTGGCTGATCCCCCTCGGTGGCCTCTATTTCCAATTCAATCTGATCCCCGGCATGCCCCTCGCCCACGCGGGCCATGGGCTCCCTCCAGCCACCATTCCCTTGCCGGACGCCGGTTTCGTCCTTGCGAAGATCTACGTGAGGACGTTGCCCGGCCTCTGTCCGTTCATCCTGATCGGGATCGTCGTCGGAATCCGGCAGTTTGCGGCATGGAAGCCCTGGCACGTGATGAGCATCTGCTGGGTGCTCTCCCATATCTGGCTGCTACCCAGGCTCGGAGACGCCTATACGCATACCCTGATCTGGTTCGTTGCAGCATCCGTCTACGCAACGATCGGCATCCTCTGGGTGAGCGACAGATGGACGTCAAGAAGATGGAGACAGCGCCTGCTGGTGGGCGTCGTCGGGTTTCAACTCATCGCGATGATGGAGCTGTGGGTGATACCGATCCATCTGGACTCGCGAGCCTTCAATCATGCGGCTCGGACCATGGTGGCGAATACCGATGAACGGACCGTCTGGATGGGCAGCTATGGGGTGGGTGTTGCCTACACGGCCCATCTGCCCGAACACTCGGAATCGGAGTCTCGTTTCGACCATCCAATGAACGACCATTATCTGGGGAATATCGACCACGAAGGGACGTGGGCATCTGCAATCGAGCGGGCCCGCACGGGGCATACCGTACTCGCCGTGTTCGACAACCGAAAGCATGTAGGCCCCCTCCTGGGCCACCTGTTCGAATGGGAGGTCGCCATCTCGGAGGGCACCCGAAAACAGATCCCAGAGGGATATTCGTTGGAGCATCAACAGCAGATCGGAACCCTGGGTTTCTACCGCCTCACATCCAGATGACCGGCGTACTTCACCCCCACCTCGTCGGCCAACAATCCGGTTCGGACTGGAGTCAGATCCTGAGTAGATTCACGGTCTGGGCGGCGTAGCACTCCCGGCACCGCGGCAAATGCTGCCGCCCCCCAGGCTGCGCCAGCTGCCGGGCGATCTCGACGCGCCGGGGCGCCCACCAGATGTCGGCCAGTGGTTGATCGAAGGCGTTGCCCAGGCCGTGCTCGCAGGCGTCGTCCTCGCAGCACATGGAAACCTGGCCGTCATAGCGGATCAACAGCTTGGTCGCCGGCTGGAAGCACGGCACAGCTAGTGCCCGTTGGTCCCGTTCGATCCGTTCATCCTCGATCTGCGCCGCACCCTTGCGGATCGCACAGGCCTCGAGGGGCAACGAAAACGTCACCCGCGTGTTCTGGAAACGCCTGCGCCACAGCACCATCTCCCGGATCTTCTGACGCTCGCTGCGGTAGTCGTAGAGGCCAACACAGAGACTATCGAGCAGGCCATCGAGTTGACGCACCAGCCCATCGTCGTGGCGCAACGGGTCACCGTTGGTCTCCTCGCACAACAGCATCCCACGCTGCTTGACCGCGCGGGCGATCTCCACATACCGGGGGTCGAGCAGCGGCTCGGAAAGGCGGTGAAGACGCACCGGCCCGGTGAAGCCCTGTGCCGCAGCCTGATCGAGGATGTGGACGATGCGGTCCGTGGGCATCTGGCTCTGGACAGGCCGGCCGTCGGCGTCCTTGCGGATCCCACTGCGGTCCGCATACCGCGGGCAGAAGTTGCAGTCGCGGTTACAGCGCGCGTGGAGTTCCACCTCCAGGCTCTCCCACAGAGGGAATCGCCCCTCCCGCGAGATCTGCCGCCACCGCAGCCAGTCAGATGCCGCCCCGTGGATCCTGGAGAGTCCCGTGCGCTGGCCCAAGGCCCTGACACGCCGGGCCGCACCCAGACGGGTGCGCAAGTACCCGCCGTGGAGCCACGCAGGAAGCTTCGATGGATCCGCCAATCTCATGATCGCCGGCCAGCCTACTGGATGTCCCAAGTACTGTCGATGTCCCCACCGGCGCCTCGGATGGGGTTCGATCGAAGATGAGGGCAACAAATCGCGTCACAACCCACGTACACTTCGGCCGTCGATCTGCTGCTGGGAGAAGACATGAGATTTGTTGCCCTGCTCGCCGCCCTGGCGAGCCTCGCCGTGGCCCTCGCTGGAACCGCATCCGCGCAGGAGGACGCTGCCTTGCTGGCGGACGTCAAGAAACTCGCCGGTGACGGGGTGGTCGTCGTGTTGGACGCCGAGGGGAACTCCCTGGTGTCGCTCAACGCCGAGCGCAGCTTCATCCCCGCGTCATCACTCAAGGTGGTCACCGCCCTGGCGGCCATGGAGATCCTCGGTACGGACTACCACTTCACCACCGGGTTCTACGTGGACGAAGCTGGCGTTCTGTATATCGAGGGGCGGGGTGACCCCTACCTCATCTCCGAGGAGCTGGATCTGCTGGCCCCCAAGCTGCTGGCCACCGGCAAGACCGAGTTCACCGAGGTGGTGCTCGACGCCAGTTATTTCGATGGGCAGATCACGATCCCCGGCGTGACCAAATCCGACAATCCCTACGATGCCCTCAACTCGGCGTTGGCGGTGAACTTCAACACCATCTTCGTGGTCATCACCGGCAGTAACATCACCACGGCCGAGGAACAGACCCCGGTGGTCCCCCTCGCCCGCCAGGTCGCCGTGGAGAGTGGACGCAGCGGCAAGGTCCGCATCAACCTCACCGATAGCCCGGAGCGTTCGCTGCAGTACGCCGGCGAGATGATCCGCGCCAAGCTCATCGCCCACGGCGCCACCATCGGCGAGGGGATCCGGGAGGGCAAGGTCCCGCAGGGGCTGGAGCCGTTCTACGTACACAGCAACTCGAGGCCCGTCAGCGAGGTCGTCGCCGGCTGCCTTCACTACTCCAACAACTACATCGCCAACCAGCTCGTGCTGGAGATGGGTGTGGCCCGCTTCGGCGAGCCCGCCACCCTGGACAAGGGCGTGCGCGCCGTGCACGAGGTGCTAGAAAAGCACGAACTCACCGACGGGCTGACGTACGTGGAGGGCTCGGGCATCTCCCGGGACAACTCGGCCACCGCCGCGGTGATGGTCAAGCTGCTCAAGGAGTTCGCCCCCCACAAGGAGCTGATGCGCGACCGCCGCGGTGCCCTGGCCAAGACCGGCTCCCTGTCCATCACCAAGACCATCATCGGCTACCTGGAGACCGACGAACACGGCGAGGTGTTGTTCGTCTTCGGGCTGGGTGGGGGGTACTGGAACCAGCGGTTTGATCTGATTGATTTGTTGAAGGGGCGGTTGTAGGGCCGCGGTTCAGATCCCGGTCACGGTCACGGTCACGGTCACGGTCACGGAAAACGGTTCACGATCTTCCGCTCACGAACTCGAGTTTCTTATGTTCTTATGAGCGTCCCTTTTTCGTGAGCGTCCCTTTTTCGACCCGGTCACGGTCCCGGCAGATCAAACGTCACCGCCAGCCCAGCATCCGGATCATTGCTGGCTGCGACCTTGCCGCCGTGGGCCTCGATGGCCCGCCGGACCACCATCAAACCCAGGCCCGTGCCACCTGTCTTGCGTGAGCGAGAGGAGTCAGCGCGGAAGAACGGCTCGAAGAGCTGCTCTAGCTGCTCCGGCTCTACCCCTTCCCCGCCGTCGGTGACGACCACCCGGATCCGCCCCTCCTGGGCCGCGGCCTCGAAGCGCACAGGCCCGGCGCCGCCGTGACGCACGGCATTCTCGAACAGGTTGCCCAGGACGCGGATCGCCAGGTCCGAGTCCACGTCCACCACCTCCGCGCCCCCCGCAATGGATGTCCGCAACTCGATCCCCTTCTCCTCCGCCGCATCCGCCACCCGTCGCCACCCCGCCTCCACCAGCACCTCCAGATCCACGTGCTCGGTCTCCACCGGGGTTTCGGCCAGGTCCAGACGGCTGGCCACCAGCAGCTCCTCCACCATGCCGTCCAGAGCATCGACCTCCGTCTCCAGTTCGTCCACACGCGCCCCGGCGGCCTTCTGCTCCCGCAGCAGCTCCAGCGACAGCTTCATCCTCGCCAGGGGAGACCGTAGCTCGTGGGAGACCCCCGCCAACAGCTCCTTCTGCCCCACGATCATCGTACGGATCCGGTCGGCCATCGCGTTGAACGACTGGCCCATCCGGGCCACCTCGTCCCGACCACGCACCGGCACCCGATGGTCCAGCTCCCCTGCAGCGACCCGATCCATGGAGCGGCTCATGCGCCGGACCGGCGCCGTCAGGTACAGCGCCAACGCCACCATCCCCGCCAACCCCACCAATCCGATGCGGAACAGCCCCGACAGGAATCGATGGTGCGCGTTGTGTGTGTTCTCGGGGCGATTGATGGCCAGCGTGGCCACCTGGCTGCCCCCCTGATGGATAGGCACGAAGACGTCGAATGGCCGGTGCAGCGTCACCTGACAGCGTCGCCCCCGCGACTCCACCTCACGCTTGCGCCGTTCCTTCCGCACGTTGGGGTCACACCCCCCACAGCCGGCGGCGATGGGTACCCCGTCCAGATCCACCAGGACCAGGTCGAATTCGCGCTCTGCGTGGGTGGTGATCAGCAGCGCGGCGACCTCCGAATCCGTCAGCTCGTGGTTCTCCAGCAAACGCTCCACGCGTTCGCCCAGCAGGGCCCCTTCGTTGGCCCGCAACGTGATGAGTTCGTGGACCAGATCCCGGCCGGCCACCCGGCCGAACAGGTGCAAGGTGGCCACCAGGCAGCCCACGAGCAGCAGGAAGAACAGGGCGGCGATGCGCGCCGTGAGCCAGAACGTCCTCATGCACCGCTCTCCGGCAGCACGAACTGGTACCCCACCCCGCGCACGGTCTTGAGGAGCTGGGGCCGCCGGGGCTCCTCCTCGATCTTATGGCGGATGCGGCTGATGTGGACGTCGATGGAGCGGTCGTACGAGGCCCAGGCCGTGGCGTGCAGTTGCTGCATCAGCTGATCTCTGGAAAGCACCTGGCCGGCCGCTGCGACGAGGGCGTGCAGCAGATCGAACTCCGCCGTCGTGAGCTCCACGTCTCGCCCGCCCACACAGACGGTCCGCGATCCCAGATCCAGCATCAGAGGCCCCACCTCGAAGCGCCGCGGCACCTCCTGTTCCTGGGCGCCACCGGCCCTCCGCAGGATGGCCCGGATGCGGGCCAGCAGCTCCCGGGGATTGAACGGCTTGGGCAGGTAGTCGTCAGCGCCCATCTCCAGGCCGACGATGCGGTCCGTGTCCTCCCCCTTGGCCGTGAGCATCAGCACCG
Source organism: uncultured Rickettsiales bacterium (assembly GCA_964504165.1). Classification (GTDB taxonomy): domain Bacteria; phylum Myxococcota_A; class UBA796; order UBA9615; family CAYRNR01; genus CAZDDH01. The sequence goes on along the minus strand of CAZDDH010000204.1, from coordinate 9,290 downwards.
GGACCTGGCTGAAGGCTCGGATCCTCGAGCAGACCTCGAACCCGTCGATGCCCGGCAGCATGATGTCCAGGATGACCAGCTCGGGGCCGAGGCGACGCACCATGCTCAGCCCCTCGTGGCCCTCGTGGGCACCATGGACCCGATAACCGTTGGGCTCGAGATACTCCTGCACCAGCTGCAGGAGCTTCTCGTCGTCATCGATCATCAATAGCGTCTTCATGGGTCCATGGTGCCAGAATCGAGGCGTCGCGGATCTACTTATCGCCGTGGCCGTGCAGCTTGCGGAAACGGCAGTGCGGCCCCTTGCCGGCACAGTCCTCGTCATTCATCGCTTTTTCCATGTGCGCGTGGAACGTCTCCATCCGCTCGACCAGCTCGGCGCGCTGATCCTCGTCCAGGCTGTTGACGAAGGCCACGAGTTCGTCCGCCACCTGATGGACGGTGGTCTGCGCCTCGGCCATGTGCTCGTCGATGGCCTGGTGAACCACCTCAGCGTCCACGTCCCCTTGCTCGATGGCTTCGAGGATGCGCTCGTGTTTTTCGGCGTGCTCGGTGGCCCGCTGTTCGTGTTTCTCCGTCAGCAACTCGCGGACGTTCTCCAGATACCCCCGCTGCTCGTCGTTGAGGTCCAGCTCCGCGGAGATGCGGTCCAGGTGCTGGCCCGCCATCTTGGAGCAGCCGAACAGGCACCCCGGGCCACCGACCGCGTCTGCGGCCATGGCCAGCCCGCCCACCGCCAGACCGGCGGTTATCACCAGCGCGCCGACTGCTGCCAGCACCACGTTTCGGGCCCTAAAAACCTTGTTCTTGATCGTCGTCATGAGTCCCAACCTCCAGGATTTGCGGCCGTCAACGCGACGACCTGATGCTATCCAGGATGGGGGACTCGTTTGTAGGGAAGATGTGGGCGGTGTGTAGAGATGAAACGGTTCGTTAAGAAATGTTGCGCAGCTGCTCCTCAGCGCCATCTGCGCGAGCGCAGCCCACCTCGGTGGACCCGTAGTCCAACCAGCCGCTGGTACTCATGTCCTTCTCTTCGACGCGGCCATCCGGGTGGTCGATCCGCCACCAGCAGCACCGCCGGCAGGTCATTCCCATCCCGCCCAGCAGCAGCGGTCGTGCCGTGACAGGAGCGCCACAATGGGAGCATCGATACCAACCTAGAATCCGCGAGTTCCATCTTGAGACTGCTGTGTTCGATTCTGAAACCATTTAGCCCTCTCTGTTCCGACTGTGGTGCTCCTGCAGATGGGTACAGCAGGAGCCGTGCCAAGTCGGAGAGAGATCGTAAGGAATTAGCGCTGAGGTACGGCGGCTGTGTCCAGGAGGGACTGGCGCAGGGCAGCGTCCTTGCGGAAGACGCCGGTAAAACTGGTGGAGACGATGTTGCACGGCCGGCGCACGCCTTGGGCGATGACACACATGGGCGCCGCCTGGATCACGCAGGCGGATCCCTGGGGATCCAGCGCCTCGTCCAGGACCGCCGTCACACCGCGGGTCAGCCATTCCTGGAGCGTCAGACGGTGGGCCAGGCAATCCAGCAGCCGTACGATGCCGGAGAACCCGACGCTCTTGCCGGCGGGCACGTAGGCCACGTGTGCGAAGCCGCGGTAGGGCATCAGGTGATGGGGGCAGGATGAGAAGAACTCCACGTCCTTGACCAGCACCATCTCCGGCGAGTTGTCCTCGAAGGGGGTCCCCAGTGCGTCGAACGGATCCCGGTGTGCCCCCTCGATGAGGTCCTGGCTCCAGGCCTCCGCCACCCGCTCCGCCGTACGTTTCAGGTGGTCTTCGTTCTGGGCGTCGTAGCCGGCAGCTTCCAGGAACTGGGCGATCCCCTGCTGCATCCCTTCCACGTCTTGCTCCCGGCAGGGCCGGATGCCACGCCAGGGTTCCATGACGATGGGATGCCGAGGTTTCATGGCCCGTCCCGATGAGGGTTCCGGTGGGTGACGCTGTAGCGGGGCGTCTCGAACAGGACAAGCTTACGCCATTGCGGCAACGGGCCGTCCAGCTGTTCCCCGATCCACTCGATGAGCCGCTCCGCCGTGGGGCAGGGCAGCCGTTCGTTGAGATCGGTGCCGTCCAGCCGGCTCACCACCACCTCGGCGACGATGTCGTCCACATGGTGGAAGTCCATCACCATCCCGGTGTGCTCATCCACCGGCCCCACAATGGTGACGAACAGCTTGTAGTTGTGCCCGTGCACCGCCCGGCAGCGGCTGGCGGCCTCCACCAGGTGATGAGCGGCCGAAAAATTGAATTCGACGGTCAGTTCCATGGGGCCAAAGATAGGGTCGGGGCCCGGAAGCGTCAAACGGTCCCGAACTTCCCTTGGTACGGAAAGGCGCGGCGGTGCGTGGCGGCCACCGATCGCATGGTGGTGAACCGGTACCGCTCGGGTTGGCGCTTCATCGTCTCGACCACGTGAACCAAAAAGGTGCGCGAACCCAGGCCAGCATTGACGTGCGGCCGGAGATCGCGCCGGGCCTCGATGTCCTCCCGCGCCTGCTCGTAGCGCGGCATTCGATCCGTGTTCAGGGCCAGATGGATCGGGTGGAAATCGAAGACCTTCAACCCCGGGGCCTCGAGGGACAACAGAGACGGGCCAAAATCACCGTCAAAGTAGAGGGCGTGTACGTCGTCTTCCCAGAATCCAGGGATATCGACCAGGCCGCTCCAGTGGGTGCTCGGGGCCAATTCGGGCTGCCCGAACTGGAGGTTGTGCCCCAGGTACTCCATGCCACGGTCCAGGTACAGCGGGACCAATCTCGAGTGGAAATACAGGGCGTGCGCCCGAACGCCGGTGGCTTCGGGGAACCACCCGGCCAGCTCCTCGATGACCTGTTCGGGCGGACGGCCGCCCAGGAACTCCGGGTGCCAGGCGATCTCGACGGACGCGGGGTCGAGTCCGCTGAGCAGCGGTGTGGGATGCGTACAAAACAGGGTGTACGGGATGGCGAGTCCGTCGAGCAACTGGAGGGCGCCGGCCAGGACCTCATCCGACGCCCAATCCACGTCCAACGTGATGCAAACGTCGTCGGTCACGAGGGTCACTCCCTGGGGGCCGGTGGCCCCAGCACGACGGCACGGGTGGCTCCTCCGCGCGCCCGAGCAACCGCCGCCGCCGGCAGCTGGCCCTGTAAGATCAGAGCGGCCACATGGAGCAGCGGAAGAACGGCGGACGAGCCGACGGCATCCACCAGCTGGTGTTCGATACCCAGCAGGCCACGCAGCGCCGCCCGATCCATGGAGGCGCGTTGCAGCGCCACGTCGAGGACCGCGGAAGCCGCCTCTTCGTCGGCGTAGCGATAGGGGGGCAGCTGCATCGTGCGGGCCGCTTCGCCGGCGACCGTGGCCAGGATACGAGCACCGCGGGCCAGCGCGTCATCCTCCCGCTCGAGCACCAAGGCAACGGACCCCTCCCCTGGGCAATCCTCGATACCAAACAGGGATCGCACCTGGTACAGCAGCGGCCCCAGCTCCTCGGTGACCCCCGTCAGGGCCATGTCCGCCCGGCCCAGCTTGAGCTGCCGCACCGCCCAGGTGAGGGCCTCGAACGCGCAACTCTCGTGGTGGCAGAAGGTGGCCGACGGCCCCTTGATCCCATGGATGATCGACAGATAGCCGGCCACGGCGTTCTGGACCAGGTTGGGGAAGACCATGGGATTAGCCAGGCGCGGCCCCTTGATGCGTACACGTTCCTGGAATTGCCAGGTCTCCTCGAGGGAAGCGAACTCGGTGGCCCAGCCGATGGCCGCACGCTCCGGGGCACAGGGAAGCTGCTCCCCGAGGCCGGCGTCACGGAGGGCCAGGGTGGCCGACACGATGGACATTCGCCCGACGCGGTCCATCTTGCGCAGGTGGGGCGATTTCACGAGCTGCTTGGCCGGTATATCCCGGATCAGGCCTGCGCGGGCCGTGGCCCCTTCGATGAAATCCTCGTGATCCAGTACCCCGCTGATCCGACCGTCCAGCGCGGCCTGCAGCGCACCGGGTTCATGTCCCAACGGCGTGAGATCGCCGACGCCCGTCAGCACGACCCTGCCCGCGGAGCCGTTCATCGGTCCCTCCAGCGGCCCAGCACCAGCGAGACGTCGTTGCCCCCGAAGGCGAAGGAGTTGCTCACCACCAGATCGAACCGGCCGCGGCGGGGTTCTCCGTGCACCACGTCGGCCTCGCACCGAGGATCCGGCTCCCCGTACCCCGCGGTCGGGGCCACAAAGCCGGACTCGATGGCGATGAACGAGGCCACCGCCTCCAGGGCACCGCTGGCGCCTGTGGTGTGGCCGATGATCGATTTGGTGGAGGTGACGGGGACGGAGGTGCCCCGCTCTCCAAACAGACGCCGGATGGCGGCGGTCTCCATGATGTCGTTTTGGCTCGTGGCCGTACCGTGTGCGTTGACGTGATCCACTCGTTCCGGCGTCTCGCCGGCATCCTCCAGGGCCCAGCGCATGGCGCGTTCGGCTCCCGACCCGTCGTCGAGGGGATGCACGATGTGGTGTGCCTCTGCCGTGGAAGCGTACCCACAGACCTCCAGGGACGGCTCCAGGCCCCGGCGGCGAAGGCGATCCTCGCTTTCCAGCACCAGAAACGCTGCCCCCTCGCCCAACACCATCCCGCTGCGACGGGCGTCGAACGGCCGGGGCCGATCCGCGGCGACCACTCCCAGGGAATTGAATCCCGCCAACGTCAGCCGGCACAGGGCATCGGCCCCCCCTGCGATGGCGATGTCCACCTCACCGGACCGGATCAGATCCATGGCCGTACCGATGGCGTGGGCCGACGACGAACAGGCCGTGCTCACGGTATGCACCGGCCCCTGGCAACGAATGTGCCGGGCCACGACATCCGTGGTGGACGAGACGATGGTATCCAGCATGGCTCGAGGCCCGATGGCCAGCAGCCCGCGGCCCGGGTCCCTGAGGGCTCGTTGCTCCGCCTCGAACATGCCGGCGGTGCTCATCCCGCAGCACAACGCGGCCTCGCTCACATCCGGCCTCTGGGCAGACTCCAACGCTTCTTCGAGGGCCACGAGAGCCATGCGGTCGCAGCGGTCGAGGTTCCTCCACAGCGAGGCCGCGATGGCAGGTGGCCGGCATATGTCGCGGACCCGTGCCGCCATCCCACTACGGAACTTGGAGACGTCGAAGAGGTCGAGCTGCTCCACGGCCGAACGGCCAGCCTCCAGGCCACGGCGGAATTCCGCCGTGCCCGCCCCGAGCGGTGATATGCAGCCCATCCCGGAGACGGCGACCCGGTGGTTCAAGGAAGATCTCCCGCACGAATGGTCAGCGTACCATGGCAGAGCGCCCGCTGGCCCTGCCAGGCCTCGACATGGAACATCGCCACCGGCCCGAGCTGTTTGCGCAAGCGTGCCTTGAGGTCGATGGTCTCCCCCGGTTCGGGCCGACCGTCAAAACGGAAGCCGTCGACTCCCCCGAGTACGCCACCTCTGGGCCCATCCGTGCCTTCGCCACCGCGGGGAGCCAGCATCAGGATCGCCGTGGTCTGGGCGAGGGCCTCCACCAGCAGCGCCTCGGGGAGCATACGCAGGGAGAAGCAGTCGCCGGATTCCGGCATACAGAACTGGCAGTGGGCCGTCTCGTCGGTGGTCTCCACCACCCGATCGATGAAGCGGAACGGCGGCCGCTGGGGTAGCAGCGTGGCCGGGTCGAGCTCAACCAAGATCAGGCGTTCTCCCGCGCGCTGGACACGAACTCAGCAAGTGCAGTCACCGAGGCGAACACCTTCTGCCCCATGCTCTCATCGGTGATGGGAACGCCAAATTTCTCCTCGATGGCCACCGCGAGCTGCAGGGCGTCCAGGGAATCCAGCTCCAGCCCGGAGCCGAATAACGGCTGGTCATCCTCGATCTCCGCGGGATCCATATCCTCGAGATTGAGCGATTCGACGATCATTTCCTTGATCTCGGATTTCAGCGTTTGCAGATCCGACATTCCCTACGATCCTCCAGACAGGGCAGCCAGCTGTCGTTATCAGCCCGGGCCCCGTATATCGAGACGCACGCGGTACCCCAACTCGTCGTGAACCGCCACGGGGCCAAACCGGGCCAGCCCCCCGGCCATCGCCGTCACGGCGAGTGGAGCGGCAGCAGCGTACGTTCTACCCACGTTGTGAGCAAGAGGATCCTCGGCATCTCCATCACCGAATCCCTCTTCGGACTCCCCCACGGCGCCGAGGGCACGTGCGCCCCGGGCGCGAGCACAGTCGGCGGCCTCCAGCACGACGACGGCGGCGGCCTCGGCGGGCACGGGCCCGTCGCCGTCCCGGACGCCGGCGTCGTGGAGTTCTTGAGCCAGCCACGGCCCCTGCGTGTCGCACCCGCCTGCGATGACCCGGTCTACCCGCCCGTGCCGGATCCATGCGGCGGCCCGCGCCAGGGCCGACCCCCCGGACGAATCGCCGGCCATCAGGGTCAGGTTGGGCCCCTGGAGTCCCAACGCGATGCTCAGCTCTCCCGCGGGAGCGGAGGGCACCGTGTAGCCAAACAGCAAGGGCGAGGCCAGGCGGTAGCCCTTGAGCAGTAGACCGCGGTGGTAGGCCTCGTTGACGAGCAGACAGCCGAACCGCGTCCCCAGCACCAGCCCCGTTGACGTGCGTTGTTCGGCGCTCAGCCCGGAGGCGGTCAGCGCCTGCCAGCCGGCCAGCAGGAAGTGCTGGCTGGAGCGATCCATGCGCCCCAGCCGGGCGGGGGCCTCCGGCCAGTGCTGCCGCACCCGCCCGCCCGCCTACCCCCGCCATGGGCGGGCGGGCTGGGCCAGCCAGCCCAAATTTTCATTGTTGTTAAATATTTTCTATCTCGTAATGCATTTATAGAAACTATTTCTTAATATGTAACATGTTATTTTTACGATGGAATA
>CAZDDH010000204.1:0-2393 GCA_964504165.1 uncultured Rickettsiales bacterium | reverse complement strand
GCCGCACCCGCCAGCCCGCATACCCCACCGTCAGCCCCCCCTCCCGCAGTTCGAAGCGGCGCGTCTCGATGGGATCCCCGGCCAGGCAAGTTCCGAGGGCGTCCAGGCCCGCACCAAAGGCGCCGACCGCGCCGGCCCCGGTGATGACGACGTCGCGCTCGGGCATCAGACCGTCTCCACCGCACGGAGAACGACCGCGGCGTTGTTCCCCGCAAAGGCCGAGTTGCACGAGGCGGCGACGGCGACCGGCATCTGCACGGGATCCCCGCGCAGCAACGGGTACGGGCAGTCCGGATCCTGTGGCCCCGCTCCTCCGCCGGCCGGGACGACGCCGGCCCCCATGCTCCGTACGCAGGCGATGGCCTCCAGCACGCCGCAGGCACCGAGGGTGTGGCCGGTGACCGGCTTGTAGCCGACGGCGGGGATGACCGGACGGCAGCAGCCGAACAGCCGCGCCAGCGCGCGGGCCTCCATGGCATCGTTGTAGGGAGTTGCGGTGGCGTGAGCGCAGACCAGATCCACGTCGTCGGCCAGCAGAGCCGCGTCGTCGATGGCCATCTGCAGGGCCCGTTCGACTCCCCGCCCCTCCCGGTCCGGTCCGGTCATGTGATTGGCGTCCGCCGCGGAACCGGCCCCGGCCAGCTCCGCCAGCACGTGGGCGCCGCGGGCACGGGCGTGGGTCAGCCCTTCCAGGATCAGCGCGCCGGCACCGTCCCCCAGGATCAGCCCGCTGCGGTCCTCGCCAAAGGGGTTCATCGCGCCGGCGGTCAGGGCGCCCAGCAGATCGAAGCCGGCGTGTACGAAGCGATCGACCCGATCGGCGCCGCCGGCGAGGGCCACGTCCACGATACCGTGGCGGATGTCGTCGAGGGCCATGCCAAGGGCTGCCGTGGCGGAGCTGCAGGCCGTACTGACGGTGAGGACCGGTCCCTCGATGCCCAGCACCCGGGCCACCTGCACCGCCGGCGCCGAATATCCGGTGCCCGCGGCGCCCCACGGCAACACCGACTCCTCGACATGGGCCCGGTGATAGGGGACCCAGCGATCCAGGCCCCCGGTGGACGTACCCAGGTAGAGCCCCACCCGGCGGCCACACAGATCGGGCATCCCGGCCTGTTGAGCGGCCTCTCGTTGGGCCTCGAGGAACAAGGCAGCGGTGGGGTCGACCGTCGTCGGTGCAGCGGAAACGACCTGCTGCAGGACCGCCGGGGGGATGCGGGCCGCGCGGGAGCAGGTGAAGCCCTCCACGTCCCAGTCTTCCACCACGCTCGCGAGCGGCTCTCCGCGAAGTAGCGCCTGCCAGTACGCATCCGCGCCGGCACCCGCCGCCGTCACGGCCCCCATTCCTGTGATTGCGACGGGAATCGGAAGTTCGTCATGCAACAGACAGTAACTCCAGAAAAGCCAAGAAAAATTAGTTACTTCGGCGTGGCCTGTCAAGGATGACGCATCCCGGGACAGCTGGTAGACTCTGCGCATGTCGGCGGACACGACCCGAATCTTATGGACGGCCCTCGGGCTCCCCCTGGCGGTCATCGTCAGCGCCTGGTTCCCGGGGGCGGCGGCGGCCCAGGACGACCTGGACGGGGACGGGTACACCGTGGAGGCCGGGGACTGCGACGACGAGGATGCGGACATCCATCCGGATGCCGACGAGGTGTGTGACGGGGCCGACAACAACTGCGACGGCACCATCGACGAGGGCTTCGACGAGGACGGCGACGGCACGAGCGACTGCGTCGATGACGACGGAGATGGCGCCACAGAGGACGGCGCCGACTGCGACGATCTGGACGCCACCTTGGGCCCCGGCTCCGACGAAAACTGCGAGGACGCCCTGGACAACGACTGTGACGGCGCCGTGGACTACGAAGACAACGACTGCCTGGCCCAGGCCGAGGAGCAGGCTGGCATCCGCTGCCACTGTGATTTCCCGGACCCACCTGCCCAGGCAGCAGCCCTGCTGGGCGGCACCCTGCCGCTGGCCGGGATGGTGTTCGTCTTCGGGGTGCGGCGCCTCGATCCAAAGGCCAACGCTGAAAGAAGGAGGAGGCGCAAAAGCCGCCAAGGATGAGGTGACGCGATCTGAACAACGTCTCCGTTCTTATTCGCGCTTTTCTACTCCCCTACCCTTCAGTCTTCTCTCCATCTTTGGCCTCTCAGTATCCCCCTCCGCGGCCTTCGCGTTCCGCTTTGCGCCCTTCGCGATTTTTTCTTCTCTTCCCCCCGGTCGCTCAGTAGTACACCCCGATCTGCCCGACGACCTGCAGCGTCCAGTTGCGCACCTTGCCTCCGAAGCCCGCCCCCCCCCGGCGCCGCGCCCGGGGCCGGGGGGCCGCCCCGGCCCGGCCCCGCCCCGCCCCCCCCCCCCGGGCCCCCGCCCCCCCCCCCCC
>CAZDDH010000203.1:0-16393 GCA_964504165.1 uncultured Rickettsiales bacterium | reverse complement strand
ATGGCTCACCCCTACATCTTGTGGCAGGAGGCGCTAACCGTCTACCCCCCTTTCTCTTTTTCACAGGAGCCTCCACCTCCATCCCCCCGTGTGAAGGCCGGACAATACCACTGGAAATCAACGACACCCAGGCCGGGAGGCCAGATCAGGGCGACGAGCGCCTACCTCCTTCCCTTCACGGACAATCGAGTCCCAACACCTGCACACCCGATCCTGTACACATCCATCAGAGGTGATACGGAATGGTTGGTCGATTCTGCCCGGTGGGATGCACGGTCGCGTTGGCGATGATCTTGGGTTGTGCAGCCGCTCCCAGCGACGACGACACGCAAAGCGATGACGACTCGGCGGCCGGGGACGACGACACCGAAGAGCCCCCAGTTGACTGGGCTCTGGGCACCACGCCGTTCGTGGACTTCGACCTCGGCGGTGTGCACGGCTGTGGGGTGAGCGAGAGCGGCGAGGTGAGCTGCTGGGGCGCCAACGCCTACGGTCAGCTGGACGTGGTGCCCGGCCAGTACGTGGACGTGGAGCTGGGGGAGGACCACACCTGCGCCCTCGATGCCGACGGCCATATCACCTGCTGGGGATCCAACGGCGGCGGCCAGTGCGACGCACCGCTGGGTGTCTTCACCCGCATCGCCATGGGGGACTGGTTCAGCTGCGCCCTGGACGAAGAAGGCAACCCCCGCTGCTGGGGACCGTTCCTGGGCATCTTGCCGTCGGGCCCCTTCGTGGCCCTGGCCACCGGGGAGGACCACGCCTGCGCGCTGGACGGCGACGGCGAGGTGGTCTGCTGGGGCCATTGCGACACCGGCGCCTGCGATCCGCCGGCCGGGCCGTTCGTGCAGATCGCCGGCGGCTTCAACCACTCTTGCGGGCTTCGCCCGGACGGTCAGATCGAGTGCTGGGGCACCAACGAGAGCGGCCAGCTGGACGTGCCCGAGGGCACCTACCTCCAGGTGGACGCGGGCCGCTCGCTCACCTGTGCTGTGGACGAGGACCAGGCCGTCCAATGTTGGGGTATCGCCGTCGCTGACGTGGACCGCGCGCCCCCCGAGCTACGGGCGACGCGGGTGGTGGCCAGCCTGTTCTTCGCCTGCGCCCTCACCGCCGACGAACAGCTCGCCGCCTGCTGGGGCATAGACGACGTGGGCCAGGCCTCGCCGCCCTGACTCACCCGATACGCCGGGGCGTGTCAAACACCGTCGTCTGATCCGTATGTATGTACTGTGTATGAGTTCGGGGAGGCGGTTGTGCGCTACCGTCTCGAGTAGCCCATTCCATCCACAGACCAGCCGCGGGCTCCACCGGGACACACCGCAAGGGAACGCACCATGTTTGAGGCCGAACGCACACGCCTGCGATATTGGAGCTACAGGCTACGCCGCTGGTTCGTGACCAAGCTGGCGGCTTGATGACGCCCTGACCCTGCTCAAGCCCCCAGCTGCCGCCGGTACGCCCCCGGCGCCACCCCCCACGCCCGCTTGAACACCTTGGAGAAGCTCGCCTCCGCCTGATACCCCACCCGCTGGGCCACCTCCAGCATGGTGAGCTGGTCGTCCCGCAGGTGGTTAGCGGCCATGTGCATGCGCCAGCGGGTCAGGTAGGCCAGGGGGGGCTCCCCGACCAGCTCGCGGAAGCGGGTGGAGAACGCGGAGCGGGACATGGCGGCTCCGGCGGCCAGCTCCTCGACGGACCAACGCTTGTCGGGCTGGCGATGGATCATGCCCAGCGCCCGGGCGATCTGGGGATCGCGCAGGCCCCGCATCCAGCTCGGGTTGCAACCCTCCCGTTCCTCGAGGAAGGACCGCAGGATCAGGATGAAGAGCGCCTCGGTGAGCCGGTCGACGAGGATCTCGCTCCCCGGCCGATCCGTCACCGACTCGGCGGCCACCAGGTCCAGGGATGACTCCAGCCACGACCGGGCACGGCCGCCCTCCCCCGGCACCACCACCAGCGGCGGCAGGACGGTCAGCAGGGGATGGACCTGGCTGGCGTCGAAGGTGAAGTAGCCACAAACCAGCGTGGTGGGATCCCCACCGCCGCCGCACACCATCGGGCAATGGTCCGCCCCGGCGAGGTGCTTGTCGATGAGCTCCATCAACGGCGTGGCCGGGGTGGACGGATCGTCGGACAGGGCGTGGGCGTGGCCCCGGGGCAGCATCACCAGATCGCCGGCCTCCAGCAGCTGCGGCTCGAAGGCGGCGGAGGGCTCCATGGTCAGCCAGCAGCGGCCCCGGCGTATGACGTGAAACCCGGCGGACTCGGAGGCCGGGATGCTCATGCCCCACGGGGCGGTGAGCTCGGAGCGGCAGTAGACGCTGCCGCTGAGGTGAACGGAGCGAAGGAGGTCTGTGAGTGCGTCCATAATCCATACACCTAACAACTTCTGTACGATTCGACAAGTATTCTGTGATTTTCGACATTGTTCGACCTGCATTCGATACATACGGTTGTATCCAGACAACACAAACCCACGTTCTTTTGGAGGAACACCATGCAGATCGTCATCACCACCCCCACCGGCAACATCGGCTCCCCCCTGGCCCGCACCCTGCTCGACCGCGGGGCGTCGATCACGGTCATCGCCCGGGACGCGGCCAAGGTCCAGGATCTGGCCGACCGCGGCGCCCGCGTGGTCTTGGGCAGCCACGGCGACGCGGCCCTGCTCACCGAGGCCACCCGCGACGCCGCCGCCCTGTTCGTGCTGAGCCCGCCCGACTGGCAGATACAGGACATCCGCGCCCACTACCGCCAGTTCGGCGCGGCAGCGGCCCAGGCCATCGAGGCCAACCACATCCCCCACGTGGTGCACCTGTCCTCCGTGGGCGCCGACCTACCCGAGGGCACGGGCCCGGTGGTGGGCCTGTACGAGGTGGAGCAGCAGCTCAACGCCACCACGGCGAATGTGGCCCATCTACGGCCCGCCTACTTCATGGAGAACACCCTCGGCCAGATCGGGGCCATCGCCCAGGCCGGCTCCCTGTTCACCACCTTCGACGGCGACACCCGCTTCCCCATGATCGCCACAGCGGACATTGCCGCACGCGCCGCCGATCTGCTCGACGCCCGCGACTGGACCGGCACCCGCATCGTGGAACTCATGGGCGCCGAGGAGGTGTCCTACAACCAGGTGGCGGCGGCCCTCTCCGAGGTGCTGGGCAAGCCGCTGGCCCACGTTACCGTGACGGCCGAGCAGCAGCGGGACGCGATGATCGAGATGGGGGCCAGCGCGGTGCTGGCGGACAGCTTCCACGAGCTGGCCATGTCGGTGCAGGAGGGCCGGGTCCAGTTCCACGAGGAGCGCGGCGCGGCCAACACCACGCCCACGACTTATCCCGAGTTCGCGCAGCAGGTGTTCAAGGGCGCCTATCAGGCGGCCACGAATTAGCCGGCTGCTCAGGTCGATGCGACGGTGTCTTCAGCACCCGTTGCCCGGATAGACGTTCCCGTCCCCATCGTCACAGTCCATTCCCGGTGAAGTGGCGGGATCATAGGCCCCCGGTAACCACCACTCGGGATACCCATCCCAGTCCAGGTCGAACTGGTCCGCGCCCGGTCCTCCGTAGGCTCCCATGTCGGAACAGGTGCCATCGGGATCGACGATGGCCGGATCCCCCATGTCGATCAGGGGAGCCGAGTTGGACAGGTGGAGATCCCAGTTCTCCGAACTTGGATCCGAAGTGTCGAGATACTGGGGATCGAGGGAGACGTTGCCATCGGCTCCGATGGGGCTGGCCATGCCGTCGAAGTCGTAGCCCGTGTTGCCCCAGACGTTGCAATGGTCCAGGGATGGGTCCTGCGAGGGATAGGGACCCCAGTAGTTGTAGATGCCGCCGCCTGCGGGTGCATGGTTTTCGGTGAGGCTGACGTTGATCAGAGTTGGACTGGCGGTGAACAACATGATCCCACCGCCATCGTTGGTTGCGCTGTTGCCCGCGATGGTCACGTTCGTGAGCAGGGCATCGGACTCGTAGACGTTGACCCCGCCACCCTCGTGATCTGCCACATTCCCAGTGACGGCGATGTTGGTCAGCGCGGCGTAGGAGTTGAATCCGATGGTGATCCCGCCGCCCTTGTGGCTGCACCAGTTATCGGCGATCACGCCGTTGGAGAAGTCCAGCGTGGAGCTATACATGTCGATACCGCCACCCTCGTGCCCCGAGACGTTCCTCAACAGCGTCAGGTGAGACGCCGTGGCTGCCGAGGACCATTCGACGGCGAGCCCGGCGCCGGAGTGGGACGAGGAGTTGTCGACGATCTGGAGGTAGGTCAGGTCGGGTGAAGCGGAGATCAGGGAGATACCTCCACCAATGTGATCGGCGTAGTTCCCCTCGACGACCAACCGGGTCAGCGCCGACTGGGAGTTTTCCAGATAGATGCCGCCCCCCTTGTGATCGGCCTCGTTGGCCGACACGACGAGATCTGTCAGGGTCGGGGAGGCTTGGTGAACGTAGATGCCGCCGCCATTTTGCGCCCGCCCGTTGGTCACCATGAACCCCTCCAGGATCGCCGCCGGGCTCTCCCCTTGCTGGAAGGTGACGGCGGAGCCGGTGCCCATGCCATCGATGACGGTCTGGGATGGCCCGGCTGCTGCGAAGACCCGGACGTCCATACCTATGAAATTGATGTGCTCGGGGTAGGTCCCGGCATCCACGCAGATCTCGTGGCCTTGACTGGCTGCGTAGATGGCATCCTGGATCTGGGCGTAGTCGGCGGGCACGTCGATGTCTGCGGCCAGGCTCGAACACGTCACCGGCTCGGCGTCGTCGTCGCCGGAGTCGTCATCGCCGGAGTCGTCATCGCCGGAATCGTCATCGTCACCGGAAGAATCGTCATCCCCCGTGTCGTCGTCGTCCATGCTGTCGTCGTCTCCAATATCGTCGTCCCCGGAGATATCGTCATCGTCCCCCGTGGGATCGAGGCACCCACCGGCAAGCAACAGGATGCCCATCAAGAGAGTCAGGTAGCAGGTTTTGGGCATGGCCGAGTCCTCCCCCGGATTTCAGGCTACCACCAGAGGCCCTCGGGAGCGTCACACTTTCCCCGGCGAAGCCGCTCACTCAAGCGCCGGATCCAACTCCAACAGCCGCCGCCGCGCCCCCTCGAAATCGAACTCCAACCGCAGGTCACCCCGGTCGATCTGGGTGACCATGTCCCCCAGCTCCACGTGGGCGTAGTCGTTGTCCCAGCGGGGATAGGGCCCCAGGTCGGCCTGGGCGCCGGCCACGGTCATCGGCCCCTCCCAGCCCACCTCGACCAGGCCCAGGGACGGGGACTCGTAGACCACGGTGTCCCCCACGGTGACGGGGGCCGCCACAACGGACGCAACGAACTCGGAGAAGGGCCCGTTGTCCGGCTCGCTGCCCATCTCGACGATGAACACATTCGTCTCCCCCGGGGCGTCCAGGTGGAAGTCGCTGCTGTCCAGCCACTGGGTGGGGTTGTCCGAGTACAGCGCCACGTACCCCTTGCCCTTACGGCCGCAGGTCCACGACCCCTCCTGCCAGACCTCGTCGAAGCCCGCGCGGGGGAAGAAGGCGTGGGTGTGGTCCGAGCTGAACCAGCTGTCCACCAGATCCATGGGCGTCTGGCGGTACTGGATGACGCCCACATTGTGGTGGAAGGTGGCCCTCGGCATCCAGCTGCCGGTCCAGTCGGTGGCGAAGGTCAGCCCGGCGTCGCCGATGCTGATGTCGGTGGGGTAGCTGGTCAGCACGTAGGCCTCACCGTCCAAGGTGGCCTGCCACATCTGGGTCTGGGCGCCCCAGGTGCCGGGGAAGTAGTCCTGGGCGCCGGCCAGCTGGTAGTGGGGGGTGCGGTAGACGTACGTGCTCATGCTCTGCAGGGCCACGCCCTTGGACAGGGGCTCCAGATCCCAGGCCAGGTCGTCCAGGGTGTCGTTGGCGATGCCGATCTCCAGCAAACCCACGGCCTCGGGAGGCAGATCGCCGAACAGGAACGCATCCCACAGGTCCAGGTCGTCGAGCATGTCCACCGTGCCCTCGATGACCTCCGGCGCCGCCAGGGCCACCATGCCGGCCCAGAAGATGATGTCGTCCTGCTCCTCGTAGCCGATGCCCCAGTCCGGGCCGTCGACGATGTCGATGCCGTCCCGCTGCTTGTGCTCGTGGTTGCGCAACGTGTCGCTGGCCACGTCCTCGAGGATCCCCGGCGTGAAGTAGCCCGGGGAGGTGGCCAGGAACGTCCCGGAGAAGTCGCCGGTGGAGTCGTAGGCGCCGATGCCGGTCATGATCCACGCCGCCTCGTTGGTGGAGTCCGACAGCCCGTCGAGGAACTTGTTCTCGTACGTGCGGCCGTGGGGGGTGGCGAAGTAGCCGTCGTAGTAGTTGTTGAGCAGGTCGAAGGCCAGCAGGTCCAGCACGGCGGCGGCCTTGGTACGGATCGCCTCGTCCTCGGCGTAGTCAGCCAGGTTGACCAGGGCCGGGATGTCCTCGTTGAAGTAGACGTTGGAGTGCCACTCGGAGAAGCCGAACTGGCCGCGCAGGTCCAACCAGCGGTCCGCCAGCCGCACCGCGTGCTCCACGTGGTCCAGGCCGGTCTTGCCATCGTTGGTGAACGCGCTGTCGGGGAACAGCTGGCCGGCCAGCATCTCGTTGGAGTGGTAGAGGATCTGGTGGTTCTCGGACCAGTAACACATCTTGTCGAAGCCCGGCTCGTCGATCCAGTACTTGGCCCCCAACACCGTGTCCTCGATGCGGGCGCGGATAGCCGGATCCAGCGCGCCGGCACCCCGGTCCAGGTACAGCATGCGCACCAGGGCGGCCATGGCGAAGTCGGCGGTGTCCTCCCGCGCCTCCACCTTGGCGAGGGCCTCGTCGATGGCCTCCTCGTTGACCGCGTCACCCCGGGCCACCCGGCAGATCTGCCCGTACCGCCCGCCCACCCCAGGGCCGTTGTTGGCGTGGCAGTAGTCCAGGTACTCGGCCTGGCGGGCCAGGTAGGACTCCCGCACCTCCAGGGGAATCTCGACGTAGGGCGCGTCGGGGTCGGGATCGTCCTTGTCGCAGCCGGCCGCAGCCAGCAACACGACGGCCGACAAGGGCAGCCATATCCAGATATTGCGCATGGTCACTCCCGTGGTGCCAGCCCGGATCCTACCTGAATGATCGTTCACCGTGGTCGATCACGAGGATCCCTCGCCTATCCCGCCTCACCTACCCGATGAAACAAAGGTGATTCGCCTTGAACGGCGTGCGTAGATGCGCGCGGATCCCGCGGACGGCGGGGTCCTTGAAGAAGCGCCGGTTGAGCCAGCGCCAGGCTTCGTTGCGCGGGTCGGACGGTCCACACCGGAAGCGGTCGTACAGGGACAGATCCGTGCCGAAGGGGGTCAGCTCGGTGATGCCGAACCGCTCCGGGTTGCCGTGCATCTCGCTGCCCAGCGGCAGGTTGAGCAGGGCCGGGTTGATGGCGTGAATCGACGGCGCACTGTCCCGCACCAGTTCCAGGGTCTGCTCCCGTTGCTCGTCCGTCTCCCGGGGCATGCCGAACAGCAGGTAGACCTGGTTGTGGATGCCCGCGGCCGCGGTGACGCGGAGCACGTCGCGGGCCAACTGGGGCGTGTGGCCCTTGCCCATCTGCTTCAGCTGCTCGGCGGACCCACTCTCCACCCCGAACTGGAGCAAGGCACAGCCCCCCTGGGCCAGCTGCTCGGCAAAGGCCACGTCGGCAAACGGGCGCTCGACCCGCACGAAGCCGTGCCAGCGGATGGGCAGGTGGTCCCGGTGGATCACCTGGGCGACGTGGGCCAGGGCGGCCGGGGCCAGGGCCGAGTCGGTGAGGTGCAGCATCGCCCCGTCGGGGAACCGTTGGGCGATGTCGTGCAGCCAACGGTCCACCGCGTCGTCGGGGCAGGGCCGCTGGACCGGCCGCAGGTGGTCGGGGCAGAACGTGCACTGGCGCCAATAACAGCCCCGCCGCAGGGCCGCCGGGATCACCGGGCTAGGAGCCAGGTAGTCGTCCCAGGGGGCCTGATCCAGGTCCGGCGCCAGCGGGCCCGCGGCCGCCGCCTCCCCGGCGGTTGCGGCTACACCGCACAGGGCAGCCAGGCGTTCCAGATCGGCGTTACTGCCCGTCAGTAGGTGTTCCGCGTCCGGGATCCGGGGCAGCTCCAGCCCCGCCGCCCGCCAGCACGACACCAGCGGGCCGCCCAGGACCCGCGTGACCTGCGGGAGCCGCTCCTTCAGCAGCCGAAGCAGCCGAAGCGCCGCCGGGGCCTGCTGCTGGAAGGTCAACGAGACGGCGGCCACCTCGATCCCCGCCTGCTCCAGCTCCGGGATCAGAACCTCAATGAAGTACGCATCAAACGGGCCGGCCTCCCCCGGCAGTCGCGCCAGCTCCGCCGAGGACTCCATCCGCCGGTTCTCCTCGGTCCAGGCGATCATGCCCACGCCCAGCCGCAGCCCTGGGAAGGGCTCCGCCGTCCGTGCCAGCGCCCGCTCCAGTTCATGGACCGACGATGTGTACACCCAGCGGTCCGCGTAGGTTGCCGCCCGCCGCAGGGCCAGGCGGACCTGGGGATCCTCGGCCAGAAGATGCCGGTGCCAGCCGATGGAGGCGTCCACGTGCAACGCCCCCACCCCCATCCGCCGCAACACGCTGGCAGCGGCGGCGGCGGATACCCCTGGCTCTGACGGCTTCAGCGGCGGGGGTGCGATGACAGCGAGGGACCTGGACGGCATGGAGTCGCTCCGGGCTGGACGGATAGCACAGATCCGCTTCCAGCGCCCTGAATGGTCGCTCACCGGATCTCGAAGGCCAGCTCCTTGCGCGCCTGCCGCCGCTTCACCCGCAGCGTGCGCCCGTCCGCCGTCGGCACGCCCTGCCGGGTCAGCTCGGTCCAGTCCCCCTGCCACAGCCCCGGGGCCATGGCCATCTCCACGTCCTCATAAGCCACGTCGATGGACCAGCCAGAGACCCGGCCCAGAGCCCAGACCACCGTCAACGCCGTCACCTCGCCGTCGCCGATCCAGATCGCCAGGTCCTCCACCAGCGCGACGGGCTTGCCGTCGAAGGCCGGCTCCTCGCCGTTGGCCAGCTTCACCATCAGCTCGCGGTGGGGTGGGAACGATCCGGCGCCCACGGTGCGCCCGGTGTTGCTGGAACAGACCTTGACCATCAGCGGATTGGAGCCATCCACGGTGGTGCGGCCGCAGCTGGTCTGGACGGTGGTCTTGGGGGGATCGGAGGGGGGATCTTCGGCTTGAGCCGGAGCCGCGATCGTGGCGGCCGCCGCCAGGATCAGGGTGGTGAGGACCACCGCCGACGGGAGGACGGCGGGAACCCACCGTCGCACCATTGGATCCTGTTCTGACATGGGTCTCGCCCTCCTGGCGGGACTCTACCGCATCTGGAGCCGATGCCCGAAAAAAGCAGCGGGCGCTACTGCGCGAACGGCAGGACCACGACCGTGGCGGCGCCGTCGTCTCCGGGCAGGTCCAGGGCTTCCGATAGCACGGGGTTCCCGTCGTCGGACGCCGAGGGTGTATAGGGCGTCAGTTCCGTTCCGGTACCGCATCCGGTCAACAGGATCGCCAGGAAGAGGGCAGCGCGCATAAATCCTCCGGCCAGGTTTCCGGTGGCTTGGTTCCCATGAGATACGGAACGAACCCCCGGATCGGGCGCCTTTTCCAGAGGCTGATCCCGTTCGTGATATAAATCGACCGGGCGGACGGTAGGGTCCGCGATGAGGAGGGTTCCATGTCCATCCGTGGCGTTCTTGGTGTAGTCTCAAGCCTGTTTGTATTGCTCGTGCTGGGGTGCCCAGGCGAGGAAGAGCCGGACCCGATCCACGTCTCCATCGACGCCGAGTGCGAGAACATCAACCCCGAGTACTGCATGCTGCCGTGGCCCTCCAGCCGCTATCAGGTGGCCGACGACAGCACGGCCACGGGGGTGCGGCTGGCCTACGAGCCCGCGGCGTTCCCCGAGAACCTGCGCGAGGACGTCTTTGACGTGGAGCCCTACAACCGGCTGGACGGCTTCCCGCCGTCGGCGCAGATCCTGACGGTCTTTGCCGAGCAGATCGACACCACCGAGTTGCCGCCGTGGTGGGACCTGGACCGCTCCATGGATGACGACAGCCCCACGGTGCTGCTGAACATGGACACCGGCGATCGGGTGGCCCATTTCACCGAGACGGACGTACGCTTCGACAATCCCGAGGAGATCCTGGTCTACATCCGGCCCGCCGCGCGGCTGGAAGAGAACACCCGCTACGCCGTCGCGCTGCGGGATCTCACCTACGACAGCGACGGCCGCGACGTACCCCCCAGCGAGGTGTTCGCCGCCCTGCGCGACGACGTGCTCACCGATTCGGACCAGGTGGAGGCCCGCCGGCCGGGGCTGGAAGAG
The DNA here is from genome assembly GCA_964504165.1 of uncultured Rickettsiales bacterium. Taxonomy (GTDB): domain Bacteria; phylum Myxococcota_A; class UBA796; order UBA9615; family CAYRNR01; genus CAZDDH01. The sequence continues at coordinate 6,013 of CAZDDH010000203.1, read as the reverse complement.
ATGTTCACCGCCCTGACGGACGCCGGCGTGGACCGCGCCACCTTGATCCAGGCGTGGGACTTCCACACTGCATCCGGCGAGATGCTGTGGGGGGACCTGCTCTACGCCCGCGACGACCTCTACGAGCGGCTGGGGGACGACGGCATCGGCTGCACCATCACCGAGGTCCAGGACGACTACAACGACGACATCTACCGCCGGGTCGACGGCACCATCACCGTGCCGCTGTACATGGACTCGGAGCACGCCGGCGCCCGGCTGGTGCGTGACGGGGACGGCAACCCCGAGTACCAGGGGGATCACCAGGTCTCCTTCACCGCCCGCATCCCCCGCTCCCTGGCCGAGCCCGCCGCTGGGCCCCTGCTGACCTACGGCCACGGGTTCTTCGGCTCGGACGGCGAGCTGGGGGCCGGCTGGCTGCAGAGCTGGGCGGACGACAACGGCATGACCCTCATCGGCACCGACTGGCACGGCATGAGCGAGTACGACGTGACCACCGCCGCCGTCGCCCTGTCCAACGTCTCGGAGTTCCCCGCCATCCCCGAGCGGCTGATGCAAGGGGAGCTCAACTTCCTGGCCCTGACCCGCACCCTCGCCGGGGTTTGCGCCGACGACGAGGCCTTCGTCATCGACGGCCAGCCGGTGTTCGACACCGATGAGCTGTACTACATGGGCATGAGCCAGGGCGGCATCATGGGCACCACGCTGATGGCCCTGTCCCACGACATCGAGCGGGGCGTGCTCAACGTGGGCGCGTCCAACTACTCGCTGATGCAAAGCCGCTCGCGCAACTTCGACGACTACGAGCTGATCTACGCCGCGTGGTACGAGGAGCGCATCGAGCGGGAGTTCTACTGGTCGGTGATGATGAGCATGTGGGAGATGAGCGACCCGGTGACCTACCTACCCCACGTCACCGCCGACCCGTTCCCCGGCACGATGCCCAAGAAGATCTTGTACCAGGTGGGCATGGAGGACGCCCAGGTGTGCAACATCGCCTCGGACATGTCCGTCCGCTCGGCCGGCTGGCCCCAGCTGCTACCCAGCAACCACGAGATCTGGGGCGTGGAGGAGGCCCCAGCCGCCCCCTTCGACGGGTCGGCCGCCCAGTACTGGGACTGCGGCGCCCCGGAGCAGCCCGTGGGCCCCGAGCCCAACGTGGACAACGAAGCCCACGAGTGCGTGCGGCGCGCCGACTCGGCCCGGTTGCAGTGGACCGAGTTCCTCAGGCCCGACGGCGTGGTGGTCAACGGCTGCGACGGAGTGTGCGACCCGGACTGATCAGTCGTCGAAGGGCCGGGGAGGCTTGTGCGCCAGATCGACAACCTCCCGGGAAGCGGTGGACGTCTGCCGGATCTCCCAGCTGACCAGCCTGTAGTGATGCAGATAACGGTAGGGAGGCACGTCATCGTCGGGGCGGTCGGTCAACACCTCGATGGGGTCCAAGCCCGGGGCCAGCTGGGAAGCCAGGGTCTGCCGCAGCTCATCGCGGGCGACGAGATCCAGCCGCAGCTCGAGCGTCGTGAACGGTTTGCGGGGCGGAATCCGTACCTGGGGGAACAGCCCGGCGTCTTCGAGATCCTCGGCGCTGCCCCCATCGAGGGTGGTGGACACCCGCAGCTCCGGCGGGTTTGCCCCCAGATCGACCCGGAACGCCGTGTCGTAGGAGACCAGCGGCAGGTCGTCGGGCAGGAACACCACGAAATCCTCCCGGATCCCATCAATCCGATCGGTCATGGGCTGATCACCTCTGGTCACAGGACCTCTCTGTCATAGTCGATACCGGACTTGACTCGCCCGGTCTTGTTCTTGAACCGCCGCCCCCCGATACCATCCATCCTCGCCAGGATCACCTGCTCCGCCAGCTTGGCCAGCGGATCGCGGATGGTGGAATCCCACTCGGTCTGCTCTGTCTTGCGCTGCTTCTTGGGCACCATCGCCCAGCGGCTCTTGGTCTGCAGGAAGCCCTCGGGGGCCTCGAACTTGCTCAACAGATCATCGGGGTAACCGTCCGGCGAGCCGAATTTGCTCATGCAGACGTCCCGGATGGCCCGGGAGGCCGTGTCCTCGTCCGTGTTCTTCTTGAGCTTGATCTCGAACTTGTAGCCACCGGATTTCAGATCGAAGCGGCCGTCGTACTTGCCCACCAGGTTGATCTCGACCGCCTTCTCCTCGTACAGCGCCTCCTGGACGGAGAACGGGGGCGGCAGCTCCTCCCCCTTCTGAGACGTCGGGGAGTAGCTCTTGAGCAGCACGGACAGCCCCTCGCTCGCGGCGTAGTCCACATAGACCTTGGCCTTGCCGCCGATGACCCGCTTCCACCCGGCCGTGTTGTCCTCGACCCGTCCCCGGTCGCCCACTTTGGCCAGCAGGTTGCCCTCCGCCGTCGTCGCCACCCGAACCGCTTCGAGGAACAGGTCGAAGGCCGGCAGCAGCTTGGCGGGTTGGGCGGTCAGCCGGACCGACTGGGCCGGTGTGACGCTCTCGTCGAGGTCGGCCTCCAGCACCCCCGTCGCCACCCCCTCGCACATCGTCAGCGTCTTGGAGAGCAGGCCGCCGTCGATGCTCGCGCCGCTGGCCTCGGCATGGGGGACGCTGCCTTCGGTCCCCACCGCCAGGATCAGGGCCAGGATCTCGTCCTCGTGCGAGCCGCGATAGGAGGCCCAGTCCTTGTTGCCGTTGGCCCGCCGCATCAGCCCGTTGTAGACCGTGTGCAGGTAGGTCAGCGTCGTGGTGCCCATCTTCTCGAAGAAGCCCCAGCTCCGTTCCGCCGTGACCTCGAGGCCAGCGGACACGCCGATGTCCAGCAGCCCGGGCCCGAAGGGGGAAAACTTGAGCTCCATCAATGGGATTTCCAGCTTGCGCGACGTGGTGGATGAGGCCCGCACATACTGGAGCTCGAAGCTGCCCAGAGGGCCGGTCTTGACGAAGTTCCACTCCAGCGCGAAGTCCACCGGCTTGAGAGAGAAATCGGAGGGCTCGGGCTCCTTGAGGGCGCTGGCCATGTTCTCCTTGACCACCTCGGAGCCGAACCGGATCGGATCGGTCACGACCAAGCCAGGAGCAGAGAGCCGATCCGCCAGCACCGAGACCGTGGTCTTGCCGATGGGCAGGCCCACGGCGGTGGCCTTGACGTTCTCGTAGTCCCCGTTGTTGTCGGGATTGGGGTGGTTGCGGATCTCGGTATGGGTGGACTCGAGCTTGTATTCGCCGAACTTCCCCAAGCTGATACCGAAGGTCTTCTTCTTCATCGACTGGGTGGCGACCCGCCTGACCGTGTGGCCGCTCTCGTCCTCCTTGTAGAAGTTCATCGTCGTCGTGGACGACTCCTTCTCGCCGCTGATGGATCCCCACAGCACGCTGCCGCCCGCCTTCTTGGAGGTCTCCTGGCTCATGACGCGGACCGGGTCCTTGGTCCCCAGGGCCTGGAAATCGATGCCGTCTTCCTCCTCGACGGACTGCCCGCCACGCAGCTTGCGGGAGTCCCGGTCGGTGAACTTCTTGCCCATCTTCTTGCGGATCAGCTTGCCCAGCGCCGTATCCATCAGGTTCAGGCGGTGGAAGACAAACGCCGAGAAGTGGGTCACGTCGTCGAACACCCCGGTGATGGCCCAGCTGCGCTGGATCTCCGCGTGGGCTTCGAAGAACCGCCAGAAAGCGGTGACTTTGGCCGAGGCGCCCAGGGCGAGCTTGGCGCCCACCCGGAACCGGCGATCGTCCTGCACGTTCATGAACCCGGCGAGCCCGGCAAAGACCTCGGCGCCGATCTCGAAGGCCTTGAGCAACAGGTCCGCCTTGACGCCGAAGGTGAACTTGATGCCGAGCTTGATGCTGGTAGTGCTGTGGGTCGTGGTCAGCCCCAGCAACCGGCTGAGAAGCTTGAGCAAGCCCTTGGCCCCGGCGGCCACGTCCATCGCACCCGTGCCGTCCCCCTGCTTGCCGCCGCGCTCGGGCTGCACGACCGTGCCCCACCGGGTCCGGCCCTGCTGGAGCAAGGAGTTGGCGGTATGGCTCCAGGCCGCCACCCAGACGTTCGCGGACAGCGCCTCCTTGTGGTAGTCGGAGCAGACTTGGAACTGCCGCTGCGCCGTCTCCAGCTCGATGACCTTCAGGCTGATGTCCACCGTCTCCCGGTAGGAGCGCAGCGTCTTGCCGAAGGTCTGATCGATAAACTCCCGGCTCGACTCGATGGTGAGGAACTTGCCCCTGATCTTGTCCAGCGGGACCTCACCGTCGCGGACCACGTTCCAGACGCAGTCGACATCCCCCTGGAACTGCTCGAAGGCCTCCGACTCCCCCTTCTCGGCGGCCGAACTGAACCATTGCCCGTACTCGTCGTGGATCGCCAGCTTGGCCGCTTCGTACTCGTCCAGCTTGTCCCTGGCGTCCGCGTGGGTCTCGCGGCTCTCCCGCACCAAAGAAGCAAACCAATCCAGATCGCCGTCGCTGTCCAGCTCGTCCGACTGGGGCTCGAGCAGATCGTCGTCATCCTCGTTGCGCTGGATCGCCGCGCTGGGCGCCGCGCGCACCTCCACCGGCTGACCGGCAGCCACGAGACGGCCCACGGACTCCGCCTCCACCTCGGCGGCTGATCCCCGGACGCTGACCGATCCGGCCGCCTGGAGGCTCGCCCCACCTGCCCGGCGGGCCTGCACCACGTGAGCCAGCTCGTGGCCCACAAGCTGCAGGCTGGGGCTCGTCTCACCGAAGGCCACCGACTCTCCCTGGGCCGCCGCCCGGGCGCCCAGGCGGGAGAGGGAGGAGCGCTCGCCCATGAAAGCCCGCACGGACCCAAAATTCTCACCGAAGAGGCTCTCCATCTGGGACCGGAACGGGATCTCGGATGGCGGACCGCTGGAGGCCGCATCGAAAGCGTCTTGTGGATTGGGATACGGTGTGGCGCCGTCTGCTTCACGCATGATCGGCTCGTGGGTCACCAGCGGATCGACCAGCGCATCGGTCAGGGGATCCGCCAGCGTATCGGCGGGCGGCTCACGCACCTCGGCCTCCATCGGAGGCGCGACGACCGTATCTACCGCTGGCTGGACGACGGCGCTGTGCTGCACCATCGGCTCGGGAGCGACCATCCTTCCGAAACCTTTCCTGGCGAGGGGCGCTAGTAAACCATGTTCCGCCTTAAAAGACTCCCCGGCCCCTGAAAGAATCTCGGGTAATTATTGTCCCCCCCAACCGACAACATTGACGGTTCAGTCGTCCTCACAGGGACCGACAATAGGCCCAGGAGGTACGACCAATGCGTCACATCTTGTGGGCCCTTTCCCTCATCGCAATCATGGGGGTTTCCCTCCCCGCCACGGCCTGTTCGGTCTTCAACTACCACGACGGAGACACCCTGATGATCGGCCGCAACCTGGACTGGCTGCCCGACACGCCGGGGCAGGTCTGGTTCGAGCCGGGGGAAGACGGCGACTATGGGGTGATGCTGTTCGGATGCGACGGCAACGGCTTCGCCCAGGGGGGGATGAACGACCAGGGGCTGGTGCTGGGGGCGGCCACCATCCCCGAGATCGAGGTGCTGGACGAGCCCGAGAAGCTCACCATGTACTACGACTTCTGGCCGGACGTGCTCAAGACCTGCAGCACGGTCGAGGAGGCCCTGGACACCATCGATCTGTACAACCTGGCCAGCTTGCCCAACATCTATGCCGTGGCCCACTTCCTGATCACGGATGCATCGGGCACCTCGGCCATCATCGAGGCCAACCACCAGATCCTCGGCGAGGGGGATCACCAGATGATGACCAACTTCGCCATCACCGATCCCGAGGCGGGCTACTACCCGTGTGGACGCTACGAATACCTCGAGGAGTTCTACGCCAGCGAAGAGGAGATGACCGAGGACCGCTTCATCACCGCCATCGAGGACATCTCCGGGACGGTCTGGGGTGGCTTCACCGTCTACTCCCTGTACTACGACCTCAACAAGATGGAGGTCTCGCTGTACCCCCTGGTTGCATAACCAGTGAGCGGTTTATATAAGGTGCGGCGCCTC
>CAZDDH010000202.1:0-16512 GCA_964504165.1 uncultured Rickettsiales bacterium | reverse complement strand
CTTCTTGGCTCAACTGGTCCTGGAAAGGGGGATTCGGGCAGGGAACTTCAGGCTAGCGGACCTCGTCAAACGCCGAGGCGAAATCAACGGATTGCTGGAGAGTCCGCCAGGCGACGATCTGTGTACGCTCGACCACACCGACTGACTCAATTTTCGGACAATAATCCCTCGCTGATCACATCAGAACGCGCCGGAAAGAGGGGCTTGCCGATGATATGGTAACGTCTGAGCATCGGGTCCAGGAGCCCTGGAGTTCAGAACAAATGGCGGAGCCAAATGGCGAATTCGAATCCCTGATCGTCGAGGAAGTTCCGTGCCCGGTGGTGGCGGTCGACCAGGATCTGCGAATCGTGACGGCCAATGCCGCGTTTCGACGAGTTTTCGATAAGGGGCCAGGTTCGCACTGTTACAGCGCCTGTATGGGAAGAGACGAGCCATGCCACGACTGCGTCGCGTTGCAGGTCTTCGGTGACGGCAAAGCACACGGTTCCACATTCCGGGGCTCCTCGGCCAGCGGCCGGCCCCTCTTGTATGACGTACGCGCCCTGCCGGCCCCCGGGAAGGGCAGTCAGGTGACTCAGGTGGCGCTGGTGATGGGGGAGACGTCGCGAATCGAGGAGTTGGAGCAAAAACTCCAACTGGCCGAGCGCCTGGCCACGGTGGGGCTGACGGCGAGTGGACTGGCCCATACGACCAAAAACATCCTGGGCGGGCTGGAAGGCGCCATCTTCACGTTGGACACCGGGCTGGAGCGGCAAGACCTTCAGCTGGTATCCATGGCCTGGGAGATGGTCAAGCGATATCTGGACCAGGTCAGCTCCTTGGTCGCCAACTTGCTGGACTATGCGAGAGACCAGGCTCCCCGGCGAGAAATCTTCGAGCCAGGTGAACTGGTCAACCGGGTGGTGGATCTGTTCGAGGACAAAGGCAGCCTGGTAGGCGTATGTGTCCAAGGGCAGATCGAGGACGGATTACCTCCCGTGCACGTCGATCCGGAAGCCATCCATGCATGCCTGGCCAACCTGGTGACCAACGCCATGGATGCCTGCCAATGGGATCCAGAGGTCAACAAGGAACACAGGATCCAGATCCAGGTTCGACAACATCGCGGGGGTGGAGTGGAGTTCGAGGTCGACGACAACGGATCCGGTATCTCCCCGGAAAACCAGAGCAAGATCCTGTCTTCCTCCTTCTCCACCAAGGGCTTGCGCGGAACGGGCCTGGGGCTCCTGCTCACCAGGAAGGCCGTGGAACAACACGGCGGTACGATCCGTTTCGACTCCACGCCAGGTCAGGGAACTAAATTCCTGTTCGTTCTTCCTGCCGAGATCCGATCAGGGTGAAGCCAGAGACCTACGCCAGCGCCATCTGCACGGCCGCGATGAACTCATCAGGATCGATGGGCTTGTCGAAGACCGCCGCAGGCTTGAGCATGGACATGTCACGCCCTCCGGCGGCAAGAGCACTCACGACGATGATCGGTGTATTTGCCAGTAGTGGGTCCTTCCTTACCCCCCGATAGAAATCGATCCCTGACCGTCCAGGCATCATGATATCAAGCGTTACCAGGGCTGGCCGCTCCTGCTGGAATATCTCGAGGCCCTCGGCGCCGTCGGCGGCGGTCAGGGTCTCGTAGCCATTCTTTTTAAGAACCGCCTTGATGAAGGCTCTCACGTCGTCTTCGTCGTCGATGATTAGGATCTTGATTCCCATGGATTCCTCCTGGTTTGGAGATGGTTGTTGTTGGAGGGTTCCGGACATCGTCACCCTTTCTTCGTCACGCGCTTTTGTTTATTGGATCCATGTGGCAGGGCCACTCTGAACGTCGTCCCCTGTCCTTCCTCCGTGGTGAAAGAGAAGTTGCCGCCATGTTCCTCGACGACCTTCTGAACCACGAGGAGGCCGAGGCCGGTCCCCTCGGTTCCCTTTGTGGAAAAGAACCCCTGGAGTACCTTGGAAGCCTGGTTTTCGGGAATGCCGGCGCCATTGTCGGCGACCTCGATGACCGTGGCTCCCTCGTCGTCCTGGAAACAACGCAGGACTATTTCATGCTGCTTGCGGTCCACGTCCGGATCGAAGCGGCAGGCATCCACAGCGTTGGCCACGAGGTTGGTCATCAGGTTGTGCAGAGCCTCGGGATCGAAGCGGCCGTGGTGCGGCGACGGGCCCGTTTCCAGCCTCAGTTCGATGGACTCCGCGGCGGAACGCAGCCGGAAGAGGTCGTGTACCTCCTGGGCGATGGTCTCGGGGCAGACACCATCCTCTAGATTGGGCTCGCGGTCCTTCGAGCAGAACAACAGGTCCAAGGCGACGCGAGACATCCGGTCCACGTTCCGCTTCACCGTGTCCCAGCCATCCTCAACGGCATCGTTGTCCCGCATCTCGAAGCCGTCGTTGACCACGAAAATTCCCCCCTTGAGGCCCATCAGGATGTTCTTCATTCGATGAGCCATCCCGGTCACGGCGAGTCCGACGGTGGCCAGCGATTGCAGTCTCTTGATCTCGGTGACGTTGGTGGAGACCTCCATCACCGCTGTGATTTCGCCACGCGCGTCGTGGATCGGCATGGAGGTGACGACCACGCTGGCCTGCTGCCCGTCCCGGGTGATGACGGACTCTTCGCTGCTGTGCACCTCACCGTCGGCGAAGCTCTTCTGGACTGGGCACCCATCGCAGATCGCGTCGCCACCCTTGTATGCTTCGTAGCAGTGGGTGCCTTTGCGCTCACCGAAGTCCTGGCGGAACAGCTTGTTGGCCTCGGTGATCCGGAAACTACGGTCCTGAAGGGAGATGTAGCAGGGCACGATGTCGAAGAGGCGCCTGTAGGAGTATTTGCTCCGCTGGGCCTCTCTTTGGAGCGCTTCGATCTCGGTGATGTCGGTGAACATCTCCACGACAGCTACGATCCGACCAAGATCGTCAAAGAGCGGACTCGAGGTGACGGCCACGGTCAGTTCCCTACCGTCCCTTGTCACGACCGACTCCCGCGAGGTGTGGTTCTTTCCGGTAGCCAACGTGGCGAGGACCGGGCAGTCGGCGCACGGCGAATCGCGGTGTTTATAGGCCCTATAGCAGTACTCACCAGGAGCCGCATCGAAGTCGCGCCGGAACAGGTCGTTGGTCTCGATGATCCGCAGCTGTTCGTCCTGCACCGAGAGATAGCACGGCAGCGCGTCCCACCAGTGGGGTGCTCCGGAAGAGGACACGAGACCAGGCATGGGGGTTGCCTCCTCTCTTCGTTGCTTCCAGGGGTCGCAATGGATCATTCATCACCCCAAAGGGTTGTCTCAGTTGTCGAAAGCAGCTGCGAGATGATGTCCAGCAGCTTCTGCCTATCCACGGGCTTTGGGAGGTAACCGTCTGGAGCGGGCACCTGGCTGCGAGTGTGAATGAATTTCCTGAAATCCAGGGTCACCCCGGTGATCATCACTACCGGAGTGCTGCCAATTTCGGGATCCTGTCGAATCTCACGGTAGAAGCGGACCCCTGATTTCTCGGGCATCGTGATGTCCAAGAGGATCAGATCAGGTTTCTCTGCGCGTGCTCGTTTCAGGCCCTCCTGTCCATCATGCGCCGCAATCGTGCGGTAGCCATGCCCATCGAGGAACAGTTCGAGGAACCTGACGTAGTCCCTATCGTCATCGATGATCAAGATCATGTTCTTTTCGTTCATCTCCGCCTCCTAGTGCCATTCCCAGTCGATATAACCGGGCGTGGCATCGACCATTGCGTTGACCATCAACTCGACCAGTCCACCGTAGTAGATGCCGTGTTTGTTCCACGCGTCGTAGTGATCGATGATGTCCCGCAGCTGACCTTTGCAGTTGCTGCAGGGAGTGCAAACGTATTTGGGGTGGTCGGGATCCATGGGCTCGTCCTGGAAGGCCTCCAGGATCTGACGGAACTTGCGTCGGCCAGCGATGTGGTGTCGCCACGAGGAGAAGTTGTGGCCGGACATGATCGCGAAGCCGGAGCCCCCGCCGCAGCAGTAGTTGTCGACACCGTGCGGTGTCATCTCCCGGAAGCGTCCTTCGGGCAGGATGGCCTTGAGGATCTCGCGTTGCGGTGAGACCAGGCCCATCAGGCGCACCATGTTGCAAGGATCGTGGAGCGTGACCGGGAAATCGTTGCGGCTGGGGTCGAACTTGACCTTACCCGAACGGACGATGTCGAGCAGCACGGGCATGCAGCTCTCGACCGGGATGTTGTGTTCACCGGTCAGGATTCGGTCGGCGATCACGGTCAGTGCCTTGTGGGCGTGACCGCATTCCCCGAGCACGAATCGCTTGACCCCCAGCTTGGCCGCTGCCTTGGCGTGCAGCACGGCGGTCCGCGCGAACTGGACGTCGTCGTACCAGACGCCGTAGTTGATCGAGTCGTATCCGGCCAGCTCGCTGGACATGGTCCAGCTCAGGCCGGCGGCGTTGAACAGCACGGCGAACGCGCCAGGATTTTCGCACCAGGCCATGATCTCCCCGGCGTTGTGCATCAGCAGGATGTCGGCCCCCTCCACGTCCCACGGGGTCTCCGTGGGGATTCCGGTCTTCTCCGTGGTGTCCTCGTCCACGAACTCGATGTTGTCCTTGATCACCAGGGCGTTCATTCCCGTCGACGATCCCACCTCCTGCTGGAGTACGGACCCGTCCCTGTGCAGCTCCTTGGCGGTGATGCCCATCTGTTGGCTGGCGATCTTGCGGATCTCCCGGGCCAACAGGCCGTTGTCCACTCCGATAGGACAGGTCTGCGCACAGCGCCGGCAGAGGTTGCAGCGATAGGACAGCTCGATCAGCCGGGCCACGGTCTTCCAGTTGAGGTCGATGTCGCCATGGACCAGAGTGGAAGCCTTCTTGACGTACTTGTAGAAGATGCGCCGCAGGATCTCAGACCGAAAGCTTGGCATGTACAGGGGGTTCCTGCCGCTCTCTTCGTAGATCGGGCAGGCCTCGGAACAGGTCTGGCACCGGGCGCAGTGCTCCATGGACATCATGAAGGGCTGGAGGAAGGTCCAGTTGTCGTCTGCACTGGCGAGCTTCGTCAGACCCTGGATGAAAAGCTGCACCAGCCGTTCTTCCTCCTCCTTGCTCTCCGGCCTGGGGATGCTGAGTGCGACAGTGCCGTCCAGGCATTCGTACTTCCCTGTCGATTGCTCAGCAAGGGGCTCGAAGGGCGGCTCGGCGTCCGGATCGTCGTAGGGTGGGGGAAGCGGGATCTTGTCCGCTTCGTCGATCCGGATCAGGGGATCATCCCCCTTCGAGAAGTTCGTTATGTTCACGGGACGCTTCATGCCTTGTCCTCCTCGCTCGCCAGATCGACCCATGTCTTGTCGCCGTTTCCTTGGATGTGTGGGGCAGCCCAGCTGACGGGCCGCTTGAGCAATCCTTCGATGATGGCCTCACGGCGGTCGCCGGGCCGGGTCGGGGCATCATCCCAGCGGATGTCGTGGTAGGAGAAGTACTTGCCGATGAAATGGGACATGTGAGTCAGGGGCACGTAGACGCACAACAAGCTCATCAAGAGCACCGCCGTGGTGGTCACGGCCACATCGCTCCCTGTCGAGGCGAAGGAGCCGAGGTCGAAGGTGACCAGCCCGGTCATGAAAGCGGCGGCTAGCGAGAGGTCCCGGTCCACCAGCAGCCAGGTGAGCAGCGCCCAGCCGAAGGCCACCGCGAAGACGACGAGATTGAGGATGTCGGCCTTTGTGGTGAGCAGGCGCAAATTAGGATCAGAGAGCCGGCGCTGGAGCAAACCCAGGGCGCCCAGGAGTCCGAGGCCCATTCCAGCGGCGAGTACAACAGCGACGAGGAGTCGCAGGACACTGCCGACCGCCTCGGCCGCGGCGGGCCACAGGGCGGTGAGTACACCGTATACGGCCAGCAGAAACGTCCCACCGATGACGAGGTAGAGGCCAAAGTGGAAGGGGAAGGACCGGAGCCACAAAGGCCGGTTGTTCTTCCACAGGCATTCCAGGAACAGGATCTCCGGGATCATCACCTTCATCTCACCGACTAGGGATACTTCCCGAGGCTTGGACCACCATCGGTACTCCTCGAGGTAGGAACCGCCATAGCTGGCGCGCCTGCCTTCGTGGGCCACGGGGTACAGCTCCCATCGGAGGTGCATCGGCATCCGAACCCACATCAGGAATCTCGCGATCATCACAACCAGGGACACTGTGACCGCCACGTAAACTGCAACGTGTGGAATCACTGCCATCTCTTCACCTCGGGCTTTCATCGTGGCGCAGCAGGAGGCGGCCGCCTTGCTGCGGAGGGTGGGTGTGGCCTGTTGGCCGCAGGACGAGGATCATCACCGCGCAAGGGGGATCACCGCAGATCCAGTCCTTGTATTCATGTTCCAGGGCGAGCGCCTGCTCCCCCATCACCAGCAGGTCGACCGCGTTGTTACGTGCGTAGCGGCGGATTTCTTCCGGGGGGTTACCTGGCAGCACCAGGGTTGGGCTTTCCCAGCTATAGAGCTCGGCGAGCTTGTCCTGGGCCCGGCTCAGGACCTTGGGAGTCAGAGGCCGTCGGCTTGATACGCACAGCTCGGCCGCCAGCCGGGTTCGACAAGGAGAGTCGAGGCAGAGCACCACCTCGTGGCTGCCGGATTCGGATCGCGCCAACGTCCTGGCTGCTGCCACGGAGTGATCTCGCCGGACGAAGGAGCCCACCCAGCTGACAACCTTGTTGCACTGGACTCCGGGAAGGAGCGGCCTGTCTAGGATTATGGCGTTGCGTTGGCTCACGCAAGGAAAGCAGAGCAAAGCCTGTGCCAACTGCGAGAAAAGGGCTGGGAGCCAGTTGGTTCGCGCCCGTTCTCTATTATGTAGAGATGGCGTAGCTGCTTTTTTTAGCTGCGATTGATCATGAGGTGCTGCGGTTGCATTCTTGTTGTGGTTGCGCAACCGTTGCGCACGATCATGCAACCAGGCGTATGTTCTGTTTGTGGAAGGGACGCAGGGCGGTGGGCTACTCCTGCTCTATCCGGAGCTTTTTCATCTGGCGCCACACCGTGGTGCGATGCACACCCAGCTGTCTCGCAGTCCGCGGGACGTTCCAGCCATTCTCTGTCAGGCAGTCGATCAGCTGCTGCCGCTCCTGCGTGACGGACGAGGATCGGGCGACAATGGAGAGACGATCCGCATGATGCTGCACGGTGTCGTCACCCGTCGCCAGGTGAAGCGGTAGGTCCTCTGGCCTGATGCGGGGGCCCGTTGACACGATATAGGCATGCTCCAGGACGTTCTGCAGCTCTCGTACGTTACCGGGGAAAGGATGGCGGAGCAGGATGGCCATCGCCTCGCCTGTGATGCCCTCGATGTCTCTGCCCATCCGGCCGTTCATCCGCTCGAGGAAGTGATCTGCGAGCAAGGGAATGTCCTCGCTGCGCTGCGCGAGGTTCGGCAGCTGGATCAGGATCACGTTCAGGCGGTAGTACAGGTCGGAACGGAAGTGATCCTCGGCCACCAGATGCTTCAGGTCCTTGTTCGTCGCAGCGACCACGCGCACGTCGATCTTCTTGACCAGGTCGCCACCCACCGGCCGGATCTTCTTGCCCTCCAGAACCCGCAGGAGCTTCACCTGTAGCGTTGACGGAGCTTCGCCGACCTCGTCCAGCAAGATGGTCCCACCATCGGCGGCCTGGAAACGTCCGATGCGGTCCGTGCGGGCATCGGTGAAGGCACCCTTGACGTGGCCGAACAGCTCTGATTCCAGGAGGTTTTCGGGAAGAGCGCCGCAGTTGATCGTGACCAGCGGGTTGTCCGCGCGCGGGCTGAGGTTGTGGATCGCGTGGGCGAAGAGTTCCTTGCCTGTCCCGCTGGCACCCTGGATCAGTACAGTGGCGTCCGATTGGGCGATGTTCGGCAGCATCTCGAAGATCTGCTGCATGGCGGCATTTTTGGAGATGATGTCCTGGAAGGTGTACTTCCCGACGATCTCCTGGCGGAGTGCGTGGAGCTCGGTCTCGTCCCTGAACGTCTCCACACCACCGAGGAACTCGCCGGTCTTGTCCAGCAACGGGGCAGTGGAGACCGAGATGGTCCTTCTTTTTCCCTCGCGGCTCTGGATGTCGATCTTGATGTTTTTCACCCTACGGCCCGAGCTGATCGACTGGCGGAGGGGACAGTCCTGGCTGCAAAGGGACGTCCTGAACACCTCGTGGCAGTAACTTCCGAGAACCTCGGTGGCGGAGTAGCCCGTGATCTGCTCGGCAGCGGTGTTGAAGTAGGTGATGCGGAACTGGCCGTCCACCGTGAAGATTCCATCTGCCACGTTGTCCAGGATCAGGTCCACGAGCTTGGTTGTGGGTGGCCGGTGCTTGTCGTTGCTCGATGTCAAGTTCGTTGCTCTCTGAGGATCTTCGGGACAAATGAGCCGTGCTTCATACCCTATGCGACAGGGACATTACCACGCACTGCCCTCTCTCCGAAGTGGACCTGCAGGGCATGCATAGAGTCTGGCGGCGAGAATGATGTCATCATGATTGATTTCACCACTTGGCGGTGCGATCTCCAATTCCACAATTTCATGAACGATGGGGAACACGACGACTGACCTATGTGGCCTGTATGGCTATCCTGTCGCCGGGCAAGTAGCTGGACGTTTAGCCCCTGCCACCCTTGATGAGCCTGAACGGTGGTACCGAGTTGTCTGGTTGGTTGGTTGAGTCTCGTTCCCTGACGGCATGGACTGGCAGGAAGCGCCGAACATGCCTCTTGGAGGCCCCGAGACTGGCTCGCCAGATCGTAGCCTCGATAGCGCGATGGTAGATCTGCGGTAGCCCCCGTTTACAAGGGAAATTCGTAGTTTCTCCTCCTGACGCCTAGCTGGCATGGGGATTGTTTAGAGCAGGGTCATCAAACCACGGAGGCCCTCGGCTGATATGTCCCCTCGTACCTGCTGTCTGGCATTGTTGATTTTATTGCTACCGTGCACTTCCTTACCGGCCCTCGCTAATCCCCCCCGAGGATGAAGCGACCGTGGAACTTGAGGACGCCGGTACCGACGAGACGGAGGAATCCACCACCCTGGAGCAACTGCTCCAGCGCATCGATGCCCTCGAGACCGAGCTGACCGACGTCAAGGAGAAGCAGGCCGAGGACGAGCTACAGCCGTACTGGCTACCCTTGCTGTCCGCCCCGCCGTTGCTGGATTTCGAGCATGTCACGCTGCTCTCCGATAGTCGTGATGGAGCCCTCCGAGAACGGGTTGGGCGACGATCCGGCCCGAGGTGGAGGGCTTGCTCAGGGGCTCTTCGTTGGTTCCGGGGACCTGCTGCGCGAGTCCCTGGTGAGGGCGCGCGACGTTGAAGTACTCCTCGACATACTCGCGCAGGACGCTGCGGAGGTGATCCTCTCCCAGGATAATGATGTGGTCCAGGCACTCCTGGCGCACGGACCGGAGGAATCTCTCGCAGACCGGATTCAGGTTGGGCGACTTTGGCGGGATCATCACCAGCTCTATCCCTGCTCCCTCGACGGCGGCGTCGAACTTGGCCCCGAATTTCGAGTCGTTGTCTCGGATCAAGAAGCGAGGCCCTTCTCCCCATGGCGTCGCCTCGCGGATCTGCTGGGCGGCCCACTCGTCGGAGGGGCACCAGGTGACGTTGAAGTGCACGACCTCGCGGGTCCCCTGGTTCACGATGAAGAACGCGAAGATGGGCCTGAACCAGATGTCAGAGAGCTGCAGGAAGTCGCAAGCCCAGGTGTCGGTGGCATGGTTGCTGACGAAGGTCCTCCAGGTCTGACCGGGCGTACCGCGAGGCCGGGCCTGCCGCGGTTCTTCTGGATGGTCCGCTTGCTGACCCGGATGCCCAGCTTGAGGAGCTCACCCCGAATTCGCTCGGCTCCCCAGGTCTTGTTCGTGGCAGCCATCTCTTGGATCAGGTCGATGGTCTCCTGAACCAACCCGTTCGGCTGGCCTTTCGGTCGGGACCGGCGAGCCCACACGGTCTTGAAGAGATCGCGGTGCCATCGAAGGAGGGTCTCGGGCTGGACCAGGTGGAGGGCATCGCGACACGTAGCGTTCAGCCGAGCCAGGATCACCATCACCAGTCGGTCGAGCCGGCCGAGCGCAGGTCGCTTCATGCTGCGCTCCAGAACGATGACCTGCTGGCGGAGCAGCGCGTTCTCGGCGAGGAGCTGCGGTCGGGTCCGCATCACGTCACGGGCGACACCGGCGGTCGCCGCGACCACGGTGCGCGCTGGCTTCAACAGGCGCTTGATGGCGCGACCGGCGACACGGGCCCAGCCGACGAGGGTGGTCTTCACAGCGCGGGCGAAGTTGGTGGTCATCGTGGTCCTCTCCTGGGGTTGGCCGAAGAGGATGGCAGGGATCGCGTCCCACGTCGGATCGGGTTTGCCGCGCGAGAGGATGATGAGCAGCTGAGGCGGAAGGGACAAGCTCCAGGAACTACGGTGCGGACAACAGGGGTAGCCAATACGACCCCACGGGTGCAGCGAACACGCTAGCGCGAAAAGGTTTCGGCCACCACCTGCTCCATGAGTGCCAGTTCGTCGTCAGTCAGCTCAGCGAAGTAGCGCTGACGTTTGCGGGTGGAAAGCCGGTCACCATGCTGGCGACAGAGCTTGATGAACAACACGACGAGGCGGTCGGGCATGTCCACAATATCCGAGATCGCCTCTCGGGTTCGGGACAGGTTGACCAGGAAATCCAGTTCGGCTGGGAGTTCCTCGTCCACGGCGATGGACAACCACCGATGTAGCGCGCCGGTCATCGCTGTGAGGTCGGGGTGACGATACAGGGCCACGGTCTCGCCAGCGACGGTCATCCGGCCCTGTTGATCCAGCTCGAATTCGATGTGATTCATCATCGGCGCAGAGAAGGTTTCCAGCGCCAGATCGTAGTCGTGTCGCCTGGCGAGCATCACCGCAGAAACGGGCACGATGACCCCCGGGGGTGTGACGCCTCTCGAGGCCAGCGCCCAGTGAATCAGCCACCTGTGCAGCCGACCGTTCCCGTCCTCGAAGGGGTGAATCAACACGAAGGCGAAGGAAATCACCGCCGCGAATACCACGGGATCGACCTCTTTGGACGAATGCAGGGAGTCGGCCATCATAAGGAAATGATCCATCAACGGACCCACATCGCCGGGCTTGGGCGCCACATAGTGGATACGCTCGTGGATAAGATCGAAGGCCTCCCCCACATAGACCTGTTCCTCGCGCCAGCTATGCTGAGCGAAACGAGAATCCACGGTTTCATTCTGCAGTCGAATCAGCGTCTCCGAGTCGAGCTGCTCGACGTCGGTGGCTTGCCGAAGTAACGCGATGAATCGTTCGGCGCGCGAACGTGCAGGCCGCTCGTGCTCGATTTCGAAGCTCGCCATGGTCTCGCGGGTATAGAGGTACGAGATGGCTCGCATCACGGTCGCGTCATCGTAGCCGGAGACGATGGTTTGGATACGTTTTGTGAGCGTGCTTGCGTCGATGTTGCCGACCGTATCGTCCCGCCGAACGACTGGACTGAACGCGAGGTCGCCAAGGAGGTTGACGTCGATACGGTAACGTCGTTGCCGGCGCACAGGGCCCGTGACATAGATCTCGGGATCAAGCAACGGGACGTAGTTACCGCGTTTCAAATCCGGAATATTGAGTCGCTGCCCGGTCAGTTCCTCGTACAGAAACCAGGCCCTGCGGGCATATGAGCCCGTAGGAGCTTCCCGGATCGCGTCGGCGACCTGTGCGCCCGCCGCGGTTCTGCCAACTGCCTCGAGCCAAGCTCTCCAAATGGGAAGGCTTAGCCCTTCGTTACGCAGCGCAAACAACAGGTGATCGATATCTCGCTCGCCTGGAGCCCTTGGAGGTGGGAGGACGACATGCTGGATACCGTCCTTTTGGACTTCATGGTATCGATGGCGTTCGTGGACGTATGTCCATCTCCAGTGGGGCAGCACGCGCAGCGCATGGATGCGCACGACATGCCCATAGCCGACGAGGCGGCAGTCGGGGATGGGCGGCCGCGCCATGGACGCGAGTGAAGAGACGTTTGCCATTCTTCGTTTCGCTTACGCTGGCTTCATTCTAGTTACTTTCCGGCATTCACGCTTGAAAATAATTACAGCACTCCGTCTCTGCGGAGCCAACATCGCCCACAAGCAGAACCGGCGCCCTCATGTTGGTTCTGCTTGTGTCGTTATGGGGCGTGTTCCTCGACAGGACTCAAGCAAGGCCAGCGTTCTCCGCGGTGGCCATCGAGTCAAAGCTATGACATAAAACGGCTCCTCTCGACGATGGTCCGTTCCGGGAGTCGCGTGTGACGAGTTCGATACTCACAGGAAGCCTTTCACCTGGCGGGCGGATCACCGTTCACGATGCCGCCGCATCTCCCGGCCAAGGTACACGAACGACCAAGGACAAGCGTGTCTCCGAGGCATTCGACCGTGGCAGCGGCCACGGCCTGCTACACCTCGGCGCCGTCGAACTGGTCACCGACCTCGATCCCAGCCTCGCCTTCTGGCGCGAGTTTGGGCGACAATTCGTCGGCGCTACCTGTGGCGCGCTCAACCCGATGGATCCGGCGTCGGTGACGCTTCCCACCACCGATCCCGCCGCGCTCGAGGAAATCACCCGGTCCGTCCCGCCGATGCACGGGGCCGAGTTCGTCTCGGTCGCCCTGCTCGAGCGGCTCTGGGCCGAGATGGGTGCGGCGCTGGCCGAGCGCGCGGCCGATCACTCCAACGGCGTCCGGGGCTACCTCGAGAGCAGCCATTCCCTCTGGCACGTGGCCGGCCGGGTATGCCTGCACCTGGCCGAGAACAAGCGCGATCCCGAGTGCCCTTTCGCTTTCATCGCCACCTACGCACGGCAGGTGCCCGGGCGCGAGCAGCTCCAGTACCTACCGCTGAGCCGGGCGCTCCAGGAGTATGCGGGTGCCCGCAACAAGCAGAAGCTGCTGTCGTTGCTCAGGCCGCTGCAACGGGCGGCAGAGCAGAGCGAGCTAATCCGCGACCTCGTCGACTCGGGCGACGTCTACCACCCGCTGGCCTGGACCGCCAAGGAAGCCCACGCCTTCCTCTGCGAAGCCGAGCACCTCGAGCTTGCCGGGCTGGTGGTGCGGCTGCCCGACTGGTGGAACGCCAGACGTCGCCCGCGGCCGTCGGTCTCGGTCACCGTGGGCAATCAAGCACCGTCCTCGCTCGGCCTCGACGCGCTGCTCGATTTCGACGTCGAACTCACCCTCGATGGCGAGGCGCTCTCGGACAACGAGATCGAAACCCTGCTGCAAATGAACGCCGGGCTGGTGCTGATCAAGGGCAAGTGGGTCGAAGTGGACCCGGACAAGCTAGGGCAGGTGCTCGACCAGTGGCGCGACGTGCAGGCCCAGGCCGCCACCGGCGGAGTCAGCTTTGCCGAGGCGATGCGCATGCTCGCCGGCGCCGATCTCGCTGGCCCTGGCGAGGAGCAACAGGACGACCGCCCCGAGTGGTCCGAGATCATCTCCGGCAAGTGGCTGGCGGCCCAGCTCGACGCCCTCCATTCGCCCGAGTTGCTGGACACCATCGACCACAACGCCGGACTCCGCGCCGAGCTGCGTCCCTACCAGAAGGCGGGCGTCCAGTGGCTGTGGACTCTCTACAACCTGGGGCTCGGCGGCTGCCTGGCCGACGACATGGGACTGGGCAAGACCATCCAGGTCCTCGCCCTGCAGTCGATGCTCAAATCCATGGGCCACGAAGACGGCACCGATCTGCTGGTAGTGCCTGCATCGCTGGTGGACAACTGGAAGAGTGAGCTGGCTCGTTTTGCGCCCGGGTTGCGGGCGCTGATCGCTCACCCGTCGAAGATCACCTCGCGAAAGCTAAAGGCTCTGCCAGCTACCGAGGTGGAGGCCCACGACATGGCCATCACCACCTACGGCACGGCCATGCGCACACCGTGGATGCAGGAATTCCCCTGGCGCTGTGTGGTGCTAGACGAGGCGCAAGCCATCAAGAACCCCGGCGCCAAGCAGACGCGCGCAGTCAAGAAGCTACCAGCCCGCTGGCGCCTGGCGTTGACCGGCACGCCTGTGGAGAACCGGCTCGGTGATCTGTGGTCCCTCTTCGATTTCCTCAACCCGGGCCTGCTCGGCTCTGCCAAGGCCTTCGGCATCCTGTGCAAGTCGATGGCCCGGCGCCCGGACGATGGCTACGCGCCGCTGCGAAGGCTCGTGGGGCCATACATCCTGCGACGACTCAAGACCGACAAGCGCGTCATCTCCGACCTGCCCGACAAGACCGAGGTCACCGCCCACTGCCTTCTCAGCAAGCCCCAGGCCGTCCTCTACAAGCAGTCGGTCGAGGAACTGGAGAGCGCACTCGAGGAGGCCGAAGGCATCGAGCGGCGAGGCCTCGTCCTGGCCTACCTGATGCGCTTCAAGCAGATCTGCAACCACCCCTCCCAGTGGCTGGGCGACGGCGCGTTCGATCCGGCCCAGAGCGGCAAGTTCCAGCGCCTCGCCGCCCTCTGTGAGTCCATCGCCGCGCGTCAGCAGAAGGCGCTGATCTTCACCCAATTCCGCGCGATGACGGGGCCGCTGCAACACTTCCTGAGTGGCTGTTTCGGTCAGTCCGGCCTTGTGCTGCACGGCGGGACACCTGTGAAGAAGCGCCAGGGACTGGTAGAGCAGTTCCAGGAGGACGAATCCGTGCCCTTCATGATCCTCTCGCTCAAGGCCGGCGGCACGGGGCTCAACATGACCGCCGCCAGTCACGTCATCCACTTCGACCGCTGGTGGAACCCGGCGGTGGAGAACCAGGCCACAGACCGCGCCTTCCGCATCGGCCAGAAGAGCAACGTGCTCGTCCAGAAGTTCGTCTGCAAAGGCACCGTGGAGGAGCGCATCGACAAGCTGATCGCCGATAAGCAGCGGCTCTCCGACGAGGTGCTCTCCGGCGGCGCCGAGGCAAAGCTCACCGAGCTCTCCGACGACGAACTGCTGGCCCTGGTCAGCCTCGACCTGCAAAGCGCGGTGACATCATGAGCTACTGGGGACGCTATGTGCCGGTTGCTGAACGGCGGGCGAGAGCGGCCAGGAAGGCGGCCAAGCTGAAAAAGGCCGGCCAGACGCTCAGCCCGGTCGAGATCACTGGCAGGAACATCGCACAGACCTTCTGGGGCAAGGCCTGGTGTACGAACCTGGAGGCCTACAGTGACTACTCAAACCGCCTACCGCGAGGGAGGACCTATGCTCGCAACGGTTCGATCCTCGACCTCCAGATCAGGGAGGGACAGGTAGACGCGCTCGTGAGCGGCAGCACCCTCTACAAGGTCAACGTCCGCATCGACCCGTTGCCCGAAAAACGCTGGCAAGCGATCCGGGGCAAGTGCGCTGGCCAGATCGACTCCCTGGTGGAGCTGTTACAGGGGAAGCTCTCCCGGGGGGTGATGGAGGTCGTGACCGACAAGGGCTCGGGCCTCTTCCCGAGCCCTCGAGAGATCCACCTCGACTGCTCGTGCCCGGACTGGGCCGTGATGTGCAAGCACGTCGCCGCCACCCTGTACGGTGTGGGCGCACGGCTGGATCATGACCCCAACATGCTGTTTGCGCTCCGCGCCGTGGATCCCACTGAATTGATCGAGGAAGCTATCGACCGGGGCGTGACCCATCGCAAGAAGGCGCGGGGCCGGACGCTCGAGACCGACGATCTCTCCGCGGTGTTCGGGGTCGACATCGATTTCACAGACGAGGCCCCGCCGCCAGCGAAGAAGCGTGAAACCGTCGTTCTCTCCGACGCCGATCGGCAGCTGCTGGCTGTCATCGATAGCCTCACCGACACAGCCCACCTGGTGCTGGCGACCATCGCCGACGAGCCCGGTCTACGCGCGCCACAGATCGCCGAGCGGTTGGACATGCCACGGTCTGCCGTAATCAACGGTATTACCCAGCTCAAGCGACGCGGCCTCGTCGTCTTCGTCGGAGCACCACGAAACGGCGGCTATCAAGCCGCCGACAATCGCTGATCCCCGCTCCATCCCGGTGTCTGCGGGGGCCCTGATGTGGAATCGGGTGGTCAACTCAACGTTTTCGAAGTCTCGTTGCGAAGCTGTATCGAAGTCCACGGCCTGATCGAGCGCCAGGGACAGGGCAAGAGCAGCCGGTGGCTCCGGAGGTAGGTGTCGGTTCGTCGCGTCGGTATGCCAGCGCGAACAGGATATTCCGCACAACTCATGAAACGCACCGCCCATCAACCGGCAGGGGCGCGGGACACACCGGGGACACAATCCCATCCTCCACCGCCCTTCCCGGTCCCGCCGTGTCCCTCCTCGCCAATCGCCGAATCGCCTTCCAGTACGCGGAATCACGGCTCCCCGCCCTCCCCTCCGTCATCGCACGAGAGACTCCCGCCGCCTCCACCAGATTAGAATCCACTTGGGTCGGCGTCCTCGCCGGCCCTTAGTGGTTCTTTGTTTGGTGGAGGCGGGAGTCGAAGCGACTGAGCGGTCCGGAAAACGCGGCTTGAGCGTTTTGGAGGGAAGAGTCCTGGAAGGACGACGACTGGAAGGCGACT
>CAZDDH010000201.1:0-16527 GCA_964504165.1 uncultured Rickettsiales bacterium | reverse complement strand
AACGACACTAAACTCGAAATGTAACTGTCTCAAAGTCGTTGACAGGTTCCGCAGCCCGACATCCCCCAGTGATCAGACGTCCCCTGTCGTCACACTGACCAGCACCTCGTCGAACACGACCCATCATCCTTGTTTGGGATCATCCGTGATACCTGGGGTCGGCCGGGGGCTTACCCCAAAACACCGTGACATGTGACGGACGCTCTTCACTATCGGTCGTCTACGATCCCGGTGATGAGGACATCTACCGAGTCTTTCAGCAGGTCTTTCGCGTTCTCACCGAGGACAACATCGAGGTCGCGCAAATATCCATTTCCCGCGATCCATACAGGTGCAAGAAGCATCGAGGCAGATGGGAACATGTGGCACCTGGCTGCTACCGCTGGGATCATGGATGGAAGTGCTGGCGAAAGTCCCACTACAAGACGATCCGAGAGCCCGTCGATGATCCGACCTGTCCCAACTGCAAGCCACTACCGCAGGTCGTGGCTCGCGTCCATGGTGCCGGCTTCGAGTTGGGGCTACTCCCAGAAATCGTGCGCTTGGCCGTTCCGGTGGACATCGAACCGCATCATATCAAGGTCAGTTCTCTGGACATCGCATTTTGCTATCCCGAGATCCCATACGATGCGTTCTTGGTCGTTTCGGACTACCTCAACGCACCCGTTTACGTGATCGCCGGCGAGGAATACGATCCACTCTCGCCTTACCTCACCTACACTTCGCTTAGGAGGAACAGGAGTGCATGGGCCGGCGAGTACAAGCCAGGCCGAACGGCTCCGCCTGACGCCGGATTGATCCTCGCCGTCTACGATGCAGGCCGTGAGGTCAATGCTCATGCGAAGAAGTACCGTGGTCCTCGCGAAGCTATCGGCAAACAGAAGCAAGGTTGTTGGATTGAGTTCCGGTGGCGTAGTGCGTTCATGCCAGACGATAGCAGCCCCTTAGGGTTGCTTGATCGCCTACCCCTACCCGCTGACCCTCTCTACGCCGCGGATCTCCGCTACGTGGACCCTATGTCGTTCGACGCGCCGATCTGCGCCGCTCTCAAAACCTATGGTGCCCGCAGCCTGATCGACGGCCCGTGGAAGCAGGTGATTCCGTGGTGTGGTCCATTTGGCAAATCAGATCTTGATGCCACGAAGGATTGGCTCTGCGAGATGCTCCAATGGCACTCGGATCGATCTCCGCATGTGGATCCCCTTGGCGCGTTCCGGGCAGCGCGCGACGAGCTACAAGCCGTTCTGGACGAGGCGTTTCGCATCGGTGGGGAAGCCCTGGCGATGGCATCGAATCGTTGAGCGGTAATCGCCTTCACCGTTGAAGATGGCCAAAAGTTTGCACAGTGCAAACTTTTTCGCGATTTACGAAATCTTCCCACCTTGTCTCCCCCAAAAAAAACGAGCCGGCTCCCTTTGTCCACGCGCGCGGACCTCTGATGTTTCTCATCCATCCCACTGATGCTTTCCCTTCATGCCGCTTGGCAATGGACTTTGCTTGATGGCGCTTCTGGTGCTACTTTGTTGCAAAATTTTTCGCCATTCATGGGGGATAAGCAATGCCTACGAACAAGTGCATCATTTGTCGCAAAATCAGGAGCAACTTCACTGAAGAACACGTCATTCCGGATGCGATTGGTGGACGATATGTTATTCATACCGTCTGTAAAGCCTGCAATGACCGTCTTGGACGCAAAGTCGATCTGCTCCTCACAGATCATTATTTCACCAAGTTTTTCAGGCTCTATCAAAACTTGCCTGGCAAGTCTGGCAAGCTACCAAACCCGTTCGATGGTACTCACTCCGTTAAAGGCGAATCAGACACACGCGTCCGGCTTGAGTTGAACGAAGATGGGCATCTTACACCTTTTTTGATTCCAAAGGTTGAAGGTCCAATCGAAGAAAATGGTAAACAACGTATCTCCATTTCTATTGATTCCAGAAACAAGGAATCTATTGACAGCATCGTGAAGAAAATATGCAAGCGCAGAGGTTTGGATCCGAACCGAATCGAATCGCGCGAGATCAAGCCAATTGAATCTCATCCATGGATACTCATGGAAGGATCAGTTGACCCAACGAAATACCGCATCGCTTTCCTCAAGATGGCCTACGAATTTGCGGCAACTGAACTGCACGGGTATCTCAAAGATCCACTGGGGAAAAGGATCTCAAAGGTACTTTTGAACGGCAATTACGGCAAGGAAGATGAAGACTGGTTCTTCATCGGAGATGGACTCGACAAGGAGATAATGACGACGGTTGGAAGATACCTCAATCTCGATGGTCACTCCCACTTCATGATTCTGGCTGACGCTGGAATCGAAGGTACGCTCTGCCTGATTCGAGTCGCTAGCTTCGCCCTAGGAGTCAGAGTCTCCGAAAGATCGGGGTATCTGACGGATGGTTTCAAGGTCCTCGTGAATCGCATTGATCCGCCATCCGTTGAAGTTCTATCTGCGGACGAAGTTATCAAACGTGTTTATCGCATCTCACTACCCATGTATCAACTCTGGATCCCGAATCCGCACGATGCATATGAATATTCGATTTTGAGGCAAGAGCCTGGAACTAAGATTGCCTCAATCGATGGCGAAACATCTTTCTACGACCGGAAAGGCAGGATCGTATACGAAAAGGTCTCACAAAAGATGGAGCAACCTGGAATCGTTGTCAACCAGGTAGGCGATGGTGAAAAACACCTCGTTTTCGATTACAAAATGGATGAGGAGTTGTTCATTCGGTTGTTGCCTATGAATCGCTTTTACCGAGTTCTCACTATTAGGGTAACGCATGATCTGGTTGGTCAACTTGGGTAGTCTTTCCACTTCGGCACAGCTATTCAGGGATTAGTCTACTACCATATAGAACTCCATATCAGCGTTTACCGCCCACTGTCCTCATGAAAAACCGGCGGTCCAACATCTAAACTCACGGACACCTGATCGAATCCCACAATCCGGAAGACTCCTTCCGGCCCCATACGAGGTTCGAACTACCCGCTTCCCAACGAAACGCCGCTAGTCGGACACGGATTCTGCGGAGCTGATACAGGTATGATCCGTATACCTCCCCGTGTCGGTTCATCCGACACCGAAGTTGTCCTATGGAAACCCGCGCGGGGACTGGGATTCGGTAGGTTGACATGTGCGGTGGGATCGTCAGTGACTCCCTTCAGTGGCTCATCTCATCGCATACGCCTGTAGATCTTGTAGACGTGACTCGATGGGCGGAAGAACAACCGCTTGACCGTTACCACCCGCTGGGACCGGTACCGGCCGCCAACTCGTTTGTCGAAGCGCGTAACCCACAGGCGCCCCAGCCACGGCAGCACCACTTCATCATCTCGCGCCAATCCTTCCGTTACCGCCTCGAAGTAGGCGGTAACGGCTTTGCAGCTGGTCCGCAGGTCCCAGTCGAGTTGATCTGCCACTGATCGCGCTATCTCGATTCGACGGAGCGTGTATCGGTGCTGGTAGTTACCGGCCATCGCTTTGATCGTAGCTCGACCAATACGTGCGCCGGCCATAAATCTCCATACTGGAAGCTCGCCGGTAGTATCGGCCCACCGAGCACCATCAACCGCTCAGAAGTAGATAGCCTCGATCGCCTGTAGATCGCTCGTAAGCTGAGCGTCGTGCGGATCGCGCTGATTGACTTGGCCATAGTCCTGGGGCAAGTGGTTCCACCAATCGACACGGATGGTGCCCATAGGTTGTTTGGGCCAACGTCCAAAGTCTGAGTAGCTGAAGTGTCCGAGACCGAGCATCAACACCTCATGCTCGAATTCACCAACACCGACCGTGGTGCGTGTGAAATCCGACCTCGATACCTCGGTGACAGGAGTGGCATGCACCATCGAATACTCGGTGACAGCGCCCGCTTGGGCGTCAAAGCCAAGTGTCTGTTCATAGAAGACCACTGACACGAGACCATCGGCTTTACACTCCCGCCCATCCGAGCAAACGAGAACGATGTACGCATACATGCCATCTCCTTCAGGATAGGCTGCGACCGTCTTGATGTACGTGGGTTCGGCCCCACCCCTAAGAGCAAGGACGAGCATGATCAACAGCACGCCACCCACAGCCAGGGCTGCGCAACCGATCAGAGCGGGGATCATGACACGGCGTTTGCTGGGGGGCCGCCTCACCTCTTGCTGCTGTCCGGTGCCGGGCTTGTCTTCGGACTGTGAGTTCCTGGGCGGACTGTCTGCGTCGCCTTGAACGTGATCTCTGCGGTCTGACTCTGCGTCGGAATCGGCTGGGATAGCCTCTGATCTCTTCGTGAATGGTCCGGGCTGTCCGCAATGCGGGCAAGCCTTGGCTTGGCTGCTCACGAGACCTTCGCATGTGGGGCAATTCGTCGTTTCTGCCATCGGTGCGCCTCCCTCGCTTGCCGGATGGGAGACGACCGGTAGGCGGTCAGGACACCCATCCAGCGCGGAACTGTCGAGGAACCACACGGGAGCACGGGCATCCTGACCACAGACCGCGGCCAGGTGCTCTCCCGTGTATTGGTTCCTCGACGCCATCAGGGTACCAGACCCTCCCAGAGTGTGGGAGTGCCAGTTCGTTAGATTTAAGAAGTTTGCACAGTGCAAACTTTCTTCATAAGGCTGGACTAGCTAGGTGCTGGGTTAGCTAACTGGGCAGGAAACGAACTCGGAAGATCTGAGATCTTTTTTCCGACCCTGCAGATCGATTCATCGTCCCGCAATTACGAAACCAAATCCGGATTGGCGTCGCTTTGTGCGTGGGCGCCCGGGGGGCGTGGAGGTGGGGTGGGAGGGGATCTCAGACTGGCCCCCACCCCTATCGGTAGAGTTGGATCCCACACGTCCACATCTGTTTGGACTCCATAAGGGTCATTCTGGAAACCAATCTTGTACTATTCTTGGACTTGTCACCGAAAGCAACTTGGACTATTCTTGGACTAGCAGAGGAGTTCAACATGCACGAGGCAAGCGCAACGAATCTAGTCAACTTCCCAACCGCCACTCGTACCCTGGAAGACCGATTCCTAGACGGTTGTCGTTCAGACGGCACGCGCGATGCCTATCGAACCGATTTGAGAGACTTCCGCGCCTACCTTCGTCAGGAGCCCACAGCAGCAACCCGTTCGAACGTCGAGGGGTTCGTTCAGCAACTCATGGACAAGGGACGCCAGCCGGCAACAATCGCCCGCAAGGTAGCCAGTCTCCGTTCCTTTCTTCGCTTCGCCGTTGATGAAGGTGTGATCGACAGGAATCCCGCTGCGAATGCGCGGACGCCTCGCGTGTCTGACGATTCCCCAACGCTGGGTTTGTCCTCGGCCGAAGCTCGTGAGCTGCTTGACGTACCAGACAACGACACGATTGGACTCCGGGACCGCGCGCTGCTTTCCCTTTTGCTCTACAACGCGCTGCGGGTCTCCGAAGTGATCGCGGTCCAGGTAGGAGATCTCCAGGACGACGGTGGATACCGTGTGCTGCGAGTCAAAGGCAAGGGTGGCAAGGTCCAGAAGGTTCCGATGCCGCCGGCAAGCATTGCTGCTGTGCGTGACTGGTTGGATCACGCTGGGATCGAGGTGGGTCCGGTTTTCCGCGCCGTGGACAAGGGCGGACGGGTATCCGAAAAGGCGTTCAGTCGCCAGAGTGCTGCCAAGCGGATTCGGTTCCTCGCTCGTCGCGCCGGCATCACGAAGAAACTTTCGCCCCATTCCCTGCGGCACACCGCGATCACGCTAGCTCTCGACGCCGGCATGAGTCTTCGCCATGCACAAGACTTCGCTCGTCATGCTGATCCGCGGACGACACGCCGCTACGATAGGAACCGCGAGGCGTTGAACAACCCGTGCCCACACGCGGTAGTCGCTTCGCTGGAGGGCTGACAGTGCCGAAGGCCAGCAAATCCAAGGTGGAGATTGTCCGCGATGCGAACGGCGATCCCGTGCGTGTCAGGCTGCCCGACGGTCAGGAACGAGCCTTGTCCGTGTTCGTTGAGTGGACGCGGTGTGGTTCCTGCACAACCTGCAAGGCCGATCCGAAAGCAAAGCCTCATGGCCCCTATCTGCGCGGACGCTATACGTGCGAAGGGAAGACAAGGACGCACCATTTAGGCCGCGCTCCCGATCCTGAGATGCCAGATCCAGACGGCTCAAAGATCGGGATGGAGGCGGAAACGGCAGCGCGCGCCCTGATCCGGGCTTCCCAGACAGACGTAAACTTTGACGCCGCGAGAGCCGACGTCGAGGAGATTGTCCGCAAGCTAGACGCGGAATCGAAACGGCTCAATCGTCTCCGTTTGCAACTGTCCGCCTTCCTGAATGCTCCCCGATCGATTCTCGCCAAGATGGGTGACGAGTGAATCAAGAATGGTGCGATCGCGTGAGACAGGCCTGTGGTTCTTTTTGGGGAGCTACTATCAGATGTGTCGCATCATTCACCCATTGGTCGAGACCGTTCGCCGCTTCTGACAGTCGCAGAGTTGGCCGTGTTCCTTTCAATATCCCGTTCTTCGGTCTACGAGTACGTCAAGAACGGCCTTATTCCGTGCTTTCGTATCGGCAGACACATCCGTTTCGATGCCGACGAAGTTTGGAGGTCATTACATCATGAGCCGTCGCAAGAAAGGCAATCGACGTCTACCGCCGGGACTGTACTCATGGACGGACCGGAAGACAGGAACCATCTATTGGAAGATGGCAATCCGGAACGCCGGCAGCAAGGAGCGAACCTGGATTGCCCTCGGTCCGATCAGCCAACAAGAAGCTCTCGCCGAGTATCGAGAAAGGATGGCCGATCCCGATCTGCAGCGGTCAAGATACCTATCCCGCGAGACTATCGGGTGTAGTGATTTCCTCTCGACCGTCTACCTTCCTCACCTGAGAATCCATGCTGATTCACTATCCACTTTCGATACGGAAACGGAACGTTCAGGCTGGCTCTGCGCGCACTTCAAACAAACGGACATTCGTGGAATCGACACGGCTGCAATCGAGAGATACAAGCGCTGGCGTCGAGAACACGGTGGCAGACGTGGGAAGAGTGGTCCGCGCGTGCTGCCAGGTGCGCGAACGATCAACCTGGAACTACACGTCTTCCGCAAAGCTCTACGCTATGGCGTGAGCCTTGGATTGCTCGCCAAGGCTCCTACGTTTGTCATGCTGCCGGAAGCCAAGGAGCGGCGCGAACCACGTTGGCTCAACGCACACGAGACGGACAAGGTGATCGCAGCGGCAACTCCCAAGCGCCGGCTGCTGTTGCTCTTCGCGTTCCATACTGGAATGAGGCCCGGTGAGATCTCAACTCGCTGGAAGGAAGATTTGGACCTGGAACGTGGTTTTTGCCGTGTCGGCCATCGTGCCGAGCACGATTTCCGCGTCAAACGAGAGCGACCGCGTGTCGTACCCCTCACCCCAGCCCTTCAGGAGGCTCTCAGCGATGCCTGGAACGGTCTCCCGGTGGAAGGTCCCATCTTCGGGGGGCAAAGCCTCAAGGAGACACTACGGCGTGTGTGCAACAAGGTCGGTTTCAAGCCACTGAATCCATACGGCACCCGTCACTCGTTCATCAGTCGGTGGGCCCAGGAGCAACGAAGTCGCGACGCGCTGATCAAGATCGTCGGCCATGCAGATGGCCGGATGATCGATCAGATCTACGCTCACTTCGGCGCCGATGAGTTGGCCGATCACATGGTGCGTGTGTCCTGGGGCAAGGAAGCCAAGGTGGTCCAACTCCGTGCTGACCAGGGTAACGGTGCCTGAGCATCCTGCAGTTCCATTTGTTCCAAGGATTTGTTCCAAACACCCCAGAACGATGAAACCCGGGACATTCGCCCGGGTTCATCAAACGTCAATGATAACGTGGATTTATGATGATGGTCGGGGCGAGAAGATTTGAACTTCCGACCACCTGAACCCCATTCAGGTGCGCTACCAGACTGCGCTACGCCCCGACGCGGAGGGGAATCTAGTTGGGAATGCCTGATTCGTCAAGGGGTTGATCGCCTATCATTGGAGTATGGAAGCACATCCGGGCCCCGGGGGTCGTAGATGAGAATCGGGGCGAGGGGATTGGACGAAACGATTTGATGACGAGGAACCTGGAATCTCTTGGCTCGGCGCTGGCCCGGTGGCGGGCTTCGTGGCGGCTGCATGCGGTGCTGACCTGGGCCGTAGGGCTGCTGGTGGTGACGGCGGCCTGCGGTGCAGCCATTCAGGAAGAAGAGGCGCCGGCGGCGGAAGAGGCGGAGACGCCGGGGGAGCCTGATGTGCCGGTGGGGGCGGCGGATGGCAAGGTGTCGATCGAGACGGTGGAGCCGGAGGTGGAGATCTTCTGCCCCCTGGACGTGCCGGAAGATATCGCTGGAGACTCACGGGCCAAGGGCACGCTGATCGTGGTGTGGAAGTCCGAGTACAAGCTGGGCTTCTACCGTAAGGGCAAGCTGGGATCAGTGACCGAGGGCGAACCGGCATGCTTCGACGTGGCGCTGGGGGGGCACCCGGAGGGACCCAAGCGGCGGCAGGGGGACCAGAAGACCCCGGAGGGCTGGTACTGGGTGTCGTGGAAGATCCCCCACGGCAGCACGAGCTTCTACAAGGCGCTGTACGTCAACTACCCCAACGCCGAGGATGCAGCCCATGGGCTGCAGGCCGGGCTCATCGACCAGCGCATGCACGACCGCATCGTATCTGCGGCCAGCAAGCACAGCACGGTGACGGACAGCGCGCTGGGGGCGCTGATCGAGATCCACGGGTCCGGCTCCCAGCCCCCCAACTGGACCCTGGGCTGCATCGCCCTGGACAACCCCGACATGGACTACCTGTTCGACGCGACGGAGTCGGGCCAGACGGCGATCTACATCCAGCCCTGATCAGCCCGGACGCAGATCAACGGCGGCGCTGGATCGCCTTGAGGGAGGGCAGCAGGAGGGCCAGGCAGACCCAGAACGCGTAGTCCGTACCCGACGCTGCGCAGCTGCAGCCGCCCTCCCCGCCCCCACCCGTGTCGTCGTCCCCCGGGAGGTCGTCATCGTCGGCCGCGTCGTCGTCCCCCGTGTCATCGTCGTCGCCCACATCATCGTCATCCCCTGCGTCATCATCGTCCGCGGCGTCGTCGTCATCCCCGCCGTCGTCGCCGCCCATCACCCGCCCCCACAGGTCCACGCCCTGGGGGTTACCGTCGCTGAAGGCCTCGCCCTGGGCGTAGACGTCGCCCCCCACCGGGCCTTGGGACAAGGTGTAGGCCACGGACCAGCCCTCGGGGAAGTGGTAGCGCACGTAGTAGGCCTGGCCCACGGTGACGGGGACCTCGCCGCCGAACCAGCCGAAGGCGACCCCCTGCTCGTGTACCCCCTGGGTCTCCTTGACCGGGCCGATGGGGGGGCCATCCACGGTATCGCTGATGCTGGCCTGGATGCGGCACAGGTCGCAGGGGGTGCCGACGAAGAAGTGGGCGTGGGTGATGTAGGGAGAACGGGCAACGAAGGACTGGGCGATGGTGGACCCGTAAATGTAGCCGTCGTTGTTGGGGGCGTAGAAGCTGGTGTGGAGGCCGTTCGGTCCGTCCACGCCGATGGTGAGACACATGTCCTGGCCGGCGATGGGGAATAGGTCATTGCCGCTGATACTGAACATCTGCCCGTCGCCGTAGGCGTCCCCGGACAACCTCCACACCGCCGAACCTCCCCCCAGCACCACCGTGTACAGCTCCTCCCCTTGGACAACGGCCAGCCCCGGCGGGAAGACGGCGGTCCCCCGGCCGCCGCCGGCATTGTCCGGGATCTGCAGGGATGAATCCCCCACCAGCGCGCCGCCGGTCCCCTCCCCTTCGTAAACCTGCAAGTCGTTCACCGAGCCGGCGGCGCTGCGCACGCTGATCTTGACCAGCGCCTGGGCGTCCGCGGGCATCTCCACGGTCTGGGCGAAGGGCCCGCCCCACCAGCCGTCCTCGTAGTCCACGAAGTCGTCGCTGATGCGGGCCATGGACCGGTCCACGTGGATGTCGCCGAGGTCGCAGTTGCCCGGCGTGCAGGCCATCTCGATGACAAAGGGCCGGAAGGTGAACGGCTCGTAGGAGGTGACCAGCCACTCCCCCTCGTCCGTGTCGTGGATGCAGAAGTAGCCGTCGTTGTCGGTGACGGCCATGCGACGGATGCCCTCGGGGGTGTCGCCCCGCTGGTAGGCGTAGACGAAGACCTCACCGACGCCACGCAGGGCCGGCGGGTCGTAGTTCATCTCGTGCACGACGACCCGGCCGCCGAGCCAGGTGGGGTTGTCGCCGGTGCAGACCTCGGCGCGGACGGTTGCGGCCCAGGAGATCAGCACGAGTTGGATGAAAAGGAAGCAGGCGATCCGGAAGACGACCGTTGGGACTCTCATGGCCCCATCCTAGGGTGGCAACCCCTAAGAGAGGCCTAAGATCTCCGCCGCTCCCCTACCCCTTGCGGTACTCGACCCACAGACGCCAGATCACCGGTGACAGCAAGATGATGGCGATGAGGTTAGGCACGGCCAGCAGCCCGTTGCAGATGTCGGCGAAGGTCCACAGCACGGACAGCTCGGCCAGCGCACCCACCATCACCGAGGCCCCGTAGGCCACCAGGTGCACCTTGACGCCGATCTTGCCGCCCAGGAACTCCGCCCCCTTCTCGCCGTAGTAGTACCAGGAGAGGATGGTGGAGAAGCACAGCAGCACGGTGGCCACCGCCACGGCGCCGCGGCCGAATGTGCCCAGGTAGGAGCCGAAAGCGTCGGAGGTCATGAAGCCGGCGGCGCTCTCCCCCTGGCCCCACAGCTCCGGGCCACACATGACCAGGATGACGCCGGTGATGGAGCACACCACGATGGTGTCCAGGAACGGGCCGATCATGGCCAGCAGCCCCTGGCGGATGGGGTTGTTGGTGCGGGCCGCCGAGTGGGCGATGGGGGCCGTGCCCTGGCCCGCTTCGTTGCTGAACAGCCCGCGGGCCACGCCGTAACGGATGGCCAGGGCGATGCCGGCGCCGGTGAATCCCCCGGCCGCAGCCTCGCTGCCCAGGAAGGCGGAGCGGAAGATCTCGCCGAGGGCGACGACGACGCCCACCGGGTGGGTGATGAGGATCAGGGCGCCGGCGCCCACGTAGATCAGGCCCATCGCAGGCACCAGCGTGCCGGCCACCTTGCCGATGCGCTTGATGCCCCCCACCAGGATCGCCATCAGCAGCGTGGCGATGACCAGCCCGGTCCCCACGCGCAGGGTCAGGGTGGGGACGTCGGCGGCCTCGCCGGCCCCCAGCTGGCCCAGGGAGCGCACGGCGTAGACCAGGGCGTTGACCTGGACCATGCAGCCGGAGTTGAGGGCCACGATGACCAGGAAAGCGGCCAGCACCGGGGCCAGCCACTTGAGATAGGGCGCCAGCCGCGGGTACTCCTGGGGGATGCCGATGGTGAAGAAGTACATCGGCCCGCCGCGCACGGTGCCGGTCTTCTCGTCCGGCTGGCGATACAGCACGCCCAGGGCGCCCTCGGCGAACTTGAGCGCCATGCCGAACACCGCCGTCATCCACATCCAGAACAGGGCGCCGGGCCCACCCAGGGCGATGGCGGTGGCCACGCCGACGATGTTGCCGGTGCCGATGGTGCCGGACAGGGAGGTGGCCAGGGCCTGGACGGGCGAGATGGCGCCCTCCGCCCCCTTCTCCGGGTGACGGCCCAGCAGGATGCCCCAGCCGCGCACGAAGCCGGTGATCTGGGGAAAACGCAGGTAGGCGGTGACGAGGATGCCGCTGCCCAGCAGCACCACGATCAGGGGGGCGCCCCACAGCAACCCGTCCAGCCACTCCAGCCAGTGGGCGGCGGTGGGATGGTTCAGCCAGTGATCGAACCAGTTGAAGAGTTCCACGGCGCGTAGTCTCTCGCTTCGTACGCGCGAAGGCAACGGAAGCGGTTGCCCGAGCGGTATTCATGGGATAGGTCATGGGGAGGCGAACACCGATTCGCCGGGAGGAAACATGGATCGGATCCTGCGCACGATGGGTTTGTTACTGATGCTCGCGGCCGCCGTGCCCATCGGCTGCACGGCGGACGACGACGACGACGACAGCGCCGGCGAGTCCTTTGACGCCTCCGTGGAATACCGGGGCGACATCACCATCCTGCGCGTGGGCGGCACGCCCTACGAGATGGGCTACCAGCACGGCGAGCTGCTCCACGACAAGATCATCGAGGGCGGCGAGTGGGTGGAGACCAGCGAGTTCGCCGTGGCCGAGCTGTTCGCCGTCAACAACGGCTACATCGACGAGGCCGAGGCCAACTCCCACCCGGACATCCTCGCCGAGTGCCAGGGCATGGTGGATGCGGTGGACGACCCGGTGTGGACCATGGACCGCTGCCTGATGCTGGCCTACGGCGACGTCATCATCGAGGCGCTGGGGTCGTTGATGGCCTGCAGCCAGTTCGTCGCCGCCGGGGATGCCACCGCCGACGGCACGATGATCCACGGCCGCAGCCTGGACTGGAGCGACCTGCGCTTCTTGATCGAGAACCCCACCCTGATCGTGCGCCACCCGGACGACGGCATCGCCAATGTCTCCTTCGGATTCCCCACGAACGTCAGCCCCTACTCGGGCATGAATGCTGCCGGCATCTCCCTGGCCAGCAACGAGAACGACGACGCCATCGACGAGTTGCCCCGCGAGGGCGGCTCCTACAACCAGACCGCCTACCGCATCCTGGCCCACGCCACCTCCCTGGACGAGGCGCAGGAGATGTACGAGGCCCAGGGCCGCATCGGCGCCGAGCTGATGGTGGTCACCGACGGCAACGCCGGGAGGGCCGCCGTCTTCGAGCTGGCCTCCGGCGGCATGTCGATGACCGAGCTGGACAGCAACGGCCTGGCCCTCGCCACCAATCACTTCACGAACGCGGCCACGGACCCCCTGGACACGGCCAAGGACCCCCTGGCCAGTACCCTGAGCCGCCGCGCCCGCCTGGAGCAGCTACTGGATCCGGGCGGTGACCAGTCCCTGTTCGGCACCGTCAACCTGGAGAACTCCGCGGCCATCCTGCGGGACACCTACAACCCCCTCACCGACGTGACCCACCCACCCGACCTGTTCGACGACGGCGGAACCATCGCCAACAACGCGGCGATGATGTCGATGATCTTCTTGCCCGCCGAAGGGGTGATCTACATCGCCGACGGCGACATCCCCGTGCCCCAGAATCCGTTCACCGGCTTCACGCTGGACGAGCTGGTGGTGGGCGGCGGCGGGGCTGGGGCGGAGCCGGCTTCGTTGCAATGAGGGCCCAGCACCGACAGCGAGGAGTCACCGTTGACAATCTCCACGATCAAACGCGTTGTCGCCGCCATTTCGGTCAATCTGCTTATCATTGGATTTGTTCCCGTTGCGTTGTTCGCTGCTGCGACCACCTACTACAAGGTGCAGATTGCACAAATGTCATCGGATCTGCGTGAGGTAGCTGAGCGATCTCGGTCCAGGGAGTACCGTCGGGATGCAGAGACGCCTGGCTGGACCCTGGAGGATGGTATTGCGGCGGATTTCTACCAACAAGCCTGGGACACGTGTTGGAGCGAATCCAATCCCTGGGATGCACCCAGAAGCCTCCCGCGAGCCAGCCTCGCGATCCAGGGTCATGAAGCGTCCCTCAAAAACAATCCGTTTATACCTGTTGAAGAGGCTCAGCTTCAGGCGGAATGTGAATCGCTGGGGGTGACGGTCGAATCCATGGATCGAGTGACGGCTCAGCTGGACTCGGATCTGTGTACCCTGTACTCCCGTTGTGAGGACGCTCTGCAGCTCCTTCGACGCGGAACGCGCCAACGGGACAACCGTTCGCCGGCATGCATCTGGTCCGAATGGGCAGCCTCCACAGACCAGGACTCCGAAGGGGTCACTGAAGGTTTCGTGCGACTCGCCGAACTCGAACTCATACGCGCCTATCTTGCCGGGAAACGCGGAGATCGGACGATGATGCTGGATAGTCTGGTCACGAATCTCCGGTTCGGCAGAGACTGCTTCAGGGGATCGGCGCTTCACGGATTTGTACTTGGCGGGACGATACAAATGAGAGCCCAAAGGGCTCTAAACCATCATATCACTCACGATGAGCTGACCCTCGAAGAAGCCCAGCAGCTAGCAGCAGAGCTCAGTTATGAACTCAAGCAGCCCATCTTCTTTGCAGAAATTCTGGAAGATTTTCGCCTACGTGGCCATGCAGATTTCCCGCTCTGGGATGGCGTAGAAACGCCCGCTAGCTTCGTCTCTTGGCCATCCAAGTTGCTCTTGCACGAAAAATTGGATGCTGCATTGGCCATCAGCACCATTCTCGACATCGAGAAACGAAAACTGGATATGCAGAAAGAGCCGTACGTCACTCGGTTGCAGGCCTATCACCAGGTGGATGTAGACATAGACGAACTACTGTCTGGGTCTGTGCTCAAACCGATCACGGGACAGGATTGGGACGCCAGACTCGTCATCCATGAATCTCAACTGATGATGACGCTGATTGCGGTTTCAGACACCATCTACCGACGGAAACGTGGGCGGCTTCCGGACACCCTCCAGGATCTGCAAACCGTCACTCCCGGCTTGGTCCTGACCGACCCCCTCTCCAGCGAGGACTACCTGTTGACCGAGGAGAACGGCCGGCGATTCCTTCGCAGCCCCTATCATGACCCGACTCGTTGGCCAGAATTCGATATTGAGAGGTTGAGCGGGGCTATAAGGGCGTCGATCGAACTGCCCATGGACGCCCAGCTCACCCCAAAAATGATATCCGAACGAGCCACTATCCGCTCCGCGAATACATCCCCATGACGTGAAGACGATCATCGGTATCGCAGGAACACAGCCGGAAACTGCGTACCGAGAAGCGTTTCCTTTTCCAACCGAACTCCCCCCTCGCCCTTTTCCTCCTTTGCAGAATTTGTTAATTTGCTCGCGCGGATACCGGGCCAGCTCGGCGGGAGCGGGTTCAGGGGGAACAAGTCAGCAAAAAGTAAATAAAAGAAAAAGGTCGTGCCATGGCTCTTTTGAACGACAGGCACATCGCCGTTGTGGCGATCGTCGAAGGTGGTTCTGTTCTCGCGGTTCAGTCGAATTCTGCCTCGATTGACTATGGTTCGTACGGGAGCTGGGACAGCCCCTCCGAGGCCGGTTTCACGCTGGGATTCTCGGCGGGCGACCCGTCCACGGTGACCATCACCGCCGATGAGGCCTACTGGATGGCCACCGGCGCCGCGGACTGGATCGCCAACGACACCAAGAGCTTCACAGCGACCTTCTCGCCCTTCGGCCCCGGGGCCGATGATATCGGCACGGTCCAGATCCACCTGCGGGCCATCCCCCTGAGCTTCTTGCTGGTCCAGGACGGGACCACCGAATTGCAGCTGCCCGGTGTGGCGAGCCACGCCCTGTCCATCGCCGCCGGCTCGGGAGAGCTGCTCTTCGCCGGTAGCGCCGACACCAAGACCGTGACCAAACCGGCCGCTGCCGCATGGACGGCCTCAGACGCAGAGTTCGATCTCTCGGTCACCCTCAGCGGTGGCGTCGATTACAGCTCGGTGTCCAGCTTCACCACCCCCGGTTCTCGCCCGGTACGTTGCTTGCGACAGCTGGTCTCCGACGGCGGCTCGACCGCCCTGACCGGGTACACCTGGTTCCAGCATCAGTCGGCTTCCGGAACGGGGATCAGCACGTCCCTGCCGGCCACCACGGCCATCGTCACCGAGCCGGCCGGTGGCGTCGACCCGGTGTTGGACTCCTCTTTGCGCATCACCGGCATCACCGGCACCCCGGCCAGCTGGACCGGTGGGGACGACACCACCTTCGACCTCACGTTCGGCCTGGAGCTGTTGTCCGGCTCCGACTATCTGCTGGAGGCGTCCCTCACCAGTGCCCTCGATCTGCATTTCCGTACCCTCGTGGGTGCGGGGGGGACTGTGCGGTACGAGTTCGACGTGCCCTACGACGTCGCCGCGAGTTCGCTGGACATCTCGGCGTCCGACGCCTGGAGCTGGACCGGGCTCACCGTGGACGGCGGGACCCTGGTCGTGACCTCCTCCCTGACGGGTGGCGACGCCCTGCCGGTGAGCTTCCAGTCCCCCCTCGCATCGGCCGCAACCGGTGACTACACCGGTGCAGTGGTCCGCACCGCCGGCGATCACCCCAGCGCCAGTTTCCCCATCCGCTTCACCATCACCGGGGCCGGGGCCCACGTCATCAATCTGCAGGCCCAGGGCGGCGGAATGGCCCTGGACGACGCCACCGAGGGTTCGGCGTACTCGGACAACATCGAAGCCACCACGGCCGCCCACGGCCAGCACTCCCCCTGGCCCCGGCCCCCCCGCCCCCCCCGGGGGCGGGCGCCCCCCGGGGCGCGCCGGGGCGGCGGGGCACGCCCGACCCCGTCACCGGCGACATCATCGAGTTGAACAGCGAGCGCGAGGACTTCGCCGCCGCCGTCTACCGGCGACCCGATCGGCAGCGCGCCTTCACCCCCGTGCCCATCCGAATCCAGCGCCCCGAGGCCGAGGCCTTCC
>CAZDDH010000200.1:0-16527 GCA_964504165.1 uncultured Rickettsiales bacterium | reverse complement strand
TGCAGTATGCCCGCGAGAACAACATCCCCTTCCTGGGCATCTGCCTGGGACTGCAGATGGCGGTCATCGAGTTCGCGCGGAACGTCTGTGGGCTCCAGGGGGCGCACAGCACGGAGTTCGAGGAGCAGACCCCGCACCCGGTCATCGACCTGATGGAGCATCAGCGCGACATCAAGGACAAGGGCGCGACCATGCGTCTGGGCGCCTACCCCTGTGTGATCAAGGAGCGCACCCTGGCGGAACAGACCTACGACACGCGGGAAATCTCGGAACGCCATCGGCACCGCTACGAGGTCAACAACGACTATCGGGAGCGGCTGCAAAAGGGGGGCATGGTCCTCTCCGGGACCTCCCCGGACGGCGAGCTGTGCGAGATGATCGAGCTGCCGAGCCACCCCTGGTTCCTGGCCAGTCAGGCCCATCCGGAGTTCAAATCCCGGCCCCTCGAACCCCATCCGATGTTCCGGGATTTTGTTGGCGCTTCCATCGCCAATACCCGGCGTCGTGGCCAACGGGAGGGCTGAGCCGTGTGCGGTTTTGTCGGTATGGTGGGCCCGGGTGACGTCTCCCCTGCAATCACGGTAGCGCTCCAGGCGCTCCAGCACCGCGGCCAGGACTCCGCGGGCCTCTTCACCAAGGACGGCAGCCGGTTCTCCTCCCATCGCACGATGGGACTGGTGCGGGACGGCTTCTCCGAGCAGGTCATCCAGGGGCTCACAGGTGGTCTGGGCATCGGCCACGTGCGCTACCCGACCCTGGGCTCCGTCTCCCTCGACGACGCTCAGCCGTTTTTCTACAGGCGTCCCGGCGTGTTCATGGCGCACAACGGGAACATCATCAACTACGCCAGCTTGCGGGATGAACTCTCCCACCAGTCGGTTCAGGTGCTCAGCACCTGTGACGTGGAGCCGATGTTGCTGGTCTTTTCCGAGGCGCTGATGGAGCGGCGGCGTGCCGACCACACCCTCGAAGACGTGATGTCCGCCCTGAAAACAACCTTCGACAAGGTCCAGGGCGCATACACGTTCTCGGTGGCCCTGCAGGTGGACGGCAAGGATACGCTGGTCGTCTGCCGCGATCCGTCGGGCATCCGTCCGGGGGTCTGGGGCGGCGAGGCCGGCACCTGGATCGCCGCCAGCGAGTCGGTGGCGCTGGACGCACTGGAGGTGCCGTGCAAGGGGGACATCCCCCCTGGCCATGCCCTGATCATGCGCTCCGGTGAGGAGCCGATCGAGAAGCTGGTCAAGTCCAACGAGCCCACGCCCTGCGTGTTCGAGGAGATCTACTTCGCCCGGCCCGATTCCATCATGGCGGGGCATACCGTCTACGAACGCCGGCTGATGCTGGGACGTATGCTGGCAGCCCAGTGGAAGAAGCAGGGCCTGGAATGTGACCGGGTCATCCCCGTGCCCGACACCAGCCGCCCGGCTGCGAACGCCTTCGCCGAAGAGCTGGGGGTACCGTACCGGGAGGGGTTCATCAAGAACCGCTACAGCGGACGCACCTTCATCATGCCCGACATGGCGTCCCGCAACCTGGGGCTACGCCTCAAGGTCAATCCAATCCGCGAGGAGTTCGAGTTCCAGCGGGTGGCGATCATGGACGACAGCATCGTGCGCGGTACCACCATCGGCCGCATCACCAAGCTGGTCCGGCAACACGGCGCAAGGGAGGTGCACCTGGTCATCCACTCACCGCCCGTGCTGTTCCCCTGCTACTACGGCATCGACATGAGCACCCCCCAGGAGCTCATCGCCCGGCAGATCTACGGCTGTGAACCCAAGAAGGGCGACGAGGAGAAGGCGCGCATCGCCGTGGAGGAGGCGCTGGTACGGCGCCTGGGTGTGGACTCGGTGACCTATCTATCGGTCAAGAGCCTCACGAAGCTGGAAAACGGCGGCCGTTGCAAGGCCTGCTTCGATGGCCGTTATCCCGTCCCCATCTCCGATTCCGTCCGCGACGAGATCGAGCGGAATCGCTGCGGCACCTCGGCGCGGGAGACCGGGATCGAATCGGGCTCGTACTCCACCTCTTCCATGGCCTATCGTAAGCCCTGACCGATGCGTATAGCCCTCGCCCAGATATCACCTGTCGTCGGAGATGTGGACGGGAACCTCTCGTCGATACGGGGGGAGCTGGCGCGCGCCGAGGAGGCCGGTGCGGATCTGTGCCTGTTCCCCGAGCTGTGCCTGACCGGTTATCCGCCCCTGGACCTGCTGGAGCGGCCCCGCTTCATCCGCCGCTGCCGCGAGGCGCTGGAGGAGCTGGCGACCACCGTGGGCAAGACAGGGGCCATTGTCGGCTTCATCGATCGCAACATGGGCGACACTGGCAAGCCGCTGCACAACGCCGCTGCGCTGCTCGCCGATGGCCGCATCGTCTCGGTCCACCATAAGGTGCTC
Organism: uncultured Rickettsiales bacterium; assembly: GCA_964504165.1. Lineage (GTDB taxonomy): Bacteria > Myxococcota_A > UBA796 > UBA9615 > CAYRNR01 > CAZDDH01. The sequence goes on along the minus strand of CAZDDH010000200.1, from coordinate 14,125 downwards.
CTGCCCACCTACGACGTGTTCGACGAACACCGCTATTTCACCCCCGGCGGGCCGGTACAGGTTGTGGAGTACGGCGGGCTCAAGCTCGGCATCTCCATCTGCGAGGATGCCTGGAGCAAGGCCGAGCTGCCGTCCGAGCCCCGCTATGTGCGGGATCCGCTGCAGGAGCTGGTGGATGCCGGAGCCGACGTCCTGATCAACATCTCGGCGTCCCCGTTCACGCTGACCAAACGCCGGCAGCGCCCCCAGATGATGCGGGACAACGCCGCGCGGCTGTCCCGGCCGCTGCTGTACGTCAACCAGGTGGGCGGCAACGACGAGCTGCTGTTCGATGGGCACAGCCTGGCCGCGGGCCCCGACGGCTCGTTGTGGGCCCGGTGCCATGAGTTCGAGGAGGATCTACGGCTCGTCGATGTCACCGCCGGTTCCGGTACCGTCGCCGAGCTCCTGCCCGGTGAAGAGTCGGCGGTCATCGCCGGCCTGGCCCGAGGCACCCGTGACTATGCCCACCGCTGCGGCTTCAAGACCGCGCTGGTGGGGCTCTCCGGAGGGATCGATTCGGCGCTGGTGGCCACCCTCGCCGCCCGGGCGCTGGGCCCGCACAACGTGTGGGGCGTCGCCATGCCCACCCGCTACTCCTCGGAGGGATCGCTCAACGACGCGCAGGCGCTGGCGGGAAACCTGGGCATTCACTACCGGGTGTTCGGCATCGACGGGCTGTTCCAGCAGTTCACCGACGAGCTGTCGCCCCTGTTCGAGGGCAAACCCGCCGACGTCACCGAGGAGAATCTCCAGGCGCGCATCCGCGCCGTGGTGCTCATGTCCCTGTCCAACAAGCACGGCCATCTGCTGCTGACCACCGGCAACAAATCGGAGGTCGCCACGGGCTACTGCACGCTGTACGGCGACATGGCCGGCGGCCTGGCGGTCATCGCCGATCTGCCCAAGACGCTGGTGTACCGGGTGGCGGAGCAGTTCAACGTGGGCGGTGAGGTCATCCCGGCGGCCATCATCCACAAGCCTCCCAGCGCCGAGCTGGCACCGGACCAGAAGGACTCGGACAGCCTGCCGCCCTACGACGTGCTGGACCAGATCCTCCACTTCCACGTGGAGCGGGGCGAGGATACCCAGGCCATCGTGGCCCGCGGCTTCGATGCCGATGTGGTCCAGCAGGTCACCCGGCTGGTACGCATCGCCGAGTACAAGCGGCGCCAGGCCCCCCCGGTGCTCAAGATCACGTCCAAGGCCTTCGGCGGCGGCCGGCGCATGCCCATCGCCCAGGGCTGGTGGGGTTCATGAGCACTCCGGAGCGGGCCATCGAGATCGCCGTCGCCGCCCACGAGGGCCAGCGGGACAAGGCCGGGGCCCCCTACGTCCACCATCCGCTGCGGGTCATGTCCCGATTTGGCACGCCCACGGAGCGCGCGGTCGCCGTGCTCCACGACGTCGTGGAGGACACCAAATGGACGCTCGATGATCTGCGCCGGGAGTTCAGCGAGGACATCGTCGAGGCGGTAGACGCCCTCACCCGGCGCGAGCCCGACGAGAGCTACGTAGCCTTCGTGCACCGTGCCGGCGCCAATCCCCTCGCTCGCCGGGTCAAGCTCGCCGACATCGAGGACAACCTGGACCTCAGCCGGATCCCCTCCCCCACGGACGCGGATCATCGGCGCATGGAGCGGTATCGATCGGCCCGGACCGTGCTGCTGCAGATGGAATCACCGGAGATCTCCTCGGATCTCCCCGGCCTGGCCCTGCGGTTCGCGACGGAGGCGGACATCCCGCTGATCCTCGAATTGATACGCAAGATCGCCGAGTATGAACGGCTGTTACATGAGGTCGTAGCGGACGAAGACATCTTGCAAGAAGCCCTGTTCGGCCCCCGCAAGGGCGCCGAAGTCATCATCGCGGACCACAACGGCCAACATGCTGGTTTTGCTCTGTTTTTCCACAACTTTTCCACCTTCCTGGGACGGCCCGGAATCTACCTCGAAGATGTATTCGTGAATCAGGAATTACGGGGCAAGGGGATCGGCAAGGCGTTGCTCGTCGCCCTGGCCCGCATCGCTCGCGATCGGGGCTGCGGGCGCATGGAGTGGTCCGTGCTGGACTGGAACGAACCGGCCATCCAGTTCTACAAGAGCCTGGGGGCCTTCCCCATGGACGAGTGGACGGTGTACCGGGTCACGGGCCAGGCGCTGGACGAACTGGCGGACTGACCCGCCCCGCCTCAATCCACCAGCGATTCGAACCAGGTCGTGTAGCCGAAGCCGGCGCCCAGGTCCATGTTGACGCGCCACACCACCTCACCGCCTGGCGTGACCTCCTCGATCTGGCCGCCACCGCTCCAGGTGATGAGCGTGTTGCCGTCGTCCCAGCGGCTCACATCCCCCAGGCCGAGGCTGTAGATGGGCGGATCGTTGTACCGTTCCCAGACGAAAGATGCGGTCCCCTGGTCCGAGTCCAGCCGGTATTCCACCGCCCGGGAGTTCAGCTCGATCGTGTCGCCGTTATCAAAAACGACAATGCCACCGGGGATCACCTGGAAGCCATGCTGCCCGACGAAGGGGGGCTCATCGTCCCCGCTGAAATCGCTGTCCTCACCCCCGAATTGCCACAGGATATCGCCCGTCTGCCGGTCGATTCGCACGATGGAACCAAAGTTCCGCAAGCCCAGGGTCCATTCGTCGAGGTCCTCGTCGTAGTCCAGACTGTTGGCGTGGGACCAACCAAGCTCCGCATCGTATTCAATCTCGGGGTCATACCAGAAGTGATCCCACACCGACCACACGTCCGTCTCGGTGCCGTCGGGGGCCAGTTCCACGATCTTGTCACCCCGGACCATCTCCTCCCCCACGTCCACCCGGTCGTAGGCCAGGAAGGCGATGGTGCCATCCGGGTACTCGACGAAGTCATGATGGGCCTGGCTGTAGGCCTCGTCGTTCGCCTCTGTACCGTCGATTCGCACACGGTGCAGGGATCGGTCGCTGTTGTGGAGTTGCTCCTCCGAGTCGGGGATGAAGTCGATCAAACGAATCCATTCACCATCCCGGGATAACTGGGCGCGGGTGACCTGGTGGTCTTCGGTGGGCGCATACCACCACACATAGTCCCCGTCCCCGTCGAGGATCACCGCCATCGACGGCGTGGAGATCACGGAGGTGACGTAGAACCCCCCGTGGGACGCCGACGGTTCGGAGAGGGTGAGCGTGGGGGATTTCAGGTCGGCCGGGACATCCCCTGTCTGGATCGTCTCATCCTCGCTCTCGTCCAGCCCCGCGGTGGTCTCGACATATGCGCGATAGTGGTACTCGGAGGATGCCTTCATCCCGAACAACACCGCCTCGTAGCGCCCCTCCCCCACGTGCCGCGCCGTCACTCGCGTGCCGTGGCCGTCGGTGAGGCCAAACTCCAACCAGGCATCGACCACATCCTCGGGATCCCTGTTCCAGCTCACCGTCGCCACGGTGGGGATCCGTTCGCTGAGTTCGAGATGGGTCTTGAAATCGGCGGGCTGGTCGTCCACGACGACGTCGTCGTCCCCACCCCCGGACGCACCGCAACCGGCCAACCCGTGGACGACGAGCAACAAGATGCAGAGGAGTTGACGGGACATCGATTGGTTGATTTGAGCCACCCTGACCGTGTCTTCAAGATACCATTTACGGTGCGGATGCCCCAGGGCAATGTGGTACAAAGGCCTCATGCCTCAACCGACAACTTCACGCTCCCTTTCCCGTTCTGCGGGCACCTTGCTCCTGCTGTTGCCATGGCTGCTGAACAGCGGCTGTGGATCCGCCGCCGACCCGGTAACCATCGGTGAATTCATCCTCTCCATCGAAGAGGGTGGCGGCGCATTCAGCATCGAACACGACGGCCGCGGCGATCGGCTCCAACGCGTCATGCTGAAGGCCGGGACCGGGACCGCCGATATCGAGATGTCCTTTGGCAGCTTCCGCTTCGACGACGAGGAGGCTGACCTGGTGACCGCCGACTCATATGACATGGGGGATGCCACCGGCGGAGCCTACGACACCGGCGTGGCCGTCCCGATCCAGGCGTCCGACGACGACGGCAACCCCCTGGGCACCTTGACGCTGACCGCGGACACGGCCGACACCCTGCAACTCTCCTGGCTGCCGGACGCCGGCGGCACCAACCGCGTGAAGCTGTCCGCGGACTGTGACGGCGCGGACCACTTCATGGGGCTGGGTTCCCACGCCATGGATGTGGACCACGTGGGCCAGGCCTTCCCGCTGTGGGTCTCCGAGCCGGGCATCGGCAAGCTCGATACGGAGCTGTACCCGGACGACTGGTTCATGACCGGCACGCGGCACGCCTCCTCCTACCCCGTCCCCTTCCTGCTACGGCCCCACCAGGCCCACGGCCTGTTCACCCCCACCACGGCGCGGGTGGAGGTGGATCTGTGCGCCCGCGACACGGAGCGCTTCGACGTGACCATCTGGGACGATCACGCCGATTTTCTTCTGATCTCCGGCGATGGCCCGTTGCAGGTCGTCCAGACCCTGACGGACTACACCGGCCGGCTGGATCTGCCCCCGGCCTGGGCCTTCGCCCCCTGGAACGACGCAGTGCGCGGCACCGAACGGGTCACCGAGGTGGCCGACCTGCTGCGGGAATCGGGGGCCGCCTCCTCGGTGATCTGGACCGAGGATTTCAAGGGTGCCGACGAATCCCTGGCCGGCTATCACATCTCCGGGGAGTGGATCCTCGACGAGGAGATGTACCCGGACGCGACGACGCAGGCCGACACGCTGGAGCGCCAGGGGTTCAAGTGGTTCGCCTACTTCTCGCCGTTCGTCATCGACGACACCGAGACCTGGGACATGGCGGTGGAAGCGGACGTCCTGATCCAGGACCCGGCGGGAGGCCCCTACATCTTCAAGGGAGCGACCTTCCACGACACCTCGATGGTCGACCTGACCACCGACGCCGGCCGGGACTGGGCGCGGGAGCTGATGACCGACATCCTCGACGCCGGCTTCGACGGCTGGATGGCCGACTACGCGGAGTGGCTGCCGGTGGACGCCCAGCTGGACTCGGGGGAGGACGCCATGCGGGTGCACAACAGCTACCCGGCCCTGTGGCAGTCCCTCAACAACGAGGTCATCGAGTCCCGGGACGCGACCTACTTCTCCCGCTCAGGCTGGGGGGACGCCCTGGGTGTGTCTCCCATCGTGTGGGCCGGAGACCAGCGCACGAGCTTTGATGGGGACGACGGCTTCCCCACGGTCATCCCGCTGGGCCTAGGCCTCTCCGCCTGCGGCGTGGCGGTCTACACCCACGACATCGCCGGCTACCAGTCCCAGGGCAACGCCCCGTCCACCCAGGAGCTGTGGTACCGCTGGGCGTCGCTGGGCGCCTACAGCCCCATCATGCGCACCCACCACGGCGCCAGCGACGTGGACAACTGGCAGTTCGACACCGACGCGGAGACGACGGCCTACTGGGCCCAGGTGACCCGGGAACACATGCGCCTGTTCCCCTACCGGTACGGCCTGGCGTACCGCGCCGCGCAGGACGGCACGCCGATGATACTGCCCACGAGCTTCCTCTTCGGCGGGGAGGACTGGGGGCGCATGGACGCCTGGATGCTGGGGGACGCGCTGCTGGTGGCCCCGGTGCTGGAGGCGGGGGTCACGGGCCGCGAGGTCTCCCTCCCCGAGGGGGTCAGCTGGTACGAATGGAACACCCTCTCCCCGGCCAGCGGGGGCTGGGTCGAGGCCGGCATGAAAAAGATCCCCGTCTTCGCCGCCGCCGGCACGACGGTCCCGGTCTTCGACATCATCCCCGACACCCTGGTGGAGGCCGCCGAGGCGCCCCTGCTCAACCTCGACGACGTGGACCACCTGCGCACCGTCTATCTATTTGGCGGCGGCGGCGAGTTCACCGAAGGGGACGGCACCAGCTACCGCCCCACCGGCACCCCCACCGGCGACGGCGAGACCGAGGTCACCCTCACCTCCGGCACCGCCGAGGTGGCCGGCGTGGCCGTGGAGATCGACGGGCCGCGGGAGCGTACCTACCGGCTGATCGTGGTCGACTAGACAGGCGCCATAACGAAAAGAAGAAAGAAAGGGCCGCCGTCCTGGCGGCCTGAGGCCGCAGAGCCGCGCGTCCAGCGCGCGCAGAGGCCGCGGAAAAGACCAAGAGAGAGCCTGGGAGCAGAAGAGATCTCTAGTTCTCCCCCCCAAAAAAACCCACCTACCTCTGCGCCCTCTGCGTCTTCTCCCCTCCGCGCCCTCTGCGATTTTTTCTTCTACCCGCCGTTAGAGAATCGCTGCATCAGCGCCCGAGTACCCGTAGCCGCAAAGAACACCACCGCCAGCAACAGCACAATCACAGCCCCCGGCGGCAGGTCGAAGAGGAGGGACAGCAGGCCGCCTGCGGTGGTGACGAGGATGGAGACTGCGGTGGCCAGGGCCATCATCGATCGTAGCCCGCGGGTGAAGACCCCCGCGGTGGCCGCGGGTACGGTCACCATGGCGATGACCAGCACCACACCGACGACCTTGATCAGCACCACGATGGTGAAGCCCACCAGGGCCAGCAAGGCGAAGTTCATCAGCCCTACCGGCACACCGGACAGCCGGGCGAACTCCTCGTCGAAGGTGACGATCTGGAGTTCCTTGAACAGCAACACGACGGCCGCCAGGATCACCAGCACCAGGATCCCCATCAGCACCAGGTCCCGGCTCTGGATCAGCAAGATGTTGCCGAACAGGATGCTCACCGGGTCCTGGACCATCACCTTCGTGCGGTCCACGGCGGCCAGCAACAGCACCCCCAGGGCCATGCCCACCACCCACACCACGCCGATGGCCGAGTCCTCGCGCATGTGGGCGCGAATCCACGAATTGCTCAGCAACAGCGCCGCCCCCAGCACCACCAATACCGCCCCGTAGAGGGGGTCGAAGGCGACCCAGCCGGCCTTGTCTTGCAGGAAGTACGCGAGCCCGATACCCCCGAAGGTGGTGTGGGAGATGCCGCCGGTGATGAACACGATGCGGCGGACCACCACATAGCTGCCGATGACCCCGCAGGAGATGGACGCCAGCAGCCCGGCCAGGAACATGCGCTGGACGAATGGCAGGGCCAGCAGGTCCATCACTTCCCCGGCAGACAGCACGGTCACTCCCCGCCCTTTTCCGGCCGCCCCGGCTCCTGGCACGCGCAAGGATCGCCGTGGCCCTCGAAGACGCGGTGGGGAACTCCGTGAGCGATGAGGTCCACGGGGCACTGATAGGCCTGCTCCAGCATATCGGCGGTGAGCTCCTTGCCGCCGTGACTGAACAGGTTGTGATTGAGGCAGGCCACGTGCTTCACGTGGGAGGAGATGATGCCGATGTCGTGGGTCACCAGCAGTATGCTCATCTCGGCGTTCAGCTGGGCCAGCAGGTCGTAGACGCTCTCCTGCATCTGCTTGTCCACGCTGGCGGTGGGTTCATCGAGGATCAGGATCTTGGGGCGGGCCACTAACGCCCGCGCAATGAAGACGCGCTGCAGCTGCCCACCCGAAAGTTCCCCCAGCGGCTCCCGGGAGTGGTCGGCCATGGACACGGACTCCAGCGCCTCCATGGTCGTCCGCCCGTCGTCGCCCTGCCACCAGGGCACCAGGCCCCGCTTGCGCCGTAGCCCCATCCTGACCGCCTCGAACACGGAGATGGGGTACTGGCGGTCGAAGCTGGCGTGCTGGGGCACGTAGCCGATGTAGCGGCGCCCGCTGACGGGGGATTCGCCCAGGACGGTCACCGAGCCGCGCTCCGGACGCAGGAAACCCAGGATGGTGCGGATCAGGGTGGTCTTGCCGCCGCCGTTGGGGCCGATGATGCCGACGTAGTCCTCGGCCTCCACGGTGAGATCGATGTTCTCGATGACGGTGCCGCCGCCGTACCCGGCAGAAAGTCCCTTGATCTCGATGGCAGCAGGCTGGGGCAAGTTCTTGACCTCGGCCTGAATCTAACGATCTGCGGGCGGGTAATCAACCGCCGGCGGGGGTTGGTGCGGGTGGTGCACCGGGGCCCGGGCCCTCGAATCCGTTGGCCAGCCCATTGGCGGCTTTGACGGCGGACTCCTCGAAGGTGGCGGCCAGCGGGTTCAGCGGGAGCACCACGCCACCGATCTCGGCGGCGATCACCTGGGCGCTGGAGGTATCGTATTGCGGGGACGCGATGACCGCCTGGATCCCCGCCTGGCGGGCCTGCTCGATGACCCTGGAGACACCCGCCGGGCCAGGCTGCTGCCCCCCCTCCTCTACCGCGATCTGCTCGAGCCCATACGCCCGAGCGAAATACCCCCAGGCCGGGTGATAGGTGAGGAACGCCTTGCCCCGATGGATACTCAGCAGCGCCCGGATCCTGGTATCGGCATCCGCCATGGCCATCGTCCAGCCATTGTGATTGGACCGGTACTGTGCCTCGTACTCCGGATCCACTTCGATGAGGGCGGCCAGGAGATGGCCAGCCATGATCTGCGCGTTGACGGCATCGAGCCAGACGTGCGGGTCCGTCGTGCCGTGGTGATGATGGCCCTCCCCGTGGTCATCCGTACACGCCGAGCCACCGTCCACGGAGAGTAGATCGATGCCCACGTGGCCATCGATGATCTTCATCTCGGGATTCTGCTGCTGGAGAAGCTCGAGATTCTTGATCTCGAACTCCACGCCCGAGCCCACGGTGAAGTACAGGTCTGCCTTGCTCACCGCCAGCAGCTGGCCCGGCGTGGGTTCGTAGCTGTGTGGGCTCTGCCCCGGGGGGACCATCACGGTCACCTCGACACGCTCCCCGCCGATGGCCTGCGCCATGTGCTGCTGGGGCAGCAATGTGACGATGACCCTGATGGTGGTGGGCACGCTTCCCTGTTCCGGCGCCGAACCGCAGCCGGATACGAAGACCAGCAGCGCGGCAAGGAAGGATAGGATTCTTCGGGTCATGGGTCCGTTCCCCTCGGCAAAGGCTCGGTTCACGCCAGCTCGAAAAGATGGCGCGCGTTCCCATCGAATACACGCTCCTGCTCGTCAGCGTCAAAACCTGCTTCATCCATCAAGGCCCGGATGAGGGGAATCTCGTCCCCGTGAACGAACCACGGCCAGTCCGTTCCGAACAGGATCCGCCCCCGGTGATGCGCCAGCATGCGGACGAAGGCGCTGCGCTCCAGCGTGCGGGATGCGTTGGAGGTGTCGAGGTAGAGATTCTCGGCGGGCTCCAGATCCCGGAACAGGGCCTCGGCACCGGCATACAGGCCGCCCATGTGGGCACCGATGAAATCCACTCCCGGGTTCCGCTGTACCAGGGCGGACAGGCGCCCGGGTGTGGTCAGGTGGTCTTGCTCGGCGCCGAAATAGCGATCAGCCCGGACGTAGGTGTCGAGCAGTACGGTGGGGCGACGTCCCTGGCGAGCCCCCTCGCGGGCCAACATCGCCATCATCCGATGGGTCTCATCCGACCTCGGATCGAAGCGCTGTGAAAACGTGGACAGCTTGACCCCGCAGAAGCCAGCGGTCAGGAGCCGCTCGACCTCACGCTGCAGCCCGTCCATGGCTGGATGCAACGTCCCCATCGTCACCAGGGATGGGAACGCCTCGGCGTGGGCCAGGAAGCGGTCATTGGTACGCACCACACCCTCAGGGGCAGCCGTCGGCAGCAGCACGCAGCGCTCCACTCCCGCGCCCTGGGCGGAGCGCACCAGCTGCTCGGGCTCCAGACGATCGGCCGCACCGACGACGTCCATCTTCAGCTCCTCGATCATGCGGGGCTGGGACAGGCAGTTGGAAACGACGACGGGGGCGAACAGGTGGCAGTGGCAATCGATCATGGGCGATCAGTCAACCGGCCCATCCGCCAGCCGCTTGAGCAGGTTTCGGTAGCGGTAGGCCAGCAGCTCCATCGGGTCCACGGCGGTAAAGAACTGCTCGTCCGACACGCCGTTCTCCGGCGTCAGCTCCAGGAGCTTGCGGATCTGCTTGACCTGAGCCAGGGAGACCTCCGCGTCCCATCCGGAGAAGGGAAGCTCCTGGACCCGCTCCACGTCCGGCTGACTATCCCGGAAGACGAGGAACCGGCGGCGGGTCTGCAGGGTCTCTCGCATCACGTCGATGCCGCCGTCGCGAGCGTTGTCCAGCCAGGCACCATGAGGCTTCAACATGCCCTCCAGGTGACGGAAGGAGAGCGTGTGGATTGCCCCCTGTGCAGGCTTGCTGCTGCGCCGCAAGAAATCGGACAAAAAGGCGATCTCCGGCTCCGCGGAATCGGAGTACTTGCTGTATCTGGAATACGCATCTAGCTGGTAGGTATCCGTCCGCAGGATCAGCTCTTCCAGTTTTTTGTGTTTCAGATCCAGCTCCAGTCCGAGTTTCTGGAGGTGGTACAGGCCCAGCAGCAGTGCGGTACAACTGTTGCCCACCTGGAACGGCCCCTGGTCGATGATGCCGAACAGGGCAGCGGCACAGAGGTCCGTATCGCTGGTCCACAGCTGCTTGCCGTCGTCCCGCGCGAACTGGCGGTCCAGGGCGGCCTTGACCGTGGCCTCGTCGCGGGGCCCCCGTAGCTCCGGTGGTTCGGAGGCAGAGAATACGTCGGAGAGCACCACGTAGTGTGCACGCAGGGCATAATCCGCCGTCATCTGTCTGGAATCGGCTGCCTCCGCGGTCTGGATTCGGGACAGCCAGTTTTCGAATTCGGGACGCAGGTCCTCGCGCATCGGTGCTTCCTTCCGCGGCGATGGTAGCAAGCCGGCCCGGGGCCGTCGAGAGGTGCAGGCGTGCTAGCATGGGCCGGCTTGAGCGTGCGAAGGAGATACGGTTGATGAAAAAGATCCTGGTCGTCAGTTTCCTGACCTGCCTGCTCCCCCGATTGCAGGCATCTGCGCAAGAGATCCCCTACGAAGCGTTCACGCTGGATAACGGCATGCACGTCATCTTCCACGTGGATCACGATCTGCCGTTGGTGACGGTCAACACGCTGTACAACTACGGCTCTTCGGATGAATGGGAGGGTGGGACCGGGTACGCGCACCTGGTGGAACACCTGATGTTCATGGGCACCGACCGCCTGGGGGACGACAACTTCGACGACATCATGGAGGGCGGCGGTGGCTGGAACAACGCCTACACCAGCGAGGACCGTACGGTCTACTACGACGTGGGCCCTTCGACCCTGCTGCCCACCTTGCTGTGGCTGGAGGCGGACCGGCTGGAGACCATCGGGCCGGACATGACCCAGGAGAAGCTGGATCTGCAGCGGGACATCGTCCGTAACGAACGCCGTCAGAACTACGAGATGGCGCCCTACTCCCAGGTCTGGCTGACCGTCCCACCGCTGATGCACACCCCTGACCATCCCTATGCCCACCCGGTCATCGGCACGCACGAGGACCTGATCGCCACCACCGTGGAGGACATCCAGCTGATCTACGCCACCGGCTACGCGCCGGCCAATTGTTCGATGGTCGTGGCCGGGGATTTTGACCCCGTGGCCACCCGGGAACTGGTGGAGCGACTGTTCGAGGACATCCCCGGCGGAGTACCGCTGCTGCGGCCCGAGCCCCCTCCCCCCACCCTGGCCGAGGAGCAAGCGGTCACACTGGAGGACCGCGTGGAGCTTCCCCGGGTCTACCTGCTGTGGCATTCCCCGCCATGGATGGCCGAGGGAGACGCCGATCTGGACCTGGCCGCCGCCATTCTGGGCGCTCCCAAGGTGGGCCGGCTGAACCGCGCGCTGGTGCTGGACCAGCAGATCGCGCGCTGGGTCAGTGTGTCCCAGTACTCGGACCGGTTGAGCTCCAAGTTCATGATCGTGGCGGAGGCCCTCGAAGGCACCGAACCCGAGCAGCTGGTCACCGCCATCGACGCCGAGATCGAGCGCTTCATCGCCGAGGGCCCCACGGAGCGGGAGCTGACCCGGGCCGTCAACGGCTGGGAGTCCAGCTTCATCGCTGGCCTGGAGACGCTGCACGAGCGCGCGGGCACGCTGAACACCTACTGGAGCATATCCGGAGATCCGGGCTACATCGACGAGGACATCGCACGCTACCGCGGGGCCACCGGTGGGAGCATCCAGCAGGTTGCGAGCGAGGTCCTGGGGTCGCCACGGGCGGCCATCACCGTCGTGCCCGGAGAGGTGGCGGAGGAACCGGCAGAGGGCCAGGAGGACACCACCGATGCCGAGGCCGAGGCGCCGGGCGAAACGCCGGTACCGGCCGACCCCGGCACGGGAGACGAGGGGGAACCGGGCGCCGAGAGCACCGGGGATGATCCGGACAAAACGGACGCCCTCAGCTCCGCCAGGGACGTACGGCCGCCGCTGGAGCTGCCGGCGCCGTTCACCCCACCCGAACCCCAGGTAACCACCCTGGACAATGGCCTGACCGTCTGGCACCTGCCCCGTACCACCGTCCCCGCCTTTGCGGCCCTGCTGGTGGTCGAATCCGGCGCGGCGATGGACCCTTTCGGGCGCGAGGGCCTGGCCTCACTCACCGCCGATCTGATGGACGAGGGTGCGGGCGATCTGGACGCGGCCGGGCTGGCCGACGCGGTCCAGACCTTGGGGGGTTGGCTGGGAAGCTGGGCGGACACGGAGGCAAGCACGGTGGGCATCTGGGGCCTCTCCAGGACCGCCGACGAGCTGTTCGGGTTGATGGCTGACGTGGCGCTGCGCCCCAGCTTTGATGGCGGGGAGTTCGACCGCATCAAGGCTCAGACCGCCGGTGGTATCAAGCAGCGCGCCCAGGAGCCGTCCGCCCTCGCATCTGTCGTCGCCTGGCGCCAGTTCTTCGGCGACGGGCATCCGTACGCCCCCCCGTCGAGTGGGTACGAGGGGTCCCTGCAGGCCATCAAGCTCAAGGACGTCAAGAAGTTCCACAAGCGGTACAGCCGCCCCGAGATGGCCACCCTGATCGTCGTGGGTGACGTGGGTGATCGCTCTCTGGACGACCTGATCGAGGATCACTTCGGACGATGGAAGGGCAAGTGCAAGGCCCCGGCCACGCCGTCCTTCCCCGAGCCTGCGTTCCACGGCTTCGAAGGGGTGGAGCTGCTGCTCGTCGATCGCCCCCAGTCGCCACAGACCCAGGTGAAGATGTTCCTCCCGGGCGAGGCGTCGGCCTCACCGCACCGGGTCGAGAACACCCTGTTCAACGCCATCCTGGGCGGGAGCTTCACCAGCCGGCTCAACGGCAACCTGCGGGAGGAGAAGGGCTGGACCTACGGCGCGGGCTCCGTGCCGCTGTACTTCAGGGAGGACGGCGTGATGCTGATCGGGACGTCCACCCAGGCCGAGCACACCGGTGAAACCCTGGTGGAGATCTTTGCCGAGATCGACGGCCTCGTCGCCAGCGGCATCACGGACGAAGAGGCGAACAAGGCGCGCCTCTCCTTCCTCAACGACCAGGTAGAGACCTTCACCTCGATCCAGGACATCGCCCAGGAGCTGATGGCGCTGGTGGAGGGCGCGCAGCCCGCAAACACGGGTTCGGCCGACGCACAGACCGCCAGCGGTGCAAGTACCGAGAGCATCTCGGCGCGGGCTGCCGAATTCCTGACGGGGGACCACAAGCTGGTGGTACTGGTCGGCGATGCCAGCGTCATCGTGCCCCAGCTGAAGGAGCACGGCTTTGGCGAGCCGCGCCGCTGTGACGCAGAGGGCAACCTCCTGCCCTGAACCAACCTCCCGTAGGGACCGGATTCCCCGGGTTGTCGTGGAGCCCCGTGCGCGCGACTGGTATCCTGGTATGGAATATGGTCAATCACCACACCTGCCGAACCGTCCTGATCACGGCTTGCGTTCTGTGGCTGCTGCCCAGCGGTTGTTACGAGGAAACGGGCTGGTGGGTCTTCCGTGACTGCGACTACTACGACAACTGCGACGACCTGGCGGACGACGACGCACTCGACGATGACGACACGAGCGACGACGACACCGGCGATGACGATCTGGACGACGACACCGGCGATGACGATACGGGCGACGATGACACGGGTGATGATGACACCGGTGACGACGACGACACCGCCGCCTGCACCCAGCCCTCGGGCACCACCGTCCACCCCTCCAACACGGCGAGCTACGAGCTGGGAGAAGACAACCACTTCACAGCCGCCGACTTCGAC
>CAZDDH010000199.1:0-16611 GCA_964504165.1 uncultured Rickettsiales bacterium | reverse complement strand
GCCGTGGCCCCCCTTGCGGTAGCGCCAGCAACGGAAACGGTGCCCCCCCAGCCTGAAGTACCCCCCGCAGCTCACCGACGAGTCGAGGTTGAGCACCCCCTTCTCCAGGGCGGCGGCGCCGGTCATCATCTTGTAGGTGCTACCCGGCGGATAGATCCCCTGCAGCCCCTTGTCCGTCAGCGGATGGGTCGGGTCCTCGGTGAGGGTCTTCCACTCTTCCGGCGAGATACGCCCCGCGAAGATCTGGGGGTCGAAGGTGGGAGCACTGACCAGGGTCAGCACCCGCCCGGTGTTCACCTCCATCACCGCCACCGTGCCCGACTCGTCCGCCAGCAGGTCCATGGCCAGCTGCTGCATGTCCAGCCGCAGCGACAGGTGCAGGTCGTGGCCCGGCTGTTCGTAGTGGCGGTCCCCCTCGGCCCAGTGGGCCAGCGCGGTGAGGTAGTCGCTGCCCGGATCGTCCACCGTGGAGCGGCCTAACTCCCGGCCCAAGGCGTCCACTAGGGCGTAGTACACCCCGTCGTTGCCCTTGAGGTACTCCTCGTAGGATTTCTCGATGCCCCAGGTCCCGATGTGATCCCCCATCTCGTAGTAGTTTTCGCCGAAGGGGGTATCGGCATACTGCTCCCGCAGGGCGTCCAGCTGATCGGAGCGCACCTCCCTCATGTAACCGATGACGTGACTGAACAACCCGCCGTGGGGATAGTTGCGCTGGATGCTGACCCGCACCCCCACCCCTGGCAGGAACGGCTGCCGAGCCTCCACGGCAGCCAGTTCGGCGAAGGAGACATCCCCCTTGATCACCATCGGGCGGTGCCGGCTACGGCCACGGGCGTTGCCGACACGCTCGACGATCTCCTCCGGCGGGATGTCGAGCAGTTCCGAGAGATCGGCGGCCATCTGGTCGATGGGGAGGGCCAACGGCAGGCCCAGGGAATCGTCCACATCGACCTTGGGTGGCAGGCCCTCTTTGAGGACCTTGGAGGGCGTGACCACCACGTCGTAGGCGGCCCTCACGTCGGCTATACGCTGGCCACTGGCGTCGTAGATGATGCCCCGCGGGGCGGGGATCTCCCGTTCACGGAACCCATTTTGCGCGGCGCAGCGCGAGTAGTACTCGCCGCGCATCACCTGCAGGTACCACAGGCGGCCGGCCAGGATCAGGAAGACCAGCACCAGGATCCCGGCCACCACCAGCAGGCGTGTCCTGAACTCCGTCGCCTCGTGGGGGGTTCGCAGAAGCTCCATGGTCGGTTCGGCCTAACTCGGCAGGGCGAGCTTGCCCTCCCTCTCCGTCACCCGGCGCAGGGCACGCAGCACCGGCAATAGCGGCCAGGCGAACAGGGCCGTCAGCAGCGACTCCCAGATCGTCGTGCCGATGGTGCCCGGCACCGGCAGAGACCACAGGTCGTAGAGCAGCGCGAGGGCGAAGCTGGAAACCAGGGACAGCAAGAACACCAGCGAACAGGGGACCAAGGTGCCCTCGAGGTCGATGCGACGGGATGCCAGCGTGGCCACGGCGAATCCCACCGCGTACAGGAACACGTGCACGCCGTGCACGCCGCCGGACATCAGGTCCGCCAGGTGCCCCAGCACCACCACCGTGGCCATCCCCTCCAGGAACCGCCCGCGGGCGCCGTAGAAGACGGCCAGGGGGAAGACCAGATCGGGGCCCACCGAAGCGAATCCCAGCGCCGGGAACAAGGTCGAACGCAGGACCAGCAGGGCGAATCCGATGGACAGCGCGACCCCGAGCCTCATGGCGACTCCACGGGGTCCGGCGCACCGGCGGCCGCTTCCTCGTCCGCCGGTGCTTCCGCTTCATCGGCCGGGCCGAACTGGAAATCTTCCGGCAGCTCCGCCCCCGGATCGAGCAACACGATGACGTCCTCGAGGCACGTCAGGTCTTCTGCCAGGGCCAAATCGACCGTCAGGAACTGCCCCGTCTCCCCCACCTCCACGTGGCTCACGGTGCCCACGGGGATACCCGCCGGGAACACCCCGTCGTCGCCGGAGGTCACGATGACGTCTTCCTCGGCAACCGCCCCCGACTCCTGCCGGGCCACGAACTCCAGGGAGGCGGCCCAGCGGCCGTTCCCCACGCAGATGCCGCGTAGTCTGGATTCCTGAAGGCGTGCCGCGACGCCGCTGGAGATGTCCGAGATGAGCAGGATATCCGCCGCGCCAGCGCTGGTGTGCAGCACCTGGCCCACCACACCCGAGTGCCCGATGACGGCCTGCCCCGGGGCGATGCCGTTGGCCCGCCCCCGATCGATGCGCACGACCTTGTACCGGCTGGACGTCCCCCAGCCAATGACCCGGGCGCTGGTCGTGGGGATGGGCAGCTGCGCACGCATGTCCGCGAGCTCGCGCAGACGAGCGTTTTGTAGTTCCAGCTCCCGGTTGGCCACCGCCAGCGCCTCCAGCTCGGCGACCTGCACGGTGAGTTCCTCGTTTTCCTTCTTGACCCCCACCAGCGCCACGTACCCCGAAAACACGTTGCCGATGCCGTGGAAGGTCCAGCTGAAAACCTTCTGTACCGGGGCGGTGACGAACAACACCGTACGGTCCGCGATGTTCAGATCTGCGGGGTCTCTGCGATTGGCATAGAGGTTCCAGCCGGCCAGAATCAGCAGCAGAGCGACGACAATGATCTTGGTCCGCGCGGAGATGTTCATGCCGCCCTGAGCGGAAAGGAGTACACCGCATGATCGCGCAGGGATGACGCGCAGTCAACGAGAGGCGTTGACGCAGACGTCCACGGTGAGTATCGTTCCTCGCCAACTTTGGGAGAACGTCATGTTAGAGGTGATGCGCCGCAACGCTCGGTCGTTCGTGATCCAGATCGTTTTTGCGGTCATCGTGGTCGTATTCATCTTCTGGGGCGTTGGCTCGCAGGGGGACCGACCCACCCCGGTCGCCAAGGTCAATGGAACCTCCATTCTGGACGGCGAATTCAACAACGCCTTCCAGGACCGGATCCGTTTTGCCCAGCGATATGACCAGGAGATGACCGACGAGCGGATCGCAGGGCTCAAGACCGAGGTCCTAGATGACCTCATCGTCCGGGAGCTCATCTTGCAGACCGCCGAGGACGAGGGGCTGGTGGTCAGCGACCACGAGCTGGCCCTGAGCATCATGGCGATGCGGCACTTCCAGGACGAGGAAGGCCGCTTTGACCAGGAGCTCTACGAGACCAACCTCCGTCAGCTGCGCAAGAGCGAGACCATGTTCGAAGAGGAGCAGCGGGAGGGCCTGCTGATCCAGCGCATGGAAGGCATGATCCGCCGGGCGGTCCACGTCAGCGAAGCCGAGCTGCTCGACCAGTACAACAAGGACAACCACAAGCTCAACCTGGAGTTCGTCCGCATCTCGTCGGCCCTGTTCCGCGCCGAAGTGGACGCCAGCGAGGAGCGCGTGGCCCAGTACGCCACCGACCACGAAACCGAGTGCCGCGCCTACTTCGACGAAAACTACGAGCGCCTATACCACACGCCCAAGCGCGTCCAGGCCAGCCAGATCATGATGCTGATCGACCCGGAAGACCCTCAGGAGCTGCGGGACGAGGTCAAGCGGCGCATGGAGGGTGTGCTCGAAGAGGTCAAGGCGGGCGATATGTCGTTCACGGATCTGGCCGCCAAGTACAGCGATCACCACTCGGCCCGTTTTGGTGGCGACCTGGGATTCTTCGACGAGAACCGCCAAGGCTCCCCCTACGGCGAGGAGGCCTTCAAGGCTGCCGCCTTCTCCCTGGGTGAAGGCGAACTCAGCGAGCTCATCACGACCAGCGAGGGTCTCCACATCCTCCAGATCGAGAAGATCGAAGACGAGTCCACCAAGGAGTTCGACGAGGTCAAGCTGGAGATCGCCGAACGCCTGCTGGTGGACGACGAGGCTCCCGAGCTAGCCCGTCAGTTCGCCGAGGAGCTGGCAGCCCCCTTCAGCCAGAACGGGGACACCCAGGAGAAGATGGACTCGATGAACCTGCGCTCGCAGGAGACGGGCCTGTTTGCCGTCGGCGAGCCGTCCATTCCCCGTATCGGCGCCGCCCCCGAGATCCTCTCCGCCGCCATGGAGCAGGAACCCATTGGTCAGGGCCCGCCCACCGCGTTTTCGGTGTTCGACAACTGGATCGTCTTCCGTGTCATCGCCGAGGAACTCCCGAATCCGGCTGGCTACGAGGACGCCCGCGAAGAGCTCGCCGCCACACAGCTGCGCCGCAAGCGCTACGATCGTGTCGACGCCTGGAAGGACAGCCTCAAGGCCGACGCCGAAATCGCCATCTACGACGTCTCTCTCTGACCTCTGTCTACTCCCCTTTCGTTCCCGTACGTCCCAGGTGCTAACATGCGCACGAGTCCGCGCCCACATCAGGTGGCGGAGCATTGGAGGCGCGGATGAAGCGCGGTACCAAGATCTTGCTGGCTTTCTTCGCGCTGTTCATCTGCGGGATGCTGGGCGGCGTCATCCTCTTCTACGTCCTCATCTTCCACGGTGAGCCGGGCATCCCCGAGGACTCGTACCTGGTGCTCCACCCCGGCGGTGGCCTGCCCGAGCAGCCGGCGCTGGCCGATCCCCTGGCCGACGTGCTGGGGAGCTACCCGGGCGCCTCGGTCATCGAGTTCGACTCGGCGCTGCGCAAGGCTGCGGTGGACGACCGCATCGCCGGCGTCATCATGCGTATCGATCCCATGGAGTGCGGCCTGGGCAAGGTCCAGGAGCTGCGGGGCGCCATCCAGCGCTACCGGGAGGCCTGCGACAAGCCGATCATCGCGTGGATGGAGACGGCCGGGAACAAGGAGTACTACCTGGCCAGCGCCTGCTCCGAGGTCTACATGTCACCGGAGGGCATGCTGCTGTTCACGGGTGTGCGCTTCGCCGTGACCTTCTTCAAGGGGACCCTCGACAAGCTGGGCGTCGAGGCGGAGTTCGTCCGGGTCGGCCAGTACAAGAGCGCCATCGAGCCCTACACGCGCGAGGAGATGAGCGAGTCCATGCGCATCGTGCTCGAGAGCATGGCCGACGACATCTTCGGGCAGATGACCGCCGACATCGCACAGGACCGGGGCATGACCCAAGAACAGCTGATGGGCATCGTGGACGACCCGCCCCTCACCGCCCGCGGATCCCTGGAAGCGGGGCTCATCGACGGCTTGATCTATCGCGACGAGCTGGAGCAGCAGCTCAAGCCGGCCGGCGAGGAGACCTGGACCCTGGTGGGCCTTGATTCCTACAACGCCGTCAGCCCCGCCTCGCTGGGGTTGGGGGGTGGACCACAGGTCGCGGTCATCTACTGCGAGGGGGCCATCACCTCCGGCGAGAGCGCCCCCCCCTACTGGGGTGGCGACCAGACCATGGGGTCGGCCACCATCTCCGACGCCATCCGGCAGGCGCGGGAAGACGAGAACATCGAGGCCGTGGTGTTGCGGGTCAACTCCCCGGGCGGATCCGGGCTGGCCAGCGACATCATCTGGCGCGAGGTCATCCTCACCCGCGAAGAAAAACCGGTGGTCGTCTCCATGAGCGACTACGCCGCCAGTGGCGGCTACTACATCGCCATGGGGGCCGACGCCATCGTCGCCCAGCCCGGCACACTGACCGGCTCCATCGGCGTCTATTCGGGCAAGTTCAACATGGCGGGCCTGTACGACATGGTGGGCCTCTCCGTGGACACCATCGAACGGGGGGCCTTTGCCGACCTGCTCACCTCGGCGCGGCCGTTCACCGAGGAAGAACGCGGCAAGATGGAGCAGATGGTGGAGGAGTTCTACTTCAGCTTCATCACCAAGGCCGCCGAGGGGCGGGAGCGGGAGCACGCGGAGATCGATCGCCTGGCCCAGGGGCGGGTCTGGACCGGCATGCAGGCCCACGAGGTGGGGCTGGTGGACGAGCTGGGGGGATTCCGGACCGCGCTGCGCGTCGCCAAGGAGCTGTCCGGGATCGACGCCGCCGAGGAGGTCTCCCTGGTGGTCCTACCGGAGCCGCGCACCCTGTTCCAGGAACTGTTCGGCGGGCCCAGCGCCTCCTTCAAACCCTCATCCCGAGCCTCCATGGGGACCACCATCCCCCCCATCGACCGATCCCTGCGCCAGTTCATGGCGGTGGCGCCCCTGCTCTCTTCGGGGGCTCCGCTGGCTATGATGCCGTTTCATATCGAGGTGGAGTGAGCGGCGAATCGGGGGGGAAGAAAAAACGCAGAGGACGCGGAGGAAGACGCAGAGCTCGCGGAGGGGGAGTGAATTTGAATGTAGGACGGGTTTCCGTCTTCCCTACCAAATCAATCTCTCCTTCTTTCTTCTCCGCGTCCTCCGCGTCTTCCTCCCCTCCGCGTCCTCTGCGATTTTTCTTTGTGAATGGTGCCCGACGGTCAGAGGATCTCGATCAGCTCCAACGTCATCGTCCCCGCCGCCACGCGACTGACCTCGTTGTCCATGTTCTCGAAGTTGTCATCCCCACGCGACATCCGGATGCCTGCCACGCCGAGGGCCTGGGACCGGGGTGAGCTGGGGAAGGCGGCTCCGGGGATCGACGCCTGGCCCGTCGCCTCGCCGGAGAAGAGGTCCATCATCTCCGTCAGGCTGGCGGGGCGCTCGTCCAGCAACAGATCGCCGTTTTCGGCGAAGGCCAGCGAGACGGTGGCATCAAAATCCGTCGGGTCCAGATCCACCATCAGCTCGCTGCCGGCGGGATGGGTCGTGGGCAGCGTGTAGTTGGGTTCACCCGGCAAGAATAGGCCGGCCAGGCGCTCTTTGCCTGCGTAGCGGACGGTGATCTCATAGTCCAGGTAGCCGTCGTACTTCAGATCCGGATCCTGGACGCTGTCCAGCTCGTACAGGCCGTCACCGACCTCGATGAGTTCGTGCGTCCCCATGTTGGCGCCGGTGAGCAGAACCACCGCGCCCTCGGCCGGCGTGTTGCCCACCGAATCCAGATTCTTGGCCTCGGAGAGGTAGCACTGGACGCTCACATAGTCGGTGGCAAAATCTCCATCGAATGCGACCACGTCATTGCCCAGCGGGTTCTCCACCTGAAGGAGCAGGAGCTCGGTGGCGACCTCGGTGTACTGGTCGTATAAGGGCTGGCAGCCCAAGGGCCAGCAGCCGAGCATGACGAACAGCGGCAGCACTCGCTTCATCGTCCTCTTCCTCCCGGGCCAAACGTAGCATACCCTCTGCCCGATGCCTTCTCGCAGACCCTCTCGTAAACGCACCCGGCTCCCCACCCTGTCCGTGGGGGCCGCCACCGCACGGGCGCTCCAGTCCGGCCATCCTTGGGTCATCGCCGATCGGGACACCGGCTCCACCCGGCAGCTGCGGGCCGGGCAACGGATCCACGTCGTGGGCCCGGACCGCCGGCCGTTGGGCACGGCCATCGCCGACCCCGGCAGCCGTATCGTCGCCCGGGTCATCGGCCCGCCCAACACCCCCTTCTCTCCCCGGGCGCTGGCCCGGCAGGCCTTGGAGCGGCGGGCACCGCTGCTGGATGACGGCGCCACCGATGTGCTGCGCCTGGTCCACGGTGAAGCGGACGGCCTGCCGGCGCTGCACGTGGACCGCTACGGCCAGGCCCTGGTCGCCCTGCGCCACGCACCGGCCGCGGACGTCTATTGCGAGGAGGTCTATCGCGAGCTGATGGCGGCCACCGGCGCCGGCATCCTGTGGGAGAAGGACCACTACCAGGACCTGCGCAAGGAGCCTGTGAAGGGGCGGCTCATCAAGGGGGACGCCACCGCCGAGACCGAGGTCATCGTCCATGAACGTGGCCTGCGCTTCCGTACGCGCCCTTTCGGAGGCCTCGCCACCGGCTTCTACGCAGACCAGCGGACCAACCGCGAGCTGCTGGCCCGGCGGGGCCCCTTCCCCCGGGTGCTCAACCTGTTCGGCTACACCGGCGCCTTCTCCGTGGCCACGCTGGCGGCCGGGGCGGAGCACGTCACGGACGTGGACCTGGCCGGGCCGGCGCTCCGCATCGCCCGGGGGAACGTCCAGCTCAATGATCTGCCCGAGGAGCGCTACCGCTACCACCGCGGCGACGCCGTCAAGTTCGTGCGGCGGGGCGCCGAGGCCAGCTTTGATCTGGTGATCATCGACCCGCCCACCGCCGCCAAGGGCGCCACGGGATGGTCCAGCCGCAAGCGCTACGACCAGCTGCTGTCCGACGC
Source organism: uncultured Rickettsiales bacterium (assembly GCA_964504165.1). Taxonomy (GTDB): domain Bacteria; phylum Myxococcota_A; class UBA796; order UBA9615; family CAYRNR01; genus CAZDDH01. The sequence goes on along the minus strand of CAZDDH010000199.1, from coordinate 8,450 downwards.
CATCCGGCTGCTGGCCCCCGGTGGCACGGTGTTGGCCTGCCTCAACGATCGTCGGGCCCGCCCGGGGCAACTGCGCCGGTCCGTGCGCGAGCAGGCGCGGGAGCGCGGCCGTCGCGTGGCCGACCTGCTCGACGCCCCCCCGTCCCTCGATTTCCCGGAGCTGGCGGGGTTCCCCGAGTCCCGCTCGTTCCAGGGCGTGCTGGCTCAGCTCCGTTGACCGCCCAGTTTTTGGGGCGCCTTTCCCGATTACATCCCTGTTACCACACGCTTTTTCCCGTAGTTTTTTTGAATGTCAGAGGCTCTACTGTCGTCATACGAACATCACGATTGATGCGGGAACCCCAGGGCACGCGGGGCCGCGACGAAAGGAGACGGGAAGATGTTGAACTCAAAATGGATGGCACCCACCCTCCTGGTCCTGCTGAGCTCCATGACACTGGGCGGATGTTTCTACGTGGACAATGACAACCGCCACGACAACGCACCCGTCGTCAGGAACAGCGGCGACACCTTCTGGTTCTGCGACTACGATCCTCAGGAACACGACTACTACTGGGAGTACCAGGCGGAGGTCCACGATGCGGACGGCCTCGGCGACATCTACGCGGTAGACGTGACCTTCTACAACGCCTTCAGCGGCTCCTACGTGGACCGCGTCGATCTGTTCGAGGAGGCGGGCGGCATCTGGGGCGCCTGGAGCTGGGAGCGGGAGACGCAGCTCTTCTGTGGCGACGAATACGAGGTCGTCTTCTACGTCGAGGACTACAACGGCAACTCGGACACGCTCGTCATGGGCGGCGGCGCCGGGAACGCTTCGCCCATCATCAGCGAATCGCCGGCCGACACCTGGACCGAGTGCTACGAAGATGCCCATGACTGGGTCTTCGAGTTCCAGGCCCACGTCAACGACGCTGACGGTTTCCAGGACGTGACGCGGGTCAAGGTCACCTTCGTCGATAGCCTCAGCGGCTTCGAGGCTGGCGTGTACGACCTCAACTTCGAGGGCGGCGGCTACTGGGGTGGCTGGATCGAAGAGGGCAACGGCAACGACCTCTACTGCGGCGACGCCTACGACGTCATCTTCTACGCGGAAGACTCCATGGGGAACTGGGACAGTTTCAGCTATCTCTGGAACTGACGTCCTCTCCAGTACACACCAGTTCCCTCTTCGCTGCGGGGTACCTTCGGGTTCCCCGCAGCTCAGTTCTGGGCCTGCCAGTGGGCCTTGAACGCCCCAAAAAAAGACGCTTGATCGCCTGCCTACCGAATGGTAGGCTGCGAGCTATCCTTGGGTAGTCCAGTGGGAACTGACGCCCGGGCACGCAGCACGTTCGGGAGGCATTCATGAAGAAGAACACGGGATTGACGGGCGGATTGGTGCTGCTGCTCATGTGTATCGCGGCGAGCGCCGCGGCGAGCGAGCATGACGCCATCGTCGAGGCGGACCGGCTCTTCGAACAGCGGGGGAATCCCTCCCAGGCCAAGGCTGCCCTCTCCCATCTCCAGAATGCCACCCAGGAATACCCGGGCAGCTACGGCCTCCACTGGCGCCTGGCCCGCATCTGCTTCTGGCTGGCGGACGGGACCCAGGACACCGCCATCAAACGTATCATCGGCAAGGAGGGCTGGGACGCGGGTGAGATGGCCATCTCCCTGGATCCCGACGGAATCGAAGGCTACTACTGGTCGGCCTTGACCATGGGTGAACACGCCAAGGACATGAGCGTCGCAGAGGGGCTCTCCAAGGGCCTGGACGGCAAGTTCAACGACTACCTGGACAAGGTCCTGTCCATGGACGAATCCTACGGCCAAGGTGGTGCACTGCGTGCCCGCGCCCGGTACTGGTATGCCCTCCCCCGGGTCATGCGTAGCTACCCCAAGTGCCTGGACTATCTGGAGCGCTCCAACGAGCTGGTGCCGGGGCATCCGCGCACCCTGCTGTACATGGCCGAGGCCTACCATGTGCTGGGCGAACACGAGAAGGCCCGCCAGGCGCTCGAGGCCAGCTTGCAGGCCAGCTTCCACGACTCGGCCGAACGCCAACGCATGCTCACCTGGGCCCGCAACTTCCAGGCCGAACTGCAGTGAACGCCGGTTGACCGGCTGACGCCACGTCCCTACCATCTTGCGGTCGTCGAACGACCCACGATGGGGGTTCCCTTGTCTACCCGATATCGCCGGCCTCAGGTGCTCGATACCGCCTTGAAATCGGCGGTGGTCCTTGCCCTGTGCGCCCTGGTCTCCGGCTGCTCCGATACGGACGACGCCCTGCCCACGGCCGAGGTGCAGCGGGGCGAATTCCTGATCACGCTGGCCATCCCCGGTGAGCTGGAGGCGGTGAGCTCGGTCTCCATCACCGCCCCCAACCTCAAGGTCTCCACCAAGGTCACCAAGATCGTGGAGGACGGCGCCCGGGTGAAGGAGGGGGACGTCCTCGTCGAGTTCGAGACCTCGGAGCTGGAATCGCGCCTGGAGGACGAGCAGAGCAAGTACAAGGTGGCCACCACCAAGATCGAACAGAAGGACGCCCAGCTGGCCGTCCAGATGGCGGACCACGAGGACGCCGTCGTCCGTGCCGAGCTGGACCTGGAGCGGGCCAAGATGCGGGTCACGGACTCGGAGACGGTGCCCCGCGTGGAACGGGAGAGCGCCAAGCTGGACGTGCAGGGGGCCACCATCGCCGTCGATCGGGCCCGCAAGGCGGCCGAGTCCGCCCGGCTGCAGGGCGAGGCGGAGCTGGAGCTGCTGGTCATCGAGGCTCAGCGGGCCGAGACGAACGTCGAGGAAGCTCAGGATCGCCTGGAAAAGGCGGTCATCATCGCCCCCACCGACGGCATCGTCACCAAAAACGAAATCTGGCACGGCGGCAAGGAGAGCACGGTCGAGGAGGGGGACACGGTGTGGCGCGGCTCCCAGCTGCTGCAGCTGCCGGACCTGTCGGAGATGCAGGTCATCGGCTGGGTGCACGAGCTGGACGCCGGCATGGTCGCCGTGGACCAGGACGCCTCGGTCATCATCGATGCCCACCCCGAGCCCGCCCACGAGGCCACCATCCACAAGCTGGCCGAGCTGGCGGTCAAGCGCCGGCCGGACAGCAAGGTCAAGCACCTCAAGGTGACCGTGAGCCTGAAGCAGGCCACCGAGGTGATGAAGCCGGGCATGACCACCCGCGTCGAGGTGCGCATCGACAGCATCCCCGACGTGCTTTTCATCCCCCAGGAGGCGGTCTACCACGACGAGGACGTGGCCTTCGTCTACGAGCGTGGCCTCACTGGCTGGAAGCGCACGACGGTGGAGCTGGGCCGCACCAACGACACCCACGTCATCATCAACTCGGGCCTGGAAGACGGGGCCACCGTGGCCCTCTCCGATCCCGAGCTACGCGAGGCGGGCAAGCGGGATCCGGCGGCCATCGCCGGCGAGCCGACCGGTAGCCCATGATCGACCTTCTGTGGGAGGGGCTCGACGGCCTGCGCGCGCACCGGGTCCGTAGCCTGCTCTCAGCCCTGGGTATCCTCTTCGGCGTGGCCGCGGTGATCGGCATCCTCTCCATCGGCGAAGGGGCCCGGCGGGAGACCGCCGAGCTCATCGAGCTGCTGGGGGTCCAGAATATCCAGATCAAATCGGTGACCATCGAGGCGGACGAGGAGCTGGCCGAGGAGGTCGCCCGCAAATCCCAGGGCCTCACCCGTCGGGACGTGGACGCGCTGCGCGTCGCCATCCCCGACGCCATCTCCGTGGGAGGCCTGCGGGAGATACCGGTCCAGGAGACCGCACCCCGGCCCCGGGAGCACGGGGTCATCCGGGTGGTGGGCGCCGATCCATCCTACCTGGCGGCCCTCAAGCTCATCCGGCTGGAGGGGCGCGCACTGACCGAAAAGGACGAGGAGACGCGGGCGTCCGTTTGCCTGGTGGGCCAAGAAGCGGCGTGGCAGCTGTGGGGCACGGACTCGCCGGTGGGGCAGAGGATCCGCCTGGAGGGCGTCTGGCTCACCGTCGTCGGCGTGATGGCCGAGGCGGATCAATCCGGCAACCGCAAGCGCGTCGATGGCCTGGACCTGGACGATCGCAGCCGGGACATCGTGATGCCGCTGACCACCGCTCTGGCGCGCTTCCCTCTCGACGAGCTAGAGCCGGAACTCAGCGAGATCCTCGTCGCCCTCAGCGACCAGAAGCACGTCAAGGCCCAAAGCGAGTTGTGCGGGCGCGTCCTGAACCGCCTGCACCGGGAGCAGCCCGATTTCGAACTCGTCATTCCCCTACGCCTGCTGGAGCAATCCCAGTCCCAGCAGCGCCTGTTCAACCTGGTCATGGGCCTCATCGCCGGCATCTCGCTGCTGGTGGGCGGCATCGGCATCATGAACATCATGCTGGCCAGCGTGCTGGAGCGCACCCGTGAGATCGGCGTGCGGCTGGCGGTGGGCGCCTCCCCGCGGGATATCCTCCTGCTGTTCGTCACCGAGGCGGCGCTGATCAGCCTCATTGGCGGCGTGGCGGGTATCCTGGCGGGGTACGGCATCTCGTTCCTGGTGGCCTCCGCCACCGGCTGGTCCACGGCCGTGAGCCTGCACGCCGTCGCCTTGGCCGCTTTGATCTCCATGCTAGAGGGGGTGCTGTTCGGGTTCCTGCCCGCCCGCCGCGCCGCCAACATGGCGCCGGTCCTCGCTCTGAGGCAGTGAATCGCGTCTTCAGACTCGAATCACAGAATCGTCAGCCCCAGGCTCCCCAGCAGGGTTCCCTGCACCTGCTGCAGCCTGAGCATGGACGACTGGAGATCGATCTCGGCGGACAGCTTGGATATCTGCGCCTCGTCCAGCGCCTCGAGGGAGAGCACCACATCGCGCGTCGAGCCCCGGCCGTCCCGCAGCAGCTCCCGGTCCGCGTCCAGGGCTGCCCGGGCCGCCTCCACGGTCTCCGTGGCCAGCTGGACCCGCATCCGGTCCCGGCGCACGTCCCGCACCGCCTCCCGGGTGTCCAGCTCCAGGTCCGTCAGCGCCGCCTCCATCTCCAGGCTCGCCCTCTCCAGCTGCAGTTCCTGGCGGGCCAGCTCGTTGAACGGCTGCCGGCCGGGGATCGGCATGGAGAAATCCAGGCCCACCGACCAGCTGGGATAGGTGCGGCGCCCCACCTGGCTCAGCGCCTCCCCCGCATCCTCTGCCGAGCCGAACAGCCCCACGGCACCGCCCAGATCCAGGGACGGCAGGGCGCTGTTGCGGGCCACCCGGGTGGCGTCCTCCACCGCTGCAAGATCGATGGCCTCCTGCAAGATGCCGGCGTTGTACTGCCGGGCGGTGGCCAGCGCACGGTCCAGCTCCGGATCCGCGTCCGGTACGGAGGGGTGGTCGGCCAGCCGGACGGGGGACTGCCCCACCACCGGGATCCCCAGCAGGCGGTTGAACGACTGGGACGCCGACTCCTCCCGGGCCTCGGCCACCACCACGGCCTGGCGAGCCACCCCCGTCATCCGCTTGACCTGCAGCAGGTCGCCGGTGGCCGCGAACCCCTCCCCTAGCCGCTCGGTGGTCTGCTCGAACTGCTCCTCGGCGATCTCCAGCGATCGCCGTGTCAGCTGTAGATTCTCCCGGGCCGCCAGCAGCTGCCAGTAGCTGTCCGAGACCTGCAGAGCCAGCTGCTCCACCGACTCCCGGTAGGCGATCTTTTCCCGGTCGTACTGGCGGACCGCCTCCCTCACCCCGTACCGCGCAGCCCGCGGGCCGATCCCCTGCAGGAGCGGATGGCTGAGGGATAGGTACAGCTGATCGTCGTAGCCCGCCGCGCCCCCCGCCGGGTTGGCAAAATCCACGTCCGTGGTCCAGGTCAGGGCGACGCCGCCGCCGGTGGGCAGCGCCTGGGAGAGGCCGGCGTTCCAGCCCACGCTCTCGGACACATAGGGTGCCTCCGAGCCGTCGTCGTACATCACAGAGCTGGTGTATCGGCCCGCATCCACCCCCAGGACGAGGGCCGGATCGAAGGCTCCCTGTTGCTGTTTGACGCCCTTTTCCGCCTGCACCAGCGACAGCCGATCCTGGCGAATCTCCAGATTCGCCTCCAGCGCCTGTTCCAGTGCATCGGCCAAGGTGAGAGACTGTCCCTCAACGGGCTGGACGGGTTCGACGGCCTCGACGGCCAGGAGCAGGCAGAGCCAGCAAACCAACATATCCATCTCCACAACGGATGGGTTCGACGCGACGCATGAAGAATACGCCCCTCATCGAAACCCGGAACCTGCGCCGGGATTATCTTATGAAATTCGGCGTCGTGCAGGCGCTCAAGGGGGTCGATCTGGACGTCCACGAGGGGGAATCGGTGGCGCTGGTTGGGACCAGCGGGTCAGGCAAATCCACGCTGCTGTCCATCCTGGGCTGCCTGGACCAGCCCACCGAAGGCAGCTATCGATTGGAGGGCGAGGCGGTGGACGGCCTCAGCCCCATCGAGCTGGCCAAGGTGCGCAACACCCGCCTGGGGTTCGTGTTCCAGTCCTTCAACCTGCTCAGCCGGCTCAGCGCCGACGAGAACGTCTCCCTGCCGCTGCGTTACACAGGCTGGTCCCGCAAACGCAGGCTGGAGCGGGCCCGGGAGCTGCTGGAGCTGGTGGGCTTGGGGGACCGTATCTCCCACACCCCCAACGAGCTCTCCGGCGGCGAGTGCCAGCGGGTGGCCATCGCCCGGGCCCTGGCCCACCAGGCGCCGCTCCTGCTGGCAGACGAGCCTACGGGCAACCTGGACAGCAAGACCGGGGCGGGGATCCTGCAGCTGTTCGAGTCCCTGCACGAGCAGGGCCACACCATCGTGATGGTGACCCACGACGAGGAGATCGCGGCGCGGGCGCAGCACCGATATCGCATGGCAGATGGTCGGATTGTCGAGCGGTCTTGACGGACGTTCAGCAACCCAGCCCTGGATAGATCAGCGCGTCGTCGTCATCGCAATCGTAGCCCAACCCCGGGTACGCTCCGAAATCATACGCCCCCGGCTGCCACCACTCGTAGTACCCATCCTGATCATGGTCGAATCCGTCGGCCCCTGGCCCTCCGTAGCACCCAATGTCGCTGGCGCTGTTGTCCGGATCCGCCAGCCCCTGGCTGCCGGCTTCGATGAGGGGTGAGGTGTCCGACAGGTGCAGGTCCCAGTTGCGGGCAGCGGGATCGCTGCTGTCCTCGAATGCCGGATCCAGCGATAGATTGCCGTCTTGACCCACGGGATCGGTGATCCCGTTGACGTCACCACCGGCGTTGCCCCAGATATTGCAGGAGTCGAAGGTGGCCGCTCCATCGAACACGTCGACCCCTCCGCCGGCAGCTGCGGTGTTGTCCGAGATGATCGTGTTGATGGCTTCCAGCGCCCCCTGTTGCAAGACGCTGACCCCACCGCCGTCTCCGTTGGCCGTGTTGCCCACGACGACCGTGTTTTCAAGATACAAAGCCCCACTCCAGGCGCAGGCGCCCGCCCCTCCCCAGGTGAAGACCTCGTTGCCTACCAAGCGGCTGTTGACCAGGGCCACGTCGCTAGATGAACCGGAGAGCACGGCGCCGCCGGAGTACCGCCCCCAGTTCCCCTCGGCGGTCAGGTGTTCCGCCACCAGCGTGCCCGAGTAGGTGGACACCCCGCCGCCGTAGCCATCGATGGCGGTGTTCTCCACCAGCTGGCTGTTGTCCAGCGCCAGATCGGACATGTTCACGTAGATGCCGCCGCCGTCGTTTTGGGACGTGTTGCCCTCGACGATCACGTGCTGGCCGGCCGACAGGCTGAACGCGAACTCGATGCCGCCGCCGTAGCTGTCGGTGGTGTTCCCCTGGATCACCACGTTTTCCAGGTAGGCATCGCAGACGTAACACAACACGCCGCCACCGCCGTGATCGCTGTGATTACCCAGAATCACCAGGTCCCGTAGGGCCACGTTGATGGCGTTCACGCGCAGGCCGCCGCCGCCGGGGACCGCCTCGTTGGGGGCCACACCCTGGGTCAAGGTGAACCCCTGGAGCACGGTCACGCCGCTGTACCCTTCCACGGTCAGGGGTCGGCCGCTGGACGTCCCGTCGATGATCGTGGCCGCCGGCCCGCCTATCCCCACCAGGCTGACCTCTCCCACATCCAGCTGCACGTGTTCGGCATAGGTCCCCGGCTCCACGCAGAGGGTGTCCCCGATCCCGGCGGCGTTGGCCGCCAGCTGGATGGTCGGGTAGTCCCCGGGGATCCACGCCGTGCAGTGGATGCAGTCGGCGTTGTCCACGACGCCGTCGCAGTCGTTGTCCGCCCCGTCCGCGCAGACCTCCGCCGCGGACGGATTGACGATGTCGTCTGCGTCGTCGCAGTCCCCGCCGCAGACCATCACGCCATCCGCGTCCCCGTCCAACTCATCGGCCGGTACCACGCCGTCGCAGTCGTTGTACACGCCCTCGCACAGCTCCGGTGCATCGGGATGGGTGAGCGGGTCCGTGTCGTCGCACTCC
>CAZDDH010000198.1:0-16752 GCA_964504165.1 uncultured Rickettsiales bacterium | reverse complement strand
GGTGTCGCTCATCTCCGTGGCGGCCGGGTTCTCCTCCGCGTCCGCGTCGTCGCAGTCGCTGTCGTTGGCCACGTACCCGGAGACCTCGAGGCAGTCGTTGACCAGCGTGCCGTCCACGTCGCCGTAGCCGTCGCCGTCCGCGTCCGGCCAGTAGTCGGTGAAGGTGATGTCGTTGTCCACGGTGCCGTCGCAGTCGTTGTCGGCGCCGTCACACAGCTCCGTCGCCCCCGGATAGGCGGTGGCGTCGTTGTCGTCGCAGTCGCCGCCCACGTCCACCGTTCCCGACGGCTGATCGCACTCGATCTGGGACAGGTCATCGTCTCCGAAGCCGTCCGCGTCCCCGTCCGTGTACCAGGTGGTGGCGTCGATGGAGTCCGGCCCGTCCACGGTGCCGTCGCAGTCGTTGTCGATGCCGTCACTGACCTCGTCGGCGCGGGGGTGCTCGGCGGCGTCGGTGTCATCACATTCCGTGCTGTCGGTCACGTACCCGCTGGGGGTCGTGCAGGTGCTGATGGACACGCCCGCGTCCCCGAAGCCGTCCCCGTCGGCGTCCTCGAAGAAGGAGGAGGCGTCGTTGGCCTCTTCGTCCACCTCGCCATCGCAGTCGTTGTCTTCCCCGTCGCAGACCTCGTCGGCGCCGGGATTGATGGCCGGGTCGTCGTCGTTGCAATCCGAGTTCTCGTCGTACCCGTCACCGTCCACGTCGTCGGGCAGGTCCGAGCCTTCGTTGGTGTCCGGGCAACCGGTGGTCGCGGCCATGAAACACAGGGAGACCGCCGCCAGGGCGATCCGCAGGCAGAGATGGGATCCCAATACACGAAGCATCGTTGTCTCCAGGTTCGGATTGTGGTGCGAAAATCCCCACGCGCTCGTCATCTTCCGAGCACGACGCAAGAACCATAGCAAACGATCCGTCGGGGATGAACCGGAACCTGGGCCGGGGCCTATTTGAGCTCGATCTGCTCCACGGAGACGCCCTGGATATCGGCGTTGTAGAACGCCTCGTCGAAGCTGACGCGGTTCTTGGAGCGCTGGGTCTGGTTCTGGTCGCGGATCTCCTGGAGCAGATCGACCTCCCCGTAGGACGGGCTCGGCATGGGCGGCGGCGGTGGGGCCGTCGATTCACCGCTGAAGAAGGCATAGTGCTCGTCTTTGCGCGCGATGACCGTGGGGATCCCGTGCACACCGTCCGCGGCGAACACGCCCCGCAGGTCCGTGTCCCCCGAGGCGATGTGGCTGGTGTTGGCGCCGATGATCTTGATGTGGGCGTCCTCCACCGGGCGGCCCCGGGGATCGGTGACCGTGACCCGCACCCGCCCGGCGTTGCGGTCTTCTTGCACCTGGAGCTCCAGATCCGTGTAGAGCACCATGGCGCTGAGGTCCGCCGCGTCGCCCTTGAGCACGACCAGATAGGCGCCGGGTTTGCTCAACGGCAACGCCACGTCCCGCTCCTGCTCGCGGAACTCATTGCCCGCCAGCGCCAGCTGTTGATGGTGGATCGGCTCGATGCCGGCCAGCCTCACCGAGGTGACGTTGGCCAGGTTCTTTTCCCTGAGGTACAGGCGCATCAGGTCCACCCGGTACAGCAGTAGGTCCAGCTGGGGGACGTTGCGGGCGGCCAGCGCCAGGGATGGACGGGCGCTGGTGGCCAGGGAGGTCACCTGTTCGGCCTGGAGCACGACACGCTCCATCTGGGCCACGGCCTCGGCGGCGTCACGGAACCGCCCGGCCACCTCCTCGTAGTGTTCCTTGGCCCGCTCCATGCGCCCCTGCGCCTCGTAGATCTGGGCGATGGAGTACAGCGCCAGCGGGCGCTGGGCCGAGGTCGACAGCGCCGCGGTCCCCGGCTGATGGAACTGCTCGTTGGCGACCCGCTCCAGCAGCTGCTGCGCCGCCGGCATCTCACCGCGAGCCCGCCGTGCGTGGCCTTCCACATACAGGAAACTGTCCAGGAACTGCCCCTCGGGGAACCTCCGCGAAAAGACCCGGCTGATGGCGATGGCGCGTTCGTTGTCCTCCAGCTCCAGGTGGGTGCTGGCCAGCTGCAGGCCCGCCTCCTCCACCAGTGGCGACTCGGGGAAGCGAGCGGTGAACTCCAGCATCCAGTCCGCCGACGTGACCAGCAATGTTTCGCGGTTCAAACCGCGGGCCTTGAGGGAGGGCTCGGTCTCGGCCAGGTCCGCCCAGTTCGCCCAGATCTGCGGCAGGTGGAACATGGAGCTCTGCACCTGGGAGAGGTCGGGATAGGCGAGCGCCAGGTCATAGCCGAAGCGCAGCGACGGCAGCACCAGGTTCTCCCGTTCCAGGGTGGCGCCCAGGCTGGATTCCACCTGGAACCGGGCACCCAGCGTGGACCGATAGACGCGGATCGCCTGGCGGTGCTCGCCGATGCCCTCGTATGCGTGGGCCACAGCCACGATCTGTTCGAAGGGGATCAGGTAGGCCGGATCCCGCTCCTTGAGCATCTCGAAGGCGTGTAGTGTGGCTTCACGGTCCCCCAGCTCGACGGTCGCCTGCAACAGGTTGGAGGCCACCTGCTTGGCGTGGTTCGTCTGCAGCGTCCCCATCTCCAGCAGAGCCGTCAACGTGCCGGCCGCGTCTTCCCAGCGTTCTTCCTTGGCCAGCCGAAGGCCCAGCTCGTACAGCTCGTCCGGTGTGACACGGAAAGGCTCGGCGGGATAATCGATGCCAGCAATGGCGGCGGGATCCTGGGAGGCGATGGAGGTTGGGCTCACCTGGACGCGGCCCATCGGGCCGTGCTCGAAGACCTGGCCGTCGTCCAGCCGGCGCAGGATGGCCCCTGGCGCCGTATAGCTCCCCGCCACGGTGCCGGAGAGGGTGTACCGCACCCAGTTGGATGAACGGCTGCCATCCAGGTAGGCCACGATGCGGTCGGTGTGGACCTCGGCGTGCAGGACGCCGGACACGGAGCCAGGCACGACCGTCGTGCCGGCGGGAATGAACTCCTCGAGGATCCAGACGGACCCCGACGGATCCCGGTGTTGCCCGTGCCCGTACTCGATACGCAGCTCCGCGCGACTCTCGTGCCCCACCGGGAGCGCCACCAGCTCGTCGGTCCAGGAGCTATACGACCCGCTGAGTGAGGAGAACCCCTGGGGGAGCGGCACGCCGTGCAGGTGCAGGTCCGGGCGGCGGTACTGGCGCCGGATGCTCAACCGCTCGTCGTCGGGGGGAGGCGTTCCCTCGGCGGGTTCGCCCACCAGCGCGGCTCGGTAGCGCACCGGGCCACGGCCCACCGGTTCCAGGTAGACCCGCGCCTGCTGCCCGCCGGTGACCGCGCCCTCCAGACGCACGGCCCGGGACGAACCGGCAAATTCCACCCGCTGCACGCTGCCGTCCGGCAGCGTCACCCGCACCGCGACGGGGACGGAGCTGCTGCCGGCCCCCTGCAGCCTGGCGAGGGCGGCTACGAGGGCAGCGGTCGTGTGAGCGGGTAACCACGGGGAGCGGAGGCGCTCCTCGAGGGCCACGGCCGCATCGGTGAGCTGCGGATGCCCCGGCTTCAGGGCCGCCAGGCCCTCCGCCGTGGCGGCCATCGCCAGGTGGTCCCCGGAGGCCATCGCCTGGGTCAGGCCGTTTTCAAGCTCGCCGACGAGGTCGGCGGCATCCTCGCGCATACCGAACTGAACCGCCGCGGTGACCAGGCGGCCCAAGGTGGTGGGATCGTCGGCGCTGGCGGTGCGCAGCAGGCGCGTCAGGGCCGTGGACCACTGGGCGTCGTCCCCCTCCTGGAAGCTCAGCGCATAGAGCAGCTGGGCCTGGTAGGCCTGCCCCCGCGAGGTATCCCGCAGCTCGTTGAGCAGCTGGTTGCGCGCCTGGCTGGCCTTGCCCCGTGCCTGGTCCAGCGCCACCGAGGGGAGCAGCCCCTGCCGCGTGCCACGCACCAGCGCCACGTATCCGGCCGCCGTCAGGCTGCGTTCCCGCCACTGGCTGACGTTCGACCATTGCTGGGAGTACTCGCGGCGGTCCTCCACCAGGGCCAGCACGTGTTCGCGCGCCAGGGAACGGACCAGCTCCTCCTGGTCGGCGGGCAACCGGCCGGAGGCGCCGTCCAACAACGCCGTGGACGCAAAGGCCAAATTGGCGTGCACGTATGGGGAGGAGGAACACCGGGACGATCCGGTCAGTGCGATGGCCAGCGCACCGGGCAGGTTACCCGGCGCCAGCTCGATGACGTACTGCAACGCTTCACCGGCCCCTTCCGGAGCCTGGAGCAGCAGCTCGCCCGCCCGCTCCAGGCGACCGGCACGCCAGCGCTCCAGGGGCCGGTCCGCCACCACCAGTCGGCTGCTCAGCCGGTCCTGGCCCGACGCCTCCCCGGCCACCAGGCTCAGCTCGAAGGGGATGGCCGGCGAGCCGTTCTCGTCGCGGACCGTGGCGTCCAGCGTCACCGGCGAGCCCACGGCAACGAACGACCGCAGACGGCCGGGCACCAGCTCCAGGCGTTCACCTTGCAGCGGCTGTCCGCCAATGGCTCCCTCCAGATCGAAGGTCCCCCCATCGTCGGCGATCAGGTCGGCCACCATCGACGGGGCATCCCCCGCCCGCACGAAGGTCGGGGGGGCGATGGCGACGGTCAACGGCGCGCGTGAGATGAAGGACTCGGTGGCGTCACCGCTGCGAAGGCCCTCGTCGACGGCCACCGCGATGACCTGCCAGGAGGCCGCGTGCGCCGGCAGCGGGATCGTGAAGCGTGCGACCCCGTCCGAGCCGGTGACCAGATCGGGGATCCACAGCGCCGCCTCGGAACGGAAGCGGCTCACCTGGGCGGCCATGCCGCCACCGCCGCCCCGGCCGTATCCTCGGGTGCCCAGGCCGCCGGCACCCGATCCGTAACCACTCGCGCCACCCCCGGCGCCGTAGCCCACCGTGCCCAGCCCGCCCATACCCATGTCGTCGTCGAACCAGTAGTCCTCCTCCATCTCCGCGTACATGTCGATGTCCTCGGGACGGATCGCCTCGGCCTTGCTCGACCGCTTGCGGCTCTCCTCCATCCGCCGCATCTCCGCGAGGATGGCCGCATCGATCTCGGCGCCGTAGCCCACCGAGCGCAGCTCGACAGCGCCGGCCGTGGATGCGATCAGGTCGTGGGGGGCGGGCAGGAAGTGGCCATCCGCGTCCGTGCGGCTCTCGGGGAACTGGGCCAGCAGCGAACTATCGACGACCGCCACGGAGACCTGCCCCACCACCGGCTGACCGGACTCGTCGGTGAGGCGGATCGACGCCTGCACCTGGTCGCCGGGGGCAGCCCGCTCCGGGAGGCCCTCCACGTCGATGTGCAGCTCGCCGGCGATCGTCAGGTCGATCTGCCCGGACAGCACCCGGTCCCCCCGCACCGCCACGACGGTCAAGCGCGCCGCAGGTGCCAGCGTAATGCCCAGCGGTGCGGTGACCTCGGCCCCCTCCTCACGCAACTTGGAGCTGCGGGTGTAGGCGATACCATCCGCATCGAGGATCGTCAGCACCGAACCGGCCCCGGCGCCCAGGACACGAACGTGAGCCGTGTCGTTGGCCGATAAGTGGGTCTCCTCGGCCAGCAGGGCCAGGCCCTCCATCTCACCGGGGTCCCCCAGCACCGTCACCGAACTCTCGGCCCGCACGGTGTGCTGCCGCGCGTCACGCCCGGTGACCACCAGGCGGTAGTTCCCCGGCGTGGCCAGGGTCCATGATGAGGATGCCCGCCCGTCGGCGGCGGTGTTCACGGTGGTGAACCGCGTCGGCTCGGCCGGCGGTGAATGGGGCGGGATCAACTCCCGCTCGATGGCTTCCTCCCACAACGGCGTCGTGAACGGGTTGCCCTGCCACGTCTTCACCGGTGTGTTCGTGGGGGTGTGGTAGAGCGCCACGTCCAGCGGCACCACGATCCCCTCCCCTTCCGCGTCCATCGCCTTGAGCGTGGCGTGCATCGCCTCACCGGGGCGTAGCTTGTCCCGATCCAGCTCCATGGTCAGCGCAAACTCGGCGTCGCGCACCCCAACCGCCGCCCGCTCCACCACCGGCTCGCCGGGCAAGCTGGCGCTGAGCTGCACCGAGTGCAACCCGCCGTGGTTCAAGGTCGTCGTGGAGAGGGTGACCTGGCCCTCGTCGTCCGTGGGTGGGCTCTGCCCCCCTTCGGTCTCGTGGCCCCAGGAGTAGTTCAGCCGCACCCCTACCAGTGGTGCCCCCGTGTAGGTGGACGCCTTCACCGTGGCGTGCACCTCGTCGCCGACGACGTAGACCGGCCGGTCGAACTCGATGGCAACCTGGCGGCGCGACGGGGCGGCCTCGGTGACCTGGAAGGAGGCGCTGTTGGGGGAGATCATGGCCACGTCCCCGGCCACCAGATCCATGGCAACCCGGTACATGCCCACGCCGTAGCTGGGTTCCAGTTCGAACTCGCCGCCCACCGCGCCGAACCGGTCCAGCTCCACCTGGCGGGAAGCCAGCATCCACCCCTGGGGCGACAGCAGACGCACTCGCACTCGCTTACCAGCCAGGTTCTCGTAACGACGATCCGCTTGCCGGCGGAAGATGCCTCGGTAGCCCACCGTCGCTCCCGGGCGGTAGGCCGAGCGCTCGGTGTAGATGTAGGAGGTACCGTTCAGGTCCTCCTGCAGCGGGAAGGAGTTGCCCTCCACGGTGGCGGTGGCCATGCTCCCGCCCTTGAGCGCCAACGCGACCACGGTCTGGGGTGTGGGGTCCTCCCCCGGCACCTGCTGGTACAGGAACACGCCGTCGCCGCCGGTCTTGCCCTCGTGGAATACGGAGCTGCCGTCGGACAGCAGTACCCTCGCCCCCGACACCGGCGTTCCCCGCCGCCGGTCCTGTACGTACACCAGCACGTCGCCGCCCTGGCGATGGACCGCCAGGGTGATGTCGCTGATCACCACCTGGATCTGGGCGTGCATGGTCTTGCCGGTGGCGCCCACCGCATAGACGCCCGGAGCCCGCTGGGGCATGTCCAGCGCCCCGGACCAGCTGAGCCCGTCGGTGGCCCCCTCGATGGTCTCCCTCCAGCGCCGGTCCGGCTCGATGAGCTCCACGTCCAGGGACTCCATCGCCTCGATGGACCCCTCCTTGCGCATCAGGATCTCCGGATCGACGCTGTGGACCGTCAGCTCCACCTGCTCCAGGTTGCGGACGCTGAGCCACACCTGGGGCCGTTCGTCGCTGCGCAGCGGGCGGTCCACGTACAGATCCAGCCCCTCGGTCTCCAGCTCGGCGAACAACGTCGAGCAATCGCCGTACCGTTGCCCCCCGTGTTCCAGACAGCTCTCCAGCTGCTCCCGGGCGGCCGCAACGTCACGCCGCTCCTCCAGGTAGATACGCGCCAGCGCATACTCGGCGCGGGACCCGGCCCAGTGGAACGGGAACTTGGAGGCCACCGCCTCGAAGGCCTCCACCGCCTCGTCGATGCGGCCCTGCCGGTACCGCGTCAGGCCGATGAGGTACCGCGCCTCCGCGTCCTCGGCCGGGTGGGCCTCCGCGTGGCGGCGCAACGCCTCGACGGCGCCGTCCAGGTCGCCAACGCGGATCCGCTCCTTGGCCACCCGCTGCTCCCGGGCGGACAGATGGATCTGGATCTGGGGCCACTCGGCATGGGTCGGGTAGGCGGCGGCGTACTCCCGGTAGACCTCCAGCGCCCGGTCGTCCTGTCCCATGCGCTCCAGCAGGCGAGCCAGCTCCACCAGCGCCTGGGGCCGGTCCTCGTGCTGGGACCGGCGGGGATCGTCGATGAAGGCTCGGAAAGCCTCGGTGGCCGGCTCCAGGCGGCCGTTCCACTCCAGCACACGGGCGACGCGCAGCTGGGCTTCCGCTGCCTTTTCGTGGTCCGGATAGCCAGCGACCAGCGCTTCCAGATCCTCGACGGCCCGATCCGGATCGAGGGCGGTGGATGTGTGATCGGGGGCCTGGATCTGGGCCGCCTCCCACAGGGCGTCGGCCGCGTGGGGATCTTCGGGGAACGTGCGGGCCAGCAGGTGGAACTGGCGCACGGCTTCCCCGGCGTCAAGCCGGGCCTGGGCCCGGCCGAGCTGGTATCGATCCTGCGCAGCCATGGGATTCTCGGGGTCGTCCAGGCGGGTGGCGAGCACCTGGACCGCGCTGTGGGGATCCCCCAGCTCGATGTAGCAGCAGGCCCGATAGTGCTCGGCTCGCGAGCGTACCTGCTCGGAGGGCTCCAGCTGCAAGACCGTGGCGAACAGCGCCCGGGCCGTCTGGTAGTCCGGCGAGGTCTTCTTGTCTTCGGGCTCGTACGCCACCATCGCGTACTCCAAGAAGACCTGGGCCAGCTCGTCGCGTCGCTCCGTGCGAAGCAGTAGATCCGTCTCCTGGCCGTAGGTGGTCGCCGCGGCCTCCACGTCCCCCAACGCCGCGAGGGAGTCGGCGCGGCAGAAGCGAGCCTTGCGTACCCACGACGATTCGGGGAAGTCCTTCAGCAGGCGATCGAAGGCGCGCACCGCTCCCCGGTGGTCTTCCGCCAGCTGCAACGCCCGGCCCTGGAGGTACCTCAGGTGCGGGCCCGATACGGGATCGGAGGCGGCTCGCGACGCCTCGGTCCCCAGCATGGACGCCGCCTGGCGATAGTTCCCGCCGGTCATCGCCTGGCGGGCAGCATCGGCCTCGGCAAACGCCGGGGCGGCCCCCAGCAAGGTCAACGTGGACAGAACGGCCAAGAGAACACGGCAGAGTGGATTCATGACACAACCCCGGATTGGTCGGCGGGCGCACGACTACAACGAGTCTAACGCTTCTCGGGGTTTGTTGATTCCAAGGCAGAGATCGGGAACGGGGGGAAGGCGGAGGCAGCCTACTTGGGCGTATTGTCGTTCTCGCCCGATTCCTTGGCGATGCGGACGTTGGGCTTGACCGAATCGCGCATGTCCTCGGCCGGGTGCAGCATGACCCGCTGGCGATCGGCGAGGAAGTCCACCATGTCCAGGTCCTGCATGGTCACGGCGTACCACTGGAGGATGCCGCCGTAGTAGTGGGCCATGTGCTCCATGAACAGCACCTTCTCGTAGGTCGTCCAGCCCATGGTCTTCTCGTTCTTGAAGTATGCTTCGCGGGCCTTGTCCAGCCAGCGCTCGGCGATGCGGTGTTTGTCCACACCTTCGTTCTGGATCATCATCAGCGCGCCGACGCACATGGGCGGGATCGGATCGTCGGGATTCTCCTTCGCCTCTTTCTTGAACTGGTCCATCGCGGGCGCGATGAGGGGGTCGTTGTGCTCGTAGGCCATGCCGTTGAGGTAGAAGGTCCGGGTCGGGACGTCCTTGTAGGACAGCAGCGCTTCGAGGCCCTCGGGCGGCACATCGCCGGAGAGGACATCCACCGCCTGCACACCGCCGGTGGTCAGATAGACGATCAGCTGGTGGCTCTTCTCGGGGGAGATGCCCTTCTTGACCCGCTCGGCCATGGCGTTCCAGGCCTTCTCGTGCAGATCCCGCAACGTCAGGTACATATAGGCACGTTCCGGCAGCTTCGGCTCGGCCAGGTACAGGTCGATGATGCGGTTCACGTCCGCCTCGTCCTCCACCGTCGACCACAGGCACTCGGTGGCGGTACCCGCCCGGATCAGGCCGGCGTTGTCGCCGAACAGGATGCCGTCCTGCGGGGCGTTGAGGAACATGTCCTCCGCCGTGTACGGGAACGGAGTGACCGACGTGTCCTCGTGGATGATGTCGATGAGCGGGACGATGGCCTCGGGGCCGATCTCTTCACAGATCTTCCGGATATCGAGCCGCAGCTCCGGATCCTTCATCTCTTCTTTGAGGACTTCGAGGGCCGGCACACCCATCTCACCGAAGCGGAAGATCGCCTCCTGGTGGTCGATGTCGAAGGGGCTGTGCAACTTCTCGATGAGCAGCTCCTCGCGGCTCTTGCAGCCACAGAGCAGCAGGCCCGCCGTGAAGCCGAATAACACCGTGGTCAGTACCAATCTCGAAACGTGGTTCATGATCAACTCCCTGGGAGTGGCGGTTCTCCAGCCCTGTTCAGGCTAGTCCAAGCGGCCAGACCATAACAGACGGCGCAAGCACAAGAAAACACCCGCGCACAGGAGGAAGGCAGGAAATGGGGTATTCCGCGCCGCTCGACGCCCCTGATCGCAGGTGCCGTATTCGGTGGACTCGACGTCGTTGTCGTTGACCACGGAGCTGTCCGTACCCGAGTTACAGCCCTGCTGGCGGGCCGCACAACCGCCGGCTTCTTCCATGCTGTCGTCGGTGCAGGGGGCGGGGGGAGGCTCGGGCTGGTAGCCGTCGCACTCGGCGCCCCCGGCGCCCATCAACTGGGCGCCCTGTGTGGGCAGCTGCACCTGTTCACCGTCCGCCAGGGTGGCGAGGAAGGCGTAGGGGACGCAGGCCTCCTCGGTGATGTCCGTCAGCTCCCAGCGATAGATCCCCATCTCGGGGGCACCCACGTCCAGATCCATCTCATAGCAGCCGTCGTCCACGGCGACCCAGACCTCCTCGGGCGGCTCGCCGTCCGGGTCGTAGAACGCCACGTACAGATCTGCGCTGCCGCCAATGGGCGGCAGATTTGGCCAGTGGGCACCGGAGGTGAGATAGGGCTCCTCTTCCGGATCCATCGGCGTGCCGAAATCCTGCACCCACCAAGGCCCGCCGCCGCCCCCTTCGTAGCCACAGCCCAGTTCGGTCCAGCCCGCATGGAGCATGTTGGCCCGGTGGCCATCGCTGTAGAGCCAGCCCTGCTCATCGAACACCACCATGTGGGCCGACGTGTGCCCCTGGGCGATGTTCTCGCCGATACCCATCCAGTTGGGGTAGTAGCTGCTGACCCGGGCCTCCATGGACGTGCCGTCGCAGGACTCGTGGGAGAAGCAGCCGTTGGTGCGCATGTCGTAGGCGTGGGCGTAGGCCGCCTCGTTGAGATCGGCGTCGTAGATCAACGGCCGCAGCGGCTCGTAGGCCTCTTCACCGTCCCAGAAGACCATCGGGTCCACCCGTAGCATGTCGGTGAACAGGTGCACCTGGCGCTCCTCCATGGAGGGGAAGCCGTCCACCTCTTCGCCGTAAGCGCCGGCCAAGCCGGGCACCGCGGCCACCATCAGCAGGCCCACCAGAGCGGTTCTCATCCTTCGTGATCCCTCATCCAGCGGCGTATGAACACCGCGCTTTGGTCGTACGTCCGCTGGACGTCCGTGGCGATTCCCTTCTCGATCAGCCGGCCCAACCCGAGCACCCGCACCCGCACGTCCCCGTCCAGGATCCGGCGGCAGGCGTCGGAGCCGACGGCTTCGACGGACACGTAACCGGCGCAGGTGAAGCGCTCCCCCAGCAATCCGTAGAACGCCTGCCAGTCCAGACGGCTGCGTTCCGGGTCGAAGACCCGCTCCTCCTCGTAAGCCAGCGTCGCGTTCTTCATCCATTTGCGTACGGCCGGGGGTACGTCCCGTTTGGGGGTGATGCGGGCGCGCACGACCCGCCGTGGACCGTCCTGCCGCTCCGAGAGGATCCGGTGCTCGGTGAGTTCGAGTTCCCGGTCCAGGGCCCGGTTGTATTCGTCGTCGAAATTCCAGCGCCAGTAAGCCTCCGGCGTGCAGGGAAATTCATGGTCCGCCAGGATCTTCACGCGCCGCCACTCCTCGCTGCGGGCCGCCGCCCTCCCGTCTCGCCGCCGGCATGGTACCACGCACCCCAAACGTTGGCGGGCCCGGGAAGCACCGTGATATACATGAAAAACTTGTAGCGGTACGTCATCAGACGGTCCAAACCGCTGAGCTGGAGGAAGTGATGCCCCGGTGGATGTTACTCGCCTGCGTGTCTGTACTAGTCAGTATCTGGATGCCCGCCGTAGCCATGGGCCAAGATGACGAGGAGGCTGATAGCAGCCCCGCCGAAGAGGCTGATGGCAGCCCCGCAGCGCCCGCCGAAGTGGCGACGCCCACGGAGGAGGCAGCGCCCGCCGAACCCGCTGTCAATCCCGCGACGCTCACCTGGGAGGAGACCTGGGACAAGGGCTTCGCGCTGTACCGCGAGGGGCGCTACGACGAGGCCATCCCCTTCCTGGAGCGGGCCCTGGAACTCGAGCCCAAGGATCCGACCGTGCGCGCCTATCTGGCCGAGTGCTATCGGCGCACCGGGGACGACGAGCGTGCCGCAGGCTTCTCCGCGACCGCGGATGACAGCGGAGCGGACTGCGACGGCGACTGCGACGGTGAGTGCGACGGCGACGGCGACTGCGACTGCGACGGTGAGTGCGACTGCGACTGCGACGACGAGTGCGACGAGGATTGCGACTGCGACGAAAATTGCGACTGCGACGGCGACTGCGACGAGGACTGCGACTGCGACTGCGACTGCGACTGCGACGAAGATTGCGACGATGAGGACGAGGACGAGGAAAACTGTGACGGGGGTTCGTGTTCCATGGGGTCTTCATCGACCCGCGCGCATCGCCGTTTGGGCGCAGGCGTGACCCTGGGTAGCAACGCCCGCTCGGTGGGCCTGTACATGGAGATTCTGCCCGTACGCTTCTTGGCCGTCGAGGCTGGCCTGGGGTTGGGCAACTTGCACACCAATTTCTGGTGGTTGCAAGCCGCGATCCTGCCCATCGACAGCCCCATCAGCCCGGCGGTCGGTATCGGCCTGTTGGGTAACGGCGGGCTGAACTTCAGGGCCAACCCCGTCCCGTGGAATGACGCGGAGTACCATCTGAACCGCGTGACCCCCTACGTCCATGTGGGCGCGGTGCTGGTCACACGCAGGGGATTCACCCTGGGCTTTGATTTCAACGGCATCATCACCTTCGACCCCTCCCTGCCCCTGGTTCCCTGGGCCGGCGTCAAGGTCGGGCTGATGCTCTAACCTGGCCGGCTCCCCGTACCCCTTTTCAGGGGCACCCACCCAAGTTCATCCGAGTCATCCGCTGTTCGAGTCGTACCCGTACGATGTTGAGGTAGAGCTGTGCAGGTGTGAATCGCTGGTCAGGAACGATCAGCCCGGCGCGGCGCCAGGAGCGGCCCGCTCCATCTCGAAGCGCAGCACGCAGCCACCAACCTGGATCCAGTCGCCGTGCCGCAGGGCATACTCGGTGACGGTGGAGCCGTTGAGGAAGGTGCCGTTGGTCGAGCCCAGGTCACGAATGCGGAATTCCCCCGCAGTGTGGAACAGGGCCATGTGGAAGTTGCTGACCCGTGTGTCGGCCAAAACCAGGTCGTTCTGATCGTCGCGGCCGACCCCGGTGATGCTCTTGATCAGCCGATGCGTCTCGCCCGATCCAGGCCCCTGGACCACGCGAAGCGTCGCCACGATGTTGTCCGGTACCGGCGCCATGTTCCGGGGCAACAATGCCTGGTCGACCATGGTCGTGTTGTTGCTCATCGGTCGTTGTTCTTCACCCATCGACATCCGAATCTAAACGCTTCCTGTTCGGCAAACAAGTTTTGAAGGCCGGAAAGAGGGTAAAGGGGCCGGAATTCGATCGCGAATTCCGGCGCTCTCAGTCCATGACGTCGTTTGGATCCACGGCCTCCGTGCGTAGGATGGGCTGGACCTTGCGGGACTCTTCGAGGATGTCCACGGGGCGAGTACCGGCCCGGACGGCCTCGGCGATTTTCTCGATGGCAGCCAACCGGGCGTCCCGGTTCCCGCCCTGGGCCGCCTTCAGCACGGCTGCAAACGAATTGCCGAGATTGACCAGCCCTTGCAAGACCTGCTGGTGCTCGTCATCGGCGCTCTTGGCTCCATCGTCGCCGCCTTGGGTCCGTTCCAGGTAGTCGGCAAAGACCAACTCCACCGCGCGGACCTCCCGGTCCCCGTCCCGAGGGAGCCAGACCTTGGCCCAACGCATCGCCATGCGATTGTGGTGCTGGACGAGGATCTCCTTGCGCTGCTCGACGTCCTCGGTCTCCCGGTACTCCGGCCACTTCTCCGCCAGGCGAGACTCGAGCTTTTCGTCAATGAGTTCCGTGGCTTTGGCCAGGACCTTGGCGGCCTTGGGGCCCATATCATTCGTCATGTTCCCACCTCTTCATTTAGGGCAGCTTACATCCTCGGCGGGGCTTCGATCCCGAGCAGACCCAGCCCGTTTTTCAGCACGGTGGCCGTTGCAATGCATAGACATAATCGGCCAGACCGCAAGCCCGGGTCGTCCGATCCGAGCACCTGGTGATCGTGAACAAACCGGTGGAACGACTGGGCCACCTGCAGCAGATAGGCGCAGATGGCCGCTGGATTGAGGTGTTCTGCCGCCTGAACCACCTCGGACGGGTACTGGCCCAGCAACCGCGCCAGAGCCCTCTCTTCCGGATTCCCCAGAACTCCCAGGTCTGCCGCGTCCAGCGGTGGCGAGTCGAATGCCGAGTCGGCGAGCCCCGCCTTGCGCAAGATCCCCATCACCCGTGTGAAGGCAAACTGCACATAGGGGCCGGTGTCGCCCTGGAGCGAGATGGACTCGTCCGGCTGGAAGGTGAAGTCCTTCCGCGCGCCGAATTTGAGCATGTAAAATTTTAACGCCCCCATGCCAACCGCCTCGCTGATGGCCTCCATCTCCTGCAACGCACGCTCCGAGTGCTCGGCCACCGCCGTGGCACACTCACGTGGCTGCTGGCCATCCGCCCCGGTGCGGAGCTCCTCGTCCCGCTCGAGCATGCGCGCGCGAACCGACGCGACGACGGTCTCCATCAACTCGTCCGCGTCCACCACCTTGCCCTCGCGGCTCTTCATCTTGCCCTCGGGCAGGAAGACCATGCCGTAGCTCAGGTGGTGGCACCCGTTCGACCACTCGAAGCCCATCTTGTCCAGGGTCATGAACAGGATCTTGAAGTGATAGTCCTGCTCGCTGCCGACGACGTAGATGGACCGATCCAGACCGTAGTCCTGCTGCTTGAGCTGGGCCGTACCGATGTCTTGCGTCATGTAGACGCTCGTGCCGTCGCTTCTCAGCAGCAGCTTCCGGTCCATCCCTTCATCGGTAAAATCGACCCAGATGCTGCCATCCTCCTGGCGCTGGCAGACTCCCCGTTCCAGGGCATCCAGCACGGTCTGCTTGCCCAGCTTGTACGTCTCGCTCTCGTGGTATGTCCGGTCGAACTGGATCCCGAGCCGGCCGTAGGTCAGGTCGAAGCCCTCGTAAACCCAGCCGTTCATGCGCCGCCATAGCGCCACGGTCGCCTCGTCACCGGCCTCCCACAGACGTAGCAGCTCCCGTGCACCTTGCATCCAGCTTGATTTGCCGTCCGCCTCCCGCTTCAGCTCGGCCTCGTCGGAGATCCCCTGGTCTGCCAGCTCCGCCCGGATCCCCTCGAGCTCGGCAGAGCTCTCCCGTTCGAACAGCACGTAGTAGTTGCCCACGAAGAGGTCGCCCTTGACCCCCTCGCTGGCTGGAGTCTGGTCTCCGCCGCGATCGCGATAGGCCATCATGGACTTGCAGATGTGAATGCCCCGGTCGTTGACCAGGTTGGCCCGGACCACCTCATCGCCGCACGCCTCCAGCAGATTGGCCACCGTGGCACCCAGCAGGTTGTTGCGGATGTGACCCAGATGCTGGGGCTTGTTGGTGTTGGGGGAGCTGAACTCCACCATCACCCGACGGCCGGTAGGCTGGGCGGCCCGCCCGTAGCCGGCCGGATCCCGGAGTACGGGGCTCAGGGCGGCGGCGAAGTACGCCGCCGGGTCATAGCGCAGGTTGAGGAACCCGTTGACCGCCTCGGCGCCGGCGAGCAGGGGATTGGAGGCCAACGCCTCCGCCAGTTCGCCCGCGATGGCCTGGGGCGCCTTGCGCAGCACCTTGGCAAGGGGGAAACATGGGATCGAAAGATCGCCGTGTTCTGCGCGCTCCGGCGCCTTGAGCGCCAGCTGTGGCAGCTCGGCCCCGGGCGCCTGAGCCTCGAGATGCCCGCGCACCTCGTCCAGAATTGCCGCCTGTAAAGCCTGAATATCCGTGGGGGCTTTGGTCATCGAAGACACCCTTCCGAGTGAGGCGAAGTATGTACACCACGGTCCGAGCCCTGTCCATCCGGACACAACGGCTTGTCGAATGCCCGTCCCATGGCTATCTTGAGGCCCCAATCATGACCACCCCGACTCTCGTCCTCTACACACCCGACCGTTCCCAGCCCCGGGACAAGGCGCACATGCTCCGCGAGGAGTTGCTCCCTCGGGGGTTCGACGTGACCGTCCAGCCAGCTCGGCCAGGCCAGGACCTGGACGTGACGCCTTACCGTCTAGTCGTGCTGGTGTTCCCCGTGCTCCCCGTCCCGCGGCGCCGGGGACTGCCCCTGGGAGGCGTTCTGGACGTCATCGCCGGGTTGCGCGGGCTCGAGGGCAAGGACGTCGCCGTTGTCGCCATCTCGCCCGTGTTCACCCGCCGCCTGACGGACGGCGTCGCCGCGCCGCTGAGGCACCACGGTGCCCATCTGGTGGTCTGCGATTTCGTGCCGCCGTTTGGTCCCCAGGGGGCGCTGGTGGATGTGGCCGCCGAGTGTATGGTGCGGCTGCCGCCCAATCAGGCCTGAACCCCGCTCACGCCGAGTCGTCGTCGTCCGCCGTGTCGTCGTCGTCGCCTGTATCGTCGTCGTCGGACGTGTCGTCGTCGTCCGACGTGTCATCGTCGTCCGCCGTATCGTCGTCACCGGTATCGTCGTCGTCGCCGGTATCGTCGTCGTCCGCCGTGTCGTCATCGCCGGTGTCGTCGTCACCGGAGTCGTCGTCGTCCGTCTCCTTCTTGATGCAACCCAGCGGAAGCGCGAGCAGCCCCAGGAGCGTGATCATCGGAACCAGCCATCGC
>CAZDDH010000197.1:0-16894 GCA_964504165.1 uncultured Rickettsiales bacterium | reverse complement strand
GCCCGGACGAGGCGGTTGACACCGACGGCGACGGCATCCTCGACCCCGACGACAAGTGCCCCGCGGAGCCCGAGGATATGGACCAGTTCGAGGATGAGGACGGCTGCCCCGATCCGGACAACGACGGTGACAAGATCCTCGACCCCGACGACAAGTGCCCCAACGAAGCCGAAGTGATCAACAACGTCGAGGACGAGGACGGCTGCCCGGACGAAGGTACGATCAAGATCGAAGGCGAGGAGATCAAGATCCTCGAGAAGGTCTTCTTCGACACCGGGAAGGCCACCATCAAGTCCAAGAGCCACGCTCTGCTCAAGGATCTGGCGGCGCTGATGGTCAAGTACCCCAACATCAAGCGGGTCGAAGTCCAGGGCCACACCGACCAGGTGGGATCGGACGACTACAACCAGCGGCTCAGCCAGGCCCGCGCGGACTCCGTGCGCACCTTCCTGGTGGGCCAGGGTGTGGGCAAGGGGCGCCTGGTAGCCAAGGGCTACGGCGAGAGCCGGCCCGAGGTGCCGGGATCGTCGGACGAGGCCAACGCCCAGAACCGCCGCGTACAGTTCGTGAACCTCGAGCAAGATTAGCGACCCACCGCTCCCTCCCCCCCAACTCGCCCCAATGTTGAGCATTCCCGTAGACGGGCCGCTCGCGTAAACTAGGGAAGACGGGAATCGGTCTGGACGACCGGCATGATGCCAGGAAGGCGTCGAGGGGGACCGTGAACGAACAATCCCGGCAACGGGCGGAGCCGCGTACGCCTGTGGCGAAGAGCCATGGGGCGGTCTGGGTGGCCGCCGGGATCTTGCTGATCGGCCTCGGCCTCACCACCGTGCTGTATCTGGTCATCGACGGCGCAGAGAGCGAGCGACTGGAGCGGGAATTCAGTCAGTACGCCGACCATCAGGTGTTGGCCTTCGAGTACGACATCGAGCTCAGGCTCACGGAGGCCGCCTCCGTCACGCGACTGTTCTCCGGCAGCCGGATCCCGAGCCAGGAGGAATTCGAAGGGTTCGTGAAGCCGGTACTCGCGGCGCGGCCCGAGCTGGAAGCCTTTGCCTGGTGCCCGCGCATCCCCCACGAACAGAGGGCCGAGTTCGAGGCAGCGTTAACCGACCACGGTATCCCGCCCCAGCAGATCATGGAGGGCAATCCCACCGACGCCATGCGCCCGGCCGCCCGGCGTACGGTTTACTACCCCGTGCACTACCGCATCCCCCGCATGGGACCGGTGATGGGATGGAATCTGGATTCGGTGCCGGTGATGAAGGCCGCCATGGAGCAGGCCGTCGCCAGCGGTCATGCGGCGGCCTCGGCGCGCCTGACCGTCCCCGGCCAGGACGAGGGCGTGTTCACCGTCGTCGTGTTCGCCCCGGCCTACGCTCCGACCGGAGAACTGCGGGGGTTCTGTGTCGTGGCCCTTCCCGTGGGCCAGATCCTTGCCGAATCGCTCGCGTTTGCCGGATCGGACGAGATCGGTGTGGTCGTCCGGGATCTGACGGCACCTCCGGATCAGCAGGTGCTGTGCACCCATTCACCGGATACCGAACACGAGGACATACCCATCTCCCAGGTGCGGACGCTCGATGTCGGCGGCCGCACATGGGAAGTGACGAGCCACCCGGAGCCGGATTTCCTGGCGCGCCACGAGCACCGAGGGGCCCTCTGGGGTGCGATCTGCACGACGGCGCTTTCGCTGGTACTTGCTGCCCTGATCTGGTCGCTGGTGCGGCGGGGCCAGGTCGTCGCCGCCCTGGTAGAATCCCGCACGCAGGAGTTGGACGACAGCAAGCGGCTCCTGCAGGCCATCCAGGACGCGGTCCCCTCCGGCATCGTGGTCACCAATCTGGACGGATTTGCCATTGTGGACGCCAACCCCTCGGCGCTGCAGATGACCGGCCTGACACGGGAGCAGCTGATCGGCAGCCCCTGCCACGGTTCCATCTGCCCCCTGGAGCCCGGGGTCTGCCCGATCCTGGACGAGGAACGCCAGGTGGGCCGCAGAGAATTCAAACTCGAACGCCCGGACGGGCCACCCATCCCGGTGATCAAGACCACCACCCAGATGGTGCTCGGCGAACGCAAGTACTGCGTATCCGCGATGCAGGATCTGTCGGCCATCAAGCGTTCCGAGCGGTCCCGTTCCCTGGCCATGGCCGCCATCGAGCAGGCCTCCGAGGGGGTGGTCATCACGGACACCAGCGGCGTCATCGAGTACGCGAACTCCGCATTCGAGCGCCTCAGCGGGACCTCGGCCGAGGAGGTGGTCGGCGAGAATATCCGGGCCCTGCTGAGCCATTCCTACGACGAGGCGTTCCACCGGGAGCTGTGGGAAACCATCACCCGGGGCGAGACCTGGGCCGGCGAGGTCGTCAACGAGCGCAAGGACGGCACGGCGTACACCGCATACCTCACCATCTCGCCCATCCGCGACGACGCTGGCGAGATCGTCAACTACGTGGCCATCGAGCACGACGTCACCGAGGAGCGCAGCCTGGAGCGGCAGGTCACCCAGCTGCAGAAGATGGAGGCGGTCGGGCGGCTGGCCGGGGGCGTGGCCCACGATTTCAACAACCTGCTGCAGGGCATGATCGGCTACGCCGAGCTGGCGCGGGCCGATCTGCCCGCGGAGAGTTCACCGGGGGAGTGCATCGAACAGGTCCTGGTGGCGGGGCAGCGTGCCAAGACCCTCGTGAACCAGATCCTGGCCTTCAGCCGGCGGTCCGAGCCCAGGACCCGGCCGTTGCGGGTCCAGCAGGCCATCGCGGAGGCCTACAATCTGCTGCGCCCGGCGCTACCGGCCACCATCGACATCCAGCTGGAGATCGATGACCTGTGCCGGCCGGTGCTCGCCGATTCCACCCAGCTGCAGCAGGTGATCATGAACCTGTGCACCAATGCGCTGGACGCCATGGGAGAGTCCGGGGGCGTGCTCACCATCGGGCTGCGCCAGCTGGACGTGGGATCGGAGACCGCGGAGGTGCTGCGGGAGGCAGAGGCGGGCGCCTTTGCCCTGCTGGAGGTGCTGGACACCGGCCAGGGCATGAACGAGTCCACCCTGGCGAAGGCCTTCGACCCGTATTACACCACCAAGGAGCCCGGCAAGGGCACGGGGATGGGACTGGCGATGGCCCACAGCCTGGTCCACGCCTGGGGCGGGACCATCCAGGCCGACAGCCAGCCGGGCCGCGGCTCGGCCTTCCGCGTCTACCTCCCCGTCGCCGCCCGCGGCGATCATTCGTCCAGGGAGCTGAGGGCGTTGGAAGAGGTGCGGGGGGGCGACGAGCGGGTCCTGGTCGTGGACGACGAGGAGTTCATCGTCGATCAGCTGCGTAGGTTGCTGGAGGGTCTGGGGTATCAGGTGACCACCTTCACCGGCTCCGTGGACGCTCTGGATGCTTTCCGCGGCAACCCCGATGCCTTCGATCTGGTGATCACCGATCAGACCATGCCCAACCTAACCGGCGTGGAGCTGGCCCGCTGGATGCTGGAGTTCCGTCCGGAATTGCCCATCATCCTCCACACCGGCTACAGCGAGTATGTGGACGAGGAGACGGCCCATCAGGCCGGGATCCGCGAATACGTCAAGAAGCCGGTGGTGCTGGAGGATATGGCTCGAACCGTCCGCAGGCTACTGGACCAATAACGGGGCCGTACAGGGCTCAGTCCAGCTCGAAATCCCGCCCCATCAAGGTCTTGCGCCCGTCCTGGGCGGCATTCCTGGCGGCCTCCTCACACAGGGCGCGCAGGTGATGCGATAGCACGTCCATCACCGACGCGGCGGTGTTCATGCCGGTGCTCTCCTTGACGTATTTCTTGAGCCGGGAGGCGACCACCAACACCTCCCCCGTGGGCGCTGCATCTGTCCGTGGTCTGGCGGGTACGATGCGCCGTCGCCCGGTGGTCTGGCCGCTTTCGGCCGCTGCCGTGGCCGGCGCCCCTTGCCGTTCCCATTGCTCCCGCGTAGGAGAACGTTCCTCCTCGGCCCAGGCATCCCGGTGGCGGGCAAAGGGCAGGTGGGACTCCCAGCAGGGCATGGAGCAGAAGACCAGCCCCGTGCGCTTGCGGTTGCAGGTGGAGACGGAGCAGACCCAGTAGTTCTCGTCGAAGCCGATGTCGTCCTTGCAGCTGCTGCAGGTGCGCCATCGGTTGGTTTCCAGCGCCATGGAACGAATCCTCCGCTACCAGCCCAGCACGAATCCGGCCGAAGGCCCGAACTCGTGTGTGACCGGGGAGGTGAAGACGGGGATATAGCTCATCTCGACGAGGAAGCCGAAGTGCTTGCTGACCCAGAAGTAGGAGCCGAAGACCGTGGCGATGCCAAAATGGGCCGCGCCGTGCGTCCCGCCGGGGTGCAGCGAGATGGATGGGCCCGCGCCGATGTACAGCTGCACCACGTCACCGAGGTGGAACGGCTTCTTGAACAGCACGTCGATGGGGATGTAGATCCCCGAGCCCACGGTGGACATGAAGCGCATGCTGATCTCGATCTCGAGCCATTTGTGGGACGGCACGAATTCGATGAACCAGCCACCCCCGGCATACCCCCAGGAGTGAGAGCCGGTGTGGGCGGCCAGGTAGCCCCCCTTGAGGCCGGCCTGGAAGCGCCGGTGGTATTCCTCGTCCTTCTTGGGTTTTTTTACCTCCGGTTTCTTGCCCTCCTTGGGTCCGGGTGGTTCCGGGTGCTTCGGGCCCGCGGACTCGATGGTGGTCTCATCGTCCGGGGTGTCCGTTGCAGCGTTCGCGGGGGCGGGCGCCAGCAAGATAGCGGCGGCCAGTGCGGTGAATACAAGCAAGAATTGTGGTCTCAAGGATCGACCCTCCGTTGCAAAGTGAAGCATAGATTACGCCGGTCCCGGCGGCTGGGGAAGGCCGGGGTCCTGCGGTGGCTGTGGCTCGGGTAGCGCGGCGACGAGTGGTTGGTGCCCGGTTTCGGTGAGCAATCCCGCCTGGAACACGAAGATCGGCGCGCTGTAGCGCAACTGTGTGACGTACCCTTCGTGCACGGTCAGATCGGTGGTGACCGGATTGCCGTCCATGAACAGGTAGGGGTAGTGCATGTGAATCCGGTGCATGCCCGGCTCGGCCGCGACGAACGACAGGCCCCAGCGGAGATTGTGGGGGACACCGTCGATGGTGAGCACCGGGTGGGTCAGCAGCAGCGCAAAGGCCAACGGGTTGTGGACCGACGTCACCTCGAAGCCGGTGGCCGGCACACCGGTGGCCGGCTCACCGGTGGCCTGGCCTGCTGCGGTGGCTGTTCGCCCTATGGCCTGGCCCTGTGGGAACGCGCCCGGTGCAGCGTGGCCGATGAGCCAGGCGGTGGCATCAGGTTGGGTGATCATCACCAGCGCGATGACGCCCATCACGAGCCCGATTCCGTCACAGTCGACGATCAGGATCATCTCGCCGATACAGGCTGTGATCGGGATGACGCGGCCGGTCTTGACGCCCGCTAGCAGCAGGATCCCCACCAGGCCTGACCAGCTTGCGCAGACGATCCCGCAGGTGTAGGCCGGCACCCACATGAAGAAGCTGCCGATGGTCAATCCCACCGCCAGCATCAACGACCACATGCCCGCCACGAGCAGCAGGGCGCCGGCGATGGTCACAGCGTTGGGTCTGTTCTCGGCCTGGGTCAAACAGCCTCCCCGCAGAGTTGGGCCACTCGAGTATGAAACCGTACAATGATTCGCCATGGAACGACAGGATGTATCTGCGGCGGTCATCGGAGCCGGCGTGGTGGGATTGGCCATCGGGCGGGCCCTGGCTCGCCGCGGCACCGCCGTGGCGGTCATCGAACGCAATCCCCGCCCGGCCCAAGAGACCTCGGCGCGTCACTCGGGGGTCATGCACGCAGGCCTCTATTACCCCACCGATTCCCTCAAGGCCCGCGCCTGTGTGGAGGGGAGGCGACGGCTGGTGGCGTTTTGCCAGCGGCACGGGGTCAGCCATCGGGTCTGCGGCAAGCTCATCGTGTCCGACGACGAGGGCGGCCTGCAGCGCCTGGCGGATCAGGGCCAGGCCAACGGTGTGGAGGGGCTCACCAGGGTCACGCGCGCCCAGATTCGCCAGCGGGAACCCAACGTCACCGCCGGAGCGGGCCTGCTCAGCGCTGCCACGGGGATCGTCTCCTCCGACGAACTGGCCGCCGCCCTGGAGCGGCAACTGCTGGACCACGGTGGTGTCGTACTGCTGGGCCACGAGGTCGTGGGGCTGGCGCGGCGGAGCGGTGGCTGGACGGTGCGCGTCCGCCCGGCTCGCGGCGAGGCCTACGAGTTTGGCGCCGAGCGGGTGATCAATGCCGCCGGGCTGTGGGCCGGGGAAGTGGCGGCGTTGGCCGGAGTGGAGCGGCCGGCCGTGCACTACTGCAAGGGGGAGTATTTCTGGACCACGAGGCCCGTGGTCCGGGGGCTGGTCTACCCCCTGCCCGAACCGGGATTGCGCGGCCTGGGCATCCACACCACCGTGGACCTGGCCGGCCGTATCCGCTTCGGGCCGGACACGTCGTGGGTGGACGGGTTGCAGTACGGCGTCGATGACCGCAAGGCGGAGAGCTTCGCCCGGGCCCTGGGCCGCTACCTCGCCGGCATCGACGCCGCCGACCTGCAGCCGGACACGGCGGGGATCCGGCCCAAGCTCAGCCGGGGCACCGATTTTGCGGATTTCCAGCTGCTGGAGGAGCCGGGGGGGCTGTTGACGCTGGCGGGCATCGAATCCCCCGGGCTCACCTCCTGCCTGGCGCTGGGCCGGATGGTCGCCGAACGAGTGGCTACGTAAACCTGTAGAGTGGGGCGAGTGGAACGGGGGTATCGATGATGGAGCCGATGCCGGGAACGACAGATTTCGAGCCGCCCCTGGGTGGCCGTATCGGCCGTGCGCTGGCGTCCCCTACCGGGGTGTTGCTGATCCTCCCGCTGCTTGTCGTCGGCGTCGGCGCGGTGACGACCATCACCGCCCAGCTGAGCATGCGCAACGCCATCGCCTCGATGGCCGAAGCCCGCTTCGCGGACCAGACCCAGCGGGCGGCGCGGCACACCACTTCCACGCTGGAGGTGGCCGACTCGTTGCTGCGCAGCTACCGGGAGTACCTCGACGGCCAGGACGTGCTGCCCCCGCCCCAGGAGATGGCCCGCTTCTTGGTCACGTTGATGCAAGAACGCCCGGGCGTCAGCCATACCAGCATGGGTACGCCGGCGGGTGACTATATCGGTGTCTACCTCGACGACTCGGGGGAGTACCTGGTCACCGAACGCTTCATGTTGCCGGACGGCCGTGTACGGCTGCAGGACTCCCGTATCCCCGCCTCCGGCCCGCTGGAAGCTTTCCGGGAGGATCCGGACTGCGGGTACGACGTGCGCACCCGGCCGTTCTATGACCAGGCTCTTCGGCGGGGCCGTATCTGGACCGACCCCTACATCTTCTTCGACAGCGGTGTGCCCGGCGTGACCTGCGCCGAGCCCCACTACACCTCGGACGGCACGCTGCTGGGCGTACTGTCGGTGGATTTCAACCTCAACGCCCTCTCCGACTTCGTCACCGGGCTCGGCACCGTCGCCGACGGGCGGGTGTTCATCTTCACCCGGGCCCACGACCTGCTGGCTTTCCCCGGCCTGCAACTGGAGTTCGGCCAGGATCGGCGGGGCAGCGGAGAGCTGGTGCGCCCCGAGGACCTGGACGATGGCCGGGTGCACGCCTTTTTTGCGGACCTGCCCACGGTGGAGTCCTCGTCCGGGCCCCGCCACTTCGAGGTCGCGGGCAGTGACGAGCCGATCCTCGCCAGCGTCACCCCCTGCCCCATCTCCGAGGACATCACCTGGTACGTGGGCGCGCTGGCCCCCGAGTCCGCCTTCATGGCACCGGCCAGAGCCCAGCTGCGTACGGCGCTGCTCATCGCCGCCGCGGCCTTGATCATCGCGCTGGTGGTAGCCACCCTTTTCGCCCGCCACCTTGTGAACTCCCGCCGGGAGGTGGCCCGGGCCCGCGCCGCCCTCAAGGCCGCCCGCAAGGAAGTGCGCGAGCTGGGTTCCTACCAGCTGGTCCGCAAGCTGGGGGAGGGAGGCATGGGCGAGGTGTGGCTGGGCGAGCACCGCATGCTGGCCCGCCCGGCGGCGGTCAAGCTGGTGCACGGCGACGTGCTCAAGGGGCTCGACCAGCGGGACGCGGCCAGCCTGCTGGGCCGCTTCGAGCAGGAGGCCAAGGTGACCGCCACGCTGGTCTCCCCATACACCATCCGGCTGTACGACTACGGCATGAGCAGCGATGGCGTGCTGTTCTACGTCATGGAGCTACTCGACGGTGTCGATCTGCACGAGCTGGTGCGGCGCAACGGCCCGGTGGGGGTGGGCCGCACCGTGCACATCCTCCGCCAGATCTGCTCGTCCCTGGACGAAGCCCATCAGCACG
Organism: uncultured Rickettsiales bacterium; assembly: GCA_964504165.1. Classification (GTDB taxonomy): domain Bacteria; phylum Myxococcota_A; class UBA796; order UBA9615; family CAYRNR01; genus CAZDDH01. Next base: position 8,488 of record CAZDDH010000197.1, on the reverse strand, counting down.
GGCTGGTCCACCGGGACATCAAGCCGGCCAACATCTACCTGTGCCGCAAGGGCGACGTGATGGATCTGGTCAAGGTGCTGGATTTCGGCCTGGTCCAGATGGCTCGTCAGGGGGATCCGGCCCGACCCTCACAGAAGCGGCAGGCGGCCGGCACACCAGCATTCATGGCGCCGGAGCAGGCCCGGGGCTCGGACGATCTCGACGGCCGCACCGATCTATACGCCGTCGGCTGCCTGGGGTACTGGCTGCTCACCGGCCGTCAGGTGTTCCACCAGGACTCGGTGGAGAAGCTGGTGAAGGACCACATCCATTCGACGCCGTCGGCCCCCAGCGCCGCCGCCCGAGTGGAGGTCCCCCCCTCGATGGACCGGCTGATCCTGTGGTGCCTGGCCAAGGAGCGCCACGAACGGCCGGCTTCGGCCCGGGCCCTGCGCGAGGCGCTGGACGAGGTGCCCGTCCCGGAGGGCCAGCAATGGGACAGCAAGGCAATGGACGAGTGGTGGCGCCGCTTCCAGCCCTCCGGCCGGGATGAGGGCAGCGCAGAGGCCACCTTGCCCGCCCCGGAGATCCGCGTCGAGCGGGGCACGACCCTGGTCATGCCCACCGCCGCCCGTCGCGGCGAGTAGTTTCACTTGTGGACAGCTCCCCCGGCAGTGCCCAACATGAGGCTCGGAAGGAAACTCATGCGCCTGTCCTCCCCCGTTTGGCTGATCGCGCTCGCGTTGCTGGCGTGGCCCGGCTGTGACACGGGGGACGATGACGACACCTCCGCCGATGACGACGCCGGGGACGACGACGCCGTCGCGGATGACGACGACAGCGCGGGGGACGACGACGATAGCGCAGGGGACGACGACGACACGGCCGCCGACGACGACGACACGGTGCCCGCCGATCCCTACATCCAGCCGGATATTTACGTCGAGCCCATCGAGCTGATCCCAGGCGGCACCGCCACGATCCACTACAACGGCGTCTACGCCGCCGCCGACAACCTCAGCATCCACTACGGCTTCAACGGCTGGAACGACGTACCTGGCGTCGCGGGGCTACAGGAGCAGACGGCGCTGGGTAACACGGACTTCTTCATCGAGGCCCCCATGACGCCGGACAACGACGGCTACCAGGTGGTCGTGGATGTGCCCTATGACGCCCGGGCGTTTCACTTCGTGTTCTACTGGGAAGAGGACGAACAGCGGCACTGGGACAACAACAGCAGCCTGGACTACCACTGGTCGGTGGTGTTCCCCTACATCGGCCCGTACCTGACGTGGAGCGAGCAGGACGCACCGAGCCACAGCGTGGTGGTCAACTTCGAGACCTCCGTCCCCTGCCTCGGCACGGTGGAGTACGGCCTCACCCAGGCGCTGGGGACCCGCGTCGTCGGGGACCTCTTCGGGACCCAGCACAACATCGCCCTTCCCGGCTTGTTGCCGGGCACCCAGTACCACTACCGCGTGGAGGACAGCGCCTCGCAACAGTCGTCCATCGCCAGCTTCCGCACGGCGCCGCTCGATCCCAGCAGCTACTCCTTCGTCGTCGCGTCGGACATGCAGGACTGCGGTGATGGAGCCAACTGGGCTACCACCGCCGCAGAGATCGAGGCCGGCTTCCCCGACGCCCACTTCATGACCGTGCCCGGGGACATGGCCTGCAACGATCAGCCCGGCCAATGGTGGTACTTCTTCGACGCGGCCCGGGAGCTCCTGTCCGGTCGGGTGATCATGCCCATGGTCGGCAACCACGACACGCCGGGCGTGGGCTCCAACGAGGACACGGAGAGCTTCGAGCGCTACTTCGCCCTGCCCTCCGACTCGGGGGACAGCTCCTACTACCGGTTCAACTACGGCAACGCCGCCTTCTTGGCCCTCAGCACCGAGGACCTCGACGAGATCGGCGACGGCGGCGTCCAGGACCTGTGGCTGGAGCAGGAGCTGTTCCAGTTGGCCACCACCTGGTCGGGGGACTGGGCCTTCGCCCTGTGGCACGTCGCCCCCTACAACGCCGGCGAACGGCACAGCATCCAGATGGGATCCGTGCGCCAGCTGGTGGAGCACCTCGAGGAGATCGTGGACTGGCAGTTCTCGGCCCACGAACACATGTACCAGCGCATGTTGCCCCTGCGGCACGAGGGGCAGATCGCCCCCTCGGGGATGTACGGCAGGGGCGCGGACGACGGCGTGGGCTACATCGTCATGCCCCCCGCCGGCGTGACCCCCAACCACACGCTCGTCGGCTGGGACTCGCCGGAAGCCCACTACCGGGATTGGGTGGACTATCCCGCCATCACCGAGGAGAGCGACTGGGTGGAGAGCGAGCTGGGATTCCTCATCGTCGCCATCGACGGCACGTCCATCGAGATCCAGGCCTACGGTCTGGGCACCCCCGATCAGCCAGCGCCGCTCCAGTTGCGGGAGTCGCTGAGCTACAGCAAGTAGGCCGCCGATGGTCCCCCCCCGATCTGAGCCCTTCCAGCCCATCTTCGTGGTGGGCAGCGAGCGCTCGGGCACCACACTGCTGGCCACCTTGCTCGGCCGTCACCCCGGTATCGCCGCCACTCCCGAGACACACCTGTTGTACGACCTCCGCGGCGGGTCATCGCAAAACCACGAAGGGCTGTTGACCGCCGTCTTCGCCAACCCGCGCTTGGACGACCTGCAGCTGGACCGGGAGGCCGTGGCCCGGCGTTTCGCCGAGGGCCCGGCGACCGAGGCCGATCTGTGCCGCGTGATCCTGGAGCAGTTCGCCGCCCAGCAGGGCAAGGCCCGGGTCGCCGAGAAGAGCCCCCATCACCTGCTCGCCGTGCCGACCCTGCTGGGCTGGTACCCCGGTGCGCGGGTGTTGTGCATCGTGCGGGACGGCCGGGACGCCGTGCTCTCCCTGCGGCGCATGCCGTGGGCCGCGGACAACCTCTGGGCCCACGCGGTGGTGTGGCGTCACCTGGCCCGCGTCGCCGCCGACTATCGGGTGCGCCATCCGGCGCGATTCCGGCTGGTCTCCTTCGAAGCCCTGGTGTCGGATCCGCGTTCCGAGCTGGCCGAATGCATGGCCTTCCTCGATCTCTCGCTGGACGATCAACAGCTGGCCGCCAGCGGGGACGGGCCTGGGGCGCCCGGTCCGGTACCGGACTGGGAACGGGCCTGGAAAGAACGGGCGTTGGCGCCGCTGGACCCGGGCCGCGTGGGGGTCTGGAAACGGGCGGCCACCCGCCGTGAACGATGGATCCTCAACCACCTGATGGGGCCCCAGCTGCGCAAGCTGGGATACGATGACACGGGCACGGAGGGTTGCCCCCTCCGGCTGCGCATCCAGCTGGCGACCTATGGTCGATGGATGCAGCTGGGATACGACCCGCGTAGGTACCCGGCGTTCCGCCGGCTCAATCGCATCCTGCGCGATCGGGGGATCCACGTCCCCTGGCGGGCCTGAGAGAGGGGAGAGACCATGGACCGACGCCTGGGCATGCTGTTGCTGGGATTGTGGTTGTTGGCCGGCTGCCACGACGACGACGATCAGTTCAGCGACGACGACGACGTCAGCGACGACGACGACGACGACAACGACGGCGAGAGCTGTGCTGCGCGCTACGACGACCTGCTGGAGGCCTTCGAGGACGAGCGGCAATCTCTGGGGGCCCCTGGGGTGGCGGTGGGCATCATCGAGGACGGGGAGCTGGCCTGCGCCATCGGGCTGGGCTCCCGCCACCCCGACGAGAATGATCCGGTGCACTCGACGACCCTCTTCCGGCTGGCCTCGGTGACCAAGATGCTCACCGCCGCCGCGCTGCTGCAGCAGGTGGAGGCGGGGGCCGTGGAGCTGGACGATCCGGTGACCGAGTACGTGCCGGATTTCGAGTTTGTGCTGGACGCCAGCTGGGCCGACTCGATCCTCGTCGAGGACTCCCTGCTTCACTCCTCGGGCATGTACGACCACCTGGCCTGCGACGGGTACTACGACGACGAGGACCTGGCGTGGTTCTTCGACGAGTTCTACGGGGACAACCTGTTCCTGATGAACCCGCCGGGCCTGTTCTGGAACTACTCCAACCCCAACTACAGCCTGGCCGGCCGCCTCATCGAAGTGGCCACCGGCGACTTCTACGACGTGGCGATGGACGAGCGGCTGTTCACCCCGCTGGGCATGGACCGCACCTTCTTCGTGCCCGACGACATCCTGGCGGACGGCGACTACGCCGTGGGGGACGCCTATGACTGGACCGGCGTGACCAACAACCGCCTGCTGGCGGGCCCCGACTCCTACGACAACGTCTGGGGCCGCCCCGCTGGCTTCGCCTCGTCCTCGGTGGAGGACATGGCCGAGTTCGTGCTGTTCCTCCTGGAGGGGGACGGGGCGGTGCTGGGGGACAGCTGGCGTCAGGCCATGCAGTCGCCCCAGATCGACGTCCAGCTGTACCTGGACCTGCTGGCCTACGGATACGGGCTGATGACCTACGAGGGCTTCTGGCTGGGCAACGACTGGTACGACGTGCCGATGGTCACCCACGACGGCGCCATGCCCGGCTTCTCGTCGGAGGTGACCTACCTCCCCGAACAGGGCTTCGGCCTGATCATCCTGTCCAACACGGACGGCGCGTACTACGGCGGCGCCCTCTCCACGGCGCTGGCCACCTTGGTCGATTTGCCCGCTCCGGTAACCGGCCCGGATGCGACGGTGGATCCGGACACCTTCGCCAGCTTCGTGGGTACCTACGCCGATCCCTACAACGTGGGCGACATCCTCATCACCGAACAGGGGGGGGTGGTGACCATCGAGATGCCCCTGCTGGACCAGTACCAGCTCAGCTACGACACCACGCTGATCCCCACCAGCCCGGACAACTTCTACTTCACCGTGGCGGGCAACCCCGCGTCGGTGACCTTCATCCGCGATGGCGACGGGGAGGTGCGCTTCTTCCGCACGCGGTACTTCGTCGGCGAGAAGGGGGCGGCGCGGTCGGGGGACTCACCCCCATTCGACCCGGTGCGATTCCAGCGGCAGATGAGGGCAGCCCGCCACGCACCTCGCCACCTCCCGCGGTTTGACACACCCGGCGCCCGTTCTCATACTCCCTAGGGCCCGGCCATCGCGCCGGCCTGGTCAAGGAGGGGAGCCAAGATGAGCGACGAAAACGGCGGATCCAATTCGGGCAGAGCGATTGCGGGTTGTGGGGGTTGCGGCTGTCTGCTGGCCCTGTTGCTGCTGTGCGGCGGCGGTGGGCTGGCGGGATTTGCCACGGCAAACGCCAGCCACATGCACGAGGCCATCCTCCCCGGCTACGCGACGGCGCTCGCCGGCTCCTTCGTCGGCCTAATCGCCCTGATCGTCCTGATCATCGGCGTCGTCCTGGGCAAGAAGAAATCGTAGCCCCGGGGCTACGACACTCCTGACCACGGGCCCGGGGCCGTCACGGACAGTCCGTCACCCGTGTGTACCGGATGACGATGGTGTCGCCGGTCTGCGGGATGGACAACGGTTCGAAGACCACTGCGTTGAGGTTCGCATCGAAGGCCCATCCACTCAGCGCCTCCAAGCCATTGATCTCCACGAATACCGTGTGTTCCAGCGGGACCTGGCTCAGCTCGAAGGTGTCGGAGAGGTGGTTGGCCAGGTTGGCCAGGTTGGCCAGGGTGTTGAGCGTGTTGGGATCCCAGATGTCCTCGGAGAGGCCTCCGGTCATGGAGGCCGCCTGATCGTAGCGTTGGCCCGCCTGGGGGTCGACGATGGCGCTGAGGACCACGTGATCGGTGTTGACCTTGAGGCTCTGGTAGTTCGTCACGTAATCGGTGACCGTGCTGGGGGACTGGTCCTCCTCGTCGCTGAGGTAGATGACCCGCAGCCCGGCCGCATCGCGCAAGAAGCCGTCGTTGGCGCCGCCGGGATCGGTCAGGGGTGAGGACAGCGCCTGCCACCCCACCAGCAACCCCTGCTCGGTGGTCTGGGCCTCGTCCACCACCTGGAAGCCGCTGAAGGCATCGCCGTTGTTGCCCGGGGACACGATGTCCCCGAGGAGCGACGCGTCATCGGTTGTCACCGCAGCGAGGTGGTAGTCGATGCCCTGCATGTTCAAGTAATCCTGGAACAGGGCCTGCACCCCCTGCAGCGATTCCATCTCCAGGTCCAGCGAGGTGGAGTTGTCCACCACCCACAGAATGTCGGTGGAGTTACCCAGCTCCTGCTCGTACTCGTCCTCGACCTCGGTGCCCAAGGAGCCGGTGCCCGCCAAGGGGACCGTCACTACGGGCGTCAGCGGATCGTCGCTGGTCACGAAGACCAGGCCCTCGTCGGCGTATTCGTCCTGGGCCTCGTAGATCACGGTCACCGTCTGGGCGTCGCCGGCCTCGACGGTGTCGGGGGTGTCGCCGAGGCTCAGCTCGTCGCTGTCGGCCTCGAGGGAGACGTCCTGGATCTGCAGCGGGGCGCTGCCCACGTTGCGCAGCGTCAGCTCCAACTCCAGGTGGCAGCCGGTCTGCACCTCACCGAAATCCAGGGTCTCGGGCTCTAGCTCCAGCATCGGTGCGTCGCCGGTGGCTGTGAGGGGCGCCGTCGCATCCGGCGCGGTGCCGCTGACGACGACCAGCTCACCGGTCACCAGCTCGTAGTTCGCCGGCGTGTACGTCACCGCAGCGGTGGTGGACGCCCCCGGCGGCAGCTGGCCCAACACGCCCTCCAGATCCACCGCGACCGAGGTTGCACCTTCGATGCAGACCTCATCGATCTGTACGGCGGCGTCGCCCGTGCTGAGGATGGTCAGCTCCACTGTGCCGGACTGCCCTACCGGGACCGCGCCAAAGTGCAGGGAGGAAGGCTGGAGCTCGATGAGGGCCTGGCCGTCGCCGTTTGCGGAGTCGTCCTTGGCGGGCAGGCAGCCAGCGCTGGCGGCCACCAGGGTGAGGGTGAGGACGACGAGCGTGGATCGCATGGGGCTACCTCCCGGCAGATAGGTATTTTATGCCCGCGCTCTATCGATCATAGCGATCATCGCGTCCAGGCTGGCCCCCGCGTCCTCCGCCCGGGTGATGCACCGCACCGCACAGAGGTTCCTGGCCCCGGCCTCCAGCACGTCCGGCGCGTTGTCCAGATCGATGCCGCCGATGGCCACCGCCGGCACCGTGGCCAGCGCCAGCATCTCCGCCAGACCGTCCAGCCCCAGCACTGGGTCCGGGATCGCCTTGGTGGGGGTGGCGTAGACCGGCCCCATGCCGATGTAGTCCGGCTCCAGCGCACAGGCCGCGCGCACCTGATCCGGGTTGTGGGTGGACAGCCCGATGACCGCGCCCGGGCCGACGATGGCGCGGGCCTCCGCCAACGGCATGTCGTCCTGGCCCAGGTGCACGCCGTCGGCGCCCACCTCTGCGGCGATGTGGGGATCGTCGTTGACGATGAACAGGGAAGGGGACGTGATGATCGGCCGCAGCCGCTGCGCCATCTGACGGACCTCGCCGCGTGGGACGCCCTTCATGCGCAGCTGGATGTAACGGACCCCCCGCTGCACCATCAACCGTGCCAGCGGTTCATAGCCCATGTCGGGGTCGGTAAGGATGCCGTAGAAGCCGAAGTCGGGGGAATGTTCCATGGCCTACTCCTCGCGGTAAAGGTAGGCCAACGGCTCAAAAACTCAACTCACGAGAGCTGCTCGCAGGTGGTCCGGCTATCCGAGGAACAGCATGTAGTACAGCAACACCACGAAGGTGAAGGCATTGAACAGGGTGAACGCGCTGCACAGGATGCCCAGCTCGGCGCAGCGATAGGCGCCGGTGGGGATATTGAGGAACGCCCGCTGCCAGCGGATGCTCCGGCCGTAGCGGACTGCCAGCGCGGCCAGGCCCGCGGCGAAGGGATAGACCAGCCAGGTCAGCACCAGCGACTCGTAGACGATTCCCAGCACCACACTGACCGCCAGCACCCCGAGGCTCGTCAGCCCCAGGGCCATGGCCCGTCGGGCAAGAGTGACTGCCCGGCGGACCCGCTCGTCATCGTCTTCGCCCTCGGGTAGGGACAGGGTAGCGGTGGGCGTGTTGGGGGAAACGGCGTTGCTCATCGCCCCCAGATAAGAGCGGCTCACCAGCAGGGCGGAGCAGTCCGGGCAGTTGAGCCCGGCATGGGTTTCCACCGCGCAGGTGGGGCAGACCAGCGGTTCGGTGGTGCCGCCCTCGCCCTGCTGGGAGCGCGGGTTGCTTTGGCGGTTACGGGCGCGATTGCGGATCGCGTTGGAGCGATCGAGGGTGCGTTGGGTCTGTCGGGATATGGTCTCGGCGGCCATCTGATACGCAAGAGTCATGATCGACGCTCCTGTATGGGAGACCCTCCATGCCCCCCTGGCGTTCCCCGTCGTCACCCCTTCGGCCATGGTGTGAGAACCCTGTTTTGTACGGATTGATGGCCGCAGATGGAATCACAGGTTGTGTGGCGCGCCCGAGCGCGCAATCATAAAAGGGGAAGGGGGGTAGACGGTTAGCGCCTCCACCCCCTACATGTTGTGGTCACCACT
>CAZDDH010000196.1:0-17247 GCA_964504165.1 uncultured Rickettsiales bacterium | reverse complement strand
TGCGAGGAGATCGTCGGCCGCCGCTTCGCCGCCGCCGCCGCCCACGCCCGCTACGTCAGCGGCGGGGGCTGCCGGGAGCTCATCGCCGCGCGGGTCGAGCCGGCCCCGGGCAAGGGAGAGACCAGCGACGGCCAGCTCGTGGCATGAAAACCGGCCCGGCCAGCCCCACCACCCACACAGGAGAACACCATGCAGGCCATCACCCAGGACATCTACGGACCGGCCGAGGTCCTCGAGCTCGAGGAGATCGAACGCCCCACCCCGGGACGCGGCGAAGTGCTGGTCCGGGTCCGGGCCTCCTCGGCCAACATCGGCGACGTCTTCATCATGACCGGGACCCCCTACGTCCTGCGCGCGATGTTCGGTTTGCGCGCGCCCAAGATCAGGGTCCGCGGCATGGACGTAGCCGGCGTCGTCGAGGCGGTGGGCGACGGGGTCACCCGCTTCCAGCCCGGCGACGAGGTGTACGGCCTGTGCGACGGCGCCCTGGCGGAGTACGCGTGCGGCAAGGAGGACCTGTTCGCCCCCAAACCCGCCAGGCTCTCCTTCGAGCAAGCCGCCGCCTCCCCCAACTGCGGTCTCACCGCCCTGCACGGAGTGCGGGCGGCTGGCGTGCGGCCCGGCGACCAGGTCCTGGTCAACGGCGCCTCCGGTGGGGTCGGCACCTTCACCGTCCAGATGGCCCGGGCCTTCGGGGCGGACGTGACCGGCGTGTGCAGCCCGGCGAACCTCGAGACCGTCGGTGAGATCGGCGCCGGCCGCGTCATCGACTACACCCGGGAGGATTTCACCCGGGGCGAGGCGCGCTACGACGTCGTCGTCGACAACGCCGGCAACCATCGCTTCGCCGACGTGCGCCGCGTCGTCCGTCCCGGCGGCACCCTGATCTCCCAGAACGGTACCGTGGGCGGCAAGTGGTTCGGCCCCCTGCTGCGCATGGCCCGCGAGCAGCTCGCCGCCCTGTTCCTGCGGCTGAAGGTGCGCGGCAACGCCTGGTCGCCCAAGGCTGACGATCTGGCGGTGCTGGGGGACTACCTGGCGTCCGGCAAGGTCACCCCGGTCATCGACCGCACCTACCCGTTGGAGGAGGCAGCCGAGGCCTTCGCCTACCTCGGTGAGGGGCACGCCCGCGGCAAGGTCGTCATCACCGTGCAGCCGTCCACCACGAGCTAGGAGGGACGCTCATGGATTTCACCGAACATGTCCCCTTTGGCAAGATCGGGCTTCTGGTCAGCCGGATCGGCATGGCGTCGGGTTACGGCGCCCCTGTGGCCACCTTCGAAAAGGCGTTCCACGAGTATGGGATCAACCTGTTTTGGGTGGCCCCGCTGCGCAAAGGCGCGAACCTGCGGGCGCTGCGCAACCTCATCCCCGAGCACAGCGACGAGATACGGATCATGCTGGCCCTGCCCGCCTTCGCCAGCTTCTGGCTCGAGGGCTATGTGGAGCGGACTCTGCGCAAGATCGGCATCGAGCAGGCCGACATGGTGGTCCTGCAGGACCTGCGCAAGCCACCGTCCCCCAAGGTTCTGGATACCTTCCAGCGGCTCAAGGACAGGGGTTTGACCCGCTATGTGGGCCTCTCCAGCCACGAGCGGCCGCTGCTGGGTGCCATCGCGCGCGGCGAGGTGGAGGCGCCGCTGGATTTCTTCCAGGCCCGCTACAACGCCGTGCACACAGGGGCCGAACAGGACATCTTCCCCCACCTACCCCCAGGCGACCGGCCGGGCATGCTCACCTTCACCGCCACCTGCTGGCGCAAGCTGCTCAAGCCCAAACTGATGCCTGCAGGCGAACAGCTGCTGGACCCCGCCGACTGCTTCCGCTTCGTCCTCTCCCATCCCGACGTGGACGCCTGCCTCACCGGCCCCGCCAACACGGCGCAGCTCGAGGAGAATATGCGAGCCCTGAAGGCCGGGCCGCTGGACGACGGGGAGCTGCCGGGGTACACCTGCACGAATCAGCAGCAATTCGAGGGGGGTCTCGCGGATCTGAAGAGCCACGTGGAGACGCGCGAGGCCGCTGTCGAGCAGTTCCTGTCTGCCCAGTAGCCCGCTGGATACCCACCGACAAGGCCCCTCCGTGGCGAGCTACGGGTTCATGTATGGTGAGCCATGGCCTACCGCAAGGCGACGATGTACTTCATGACCGGCACCGGCAACTCGTACCGGGTGGCCACCTGGCTGGGTGAGCTGGCCGAGCAAGCAGGGGCCGAGTCCCGCGTCCAGACCCTGGAGACCGCCGACCCCGCGGCGGAGCTGGAGGCCTCACCCGAGCAGCTGGTAGGGCTGTTCACCCCCACCCACGGCTTCACCGCGCCGTGGCACGTCATCAAGTTCGCCGCCGGCCTGCCCCGCAAGCCCGGCGCCCACGCCTTCGTGCTGGCCACCCGCGCCGGCATGAAGTTCGGGCCGCTCCAGCCCCCGGGCATCGCGGGCACCTGCACCTTCGTGCTGGCGTTGCTGCTGATGTTGCGGGGCTACCGCGTGCGGGGCGTAAAGAGCCTCAACATGCCGTCCAACTGGTGGTCGGCCCACCCCATCCCCGGCGAAAAGCTGCTCAACAAGATCGTCGAGCGCTCCAAGCCCAAGGCCGATCAGTTCGGCCGCCGCATCCTGGCCGGCGGCAACGTATGGTTCACCCTCAACAACCTCTACGAGCTGCTGCTCGGGCTGGCGCTGGCGCCGATCACCGCCGGCTACCTGAGCATCGGCAAGGTGGCGCTGGCCAAGCTGTACTTCGCCAACTCCCGCTGCGACGGCTGCGGCCTGTGCGCCCAGTTCTGCCCGGTACAGTCGATCCAGATGCTCGGCAAGGAGACTCCCCGCCCCTACTGGCGCTACAACTGCGAGAGCTGCATGCGGTGCGCGGCGGTCTGCCCCCACGACGCCGTGGAGGCCAGCCACTCGTGGGCCATCCTGCTCTACGTCGCGTCCTCGGCAGCGGTCACCTGGCTGCTCGTACACGGGCTCGGCGCCCACCTGCCGTGGCTGGCCGCCCTCGAAGGCACCTCCTACGAGTCGTGGCTGATCGCGACCGCCTGGACCGTGGCCCTCATCGGCTTCGGCTTCCTGCTCCACGCCCTCAACAAGAACAAGGTGGTCAACTGGCTGTTCGCCCACACCACATTGACCCACTACTGGTCCCGCTACATGGAACCCGGAACCAAGACCAAGGACCTGCGGATCAGGCGGAAGAAAGACCAGGCGCTGAAGAGGACACCATGAAGAGCGGCATGATCCGATGTTTTGGGCTCCTGGTACCCCTGGTATTGGGGATCGGGTGTTACCAGACCTCGTCCGATTCCAACTGGCTCCAGGTGAGCGCTGGGCAATCACACGCCTGCGGGGTCGTCGAAGGGGGCGAGGTGCTGTGTTGGGGCGGGGCCAAGCTCACCTGCACTTACGGGCTCGGCCAGGTCACAACCTGCCACGATGACGGTCAAACGGATGCGCCGGACGGATCTTTTGTATACGTGTCATCGGGCGAGTCCAGTAGCTGTGGCATCCGCGAAGACGGCCAGATCCAGTGCTGGGGCCGTAAGTACGATACGGAAGAAAACCACGTCTTCGCCGGCGGACCGTACGTCGCCGTGTCCGCCGGGCGTTCCATCGCCTGCGGCCTCGACGATCTGGGAACCATCGAGTGCTGGGACAGGCCGTTCGACGCAGTGGCCGTGCCCGAGGGGAGCTATGTCGACGTGGCGGCGGGCCGGTACCACGCCTGCGGCATCCTGGAGGACGGCTCCGTGTCTTGCTGGGCCTCCGGCATGGGGGGTGGGGTACCGACGGTACCGGAAGGCACATTCTTGGCGCTGACCGCAGCGGACGACTACACGTGCGGATTACGCGACGACGGGTTCTACAAGTGCTGGGGAAGCGGTGCGTCGGATCAGAGCGAGCCCTGCGAAGGCGCCTGTACGCAGGTGGACGCCGGTGGGCAGGCCCATTGCGGTATCGGGGCGGACAGCACGCTGTTTTGCTGGGGAGGGGGGTACCTGGCAGACACCGCTCCACCCAGGGGGTCCTTTGATCAGGTAGCGGTCGGGCACAACCACGCCTGTGGCCTGCGTGACGATGGGGCCATCGTGTGCTGGGGAGAGCGATCGGACGGGAGGTCCAATCCACCATGAAGAGACCGCATTGGGCGATCGTGACGATGGCTGTCCTGATAGCTCTGGTGGCCCTCGGAGATGCACGGGCCGATGAGGAGGCTGATGATGAGGCGGCCGCCAGCGCCCTGTCGGTCTATCGGGGTGTTTCGGTGGGGATGTTCATCGGCGGCCCCGTCACGCTGATATTCACCACGTTCAGTTTGATGTCCTACGAACCTGGCGCGGGCTACGCCACCGGGACGATCTTCTCCATCGGTGCGCCCATCGCGACTGCGGGCATGTATGGACTGTTCGGCTCCTACGCCATCGATGATCTGCGGCCCGGCACGGGCTTGGCGGGGGACGCGCTGTTGGGCTGGCAAGCCGGCCTTTCCCGGGCCTGTACGGGGGCGGGGTGGATCGTCGCGGGCTCACTGATCCAGTTCAGCCCCCTGGAGGACAACCGATCCAACCGCTCCCGGGACGCGTCGGTATTCCAGTGGGTCGGGTTGGGCTGGGCTGTGGCGGGAGCCGCGATGATGATCGAGGGGTATACGACGGCGGAACGGCATCTGGGCCACGCGCGGCCCGCCAGTCCGCTGACGATCCTGGCTGCCGCGGGGGTGAGCCTCCCCAAACTGGTGGTGGCCCTGTTTCGTCTTTCACCCCGTTATTGGTCCCCCCAGCGGGGCCTCCAGGAGCTGGGTTGGGTGGCGGCAGGCACGACCATGATCCTCATCGAGGCCGCCGTGGGACACCGGCACCGGCGTTCGACCCAGGCGCCGGCCGCCACGGCCACCCGCGCTCTAGCCCCCACCCAACGGGGTTGGTTTCAGCCGCTGTGGATCCCCCAGGAGGACGGTCAGGCGCTGGGATTGGCCTACGCAGGGCGCTGGTGATGGGCCGCCGCGAATCGCTCAGTTGACCGTGCCCGGCTCCGCCAGCGTGAACGGGGCGATCTCGGCGTCGAAGCTCTCCCCCCCGGCCGTCTCCATCTGGAAGGTGCCATGCATGGTGCCGAAGGCCGTGTCCAGGGGGCAGGCGGAGGTGTACTGGAAGGACTCGCCCGGCTCCAGCCGTGGCTGCTCGCCCACCACACCATCCCCCTTGACGTGATGCTCCAGGCCGTTGGCGTTGGTGATGATCCAGTGACGGGTACGTAGGTTGGCGGCCTCCTCGCCCACGTTGCTGATGGTGACGTGATAGGCGTGGAACCACATCCCACGGGCTGGGTCGGAGCGCGCCGCAACGAACTCCGGCCGGACCGCGATGCGGATCCCCCGGGTGGTGGCGACGCTGTTCAGTAGGTCTTGCTCGTCCATGATGCCCTCCGGAGAATTCCCTAGGGACGATGGGGGCTGGCGGCAAGAAAAAGATGGCGTCTAGCTTGTCCGCGACGGCTCAACTCTCGACGAAAACATGGGTGAACACGAACTCGTCCGTGACCCGGCAACCGACAAAACAGCGGTGGTCCGCGCCGATGCGAGGGTCGATGCGCCGCGTGATTCGGGCGTCGAATCCCCTACGAGCCGGATCGTGAGTCAGCTCCGCATCGGCGAAACCCAGCGACTCCCCGGTGGCGACGAACATCGCCTTGTAAATCGCTTCTTTGGCAGAGAATAGCTCCAGCAGCCGTTGCGGGGGGTGTGGCGAGGCCTCGATCCAGCGACTCTCTTCCCCCGCACAGATCCTGCGCTGGATGGCCATGCTCGGCAGCCGCTGGCGGCTCTCGAGGTCTATCCCGATCCCGGCCCAGTGCTCCGTGTCCCCGACGGCAGCCACGGCCACGCCGCCGCTGTGGCTGATGGCGCCGGTCCAACCCAGCGGCCAGCATGGCTCACCGGACGGTCCCTGGAGGATCGGCTCCCAGGCACGCAGACACCCCGCCCCCGCCAGCGCGGCGTGGGCGGCGCGGCGTCCCAGGGCAAAATCCATGCGGCGCTTGGGCACGGCACTTGGGCTGAGCGCAGCACCCTCTCCCGGCTGGAGCGCCGGTGCGATTCCCTCGTCGGAGTACAGCGCGAACTCGCAGTTCGCCAGCGGAGGAGTCGCCCCCCCGAGCAAGCTCGACAGCAGCTCTTCGCGCTCGGCAGTCATCGCACCTCCGTGCTTCACAGAGTTCGCCGAATGGATACGCCCTTGCCCATCTTGGCGCAATTGATCTCGTGTACGAGAAGATGCGGAACTCCCCGCCTATACCGCTGTCCAAGCGGGCATACTGACAATCACCAGCATTCGAGGAGCACATCATGACGATACGAAAAACGATGATCGGGGCGGCCGCAGCGTCACTCCTGGCTAGCCTGCCCGTCCACGGCGGCGAGGTGGAGGACTACGAGGCCTACCGCCAGGTGGTCGCCGACAGCGCGGCGATGGTCGCGGACGGCGATGCGCAGACGCTGGCGGCCAAGCACGGGCTGCAGATCCTCAACGTGACGTGGGAGGACACGGGGCGTTACGACAACTCGGCGGTGGGGCCCAACATCTCGGATATGACCATCCAGGTGCAAGAGATGGACCCGCGCACCGAGCAGTTCAACCTGACCTGCATGCCCGTGATCCGGACCCCGAATTTCGAGGACGTCACCGCTGATCTAGCCATCGACAAGTTCTACCTGCTGGTGGGCAACGAGACGGGGGAGGAGTTGGAGAAGGTGGCCCTGGACGACTACCTGGAGGACATACGCTCCTACATGCACGAGCCCGGCTCCTGGGCCGGGGACGGCAAGTCGTTGCTGGCGCCCCGGGACAGCCACGTGCTGGTGAGCGCCCAGGCGGCGTTCCTGCCCGTCCCCAAGCAGGGCATGGCCGAGTTCAATCCGGTGCTGTTCAACTACCAGTCCTACCAGGGGGACCCGGCGGTGCTGACCATCCTGGCCACTCGCGAGGGCACCTCGGTGACGGTCATCGACAACACCCGGGACGGATTCGCCGCCGGCGGGACCTGGGGCCAGCGCCTGTTCTTCAACAAGGACGGCGAGCGGGCCTCGTTCACCGGCCAGCGCATCTCCGACTTCGTGACGGAGCAGGACACCTCGGACCGCCCGGACAAGCCCACCTCGGTGGACGCCGCCGGCCAGGAGGGCCTGAACATGGTGCTGCTGATCCAGGTGCCGCTGAAGCAGAAGAACCCGATGTCCTTCGGCGGATTCGAAGACGACGATTTCATGCTCATGGAGGCCGAGGGGGCGCCGATGGCGGCCACCCGCGGTGCCTCGGATGTGGAGGCCGCGGTCATCGGCCATGGCAAGGTGGAGGGCCCCTTCACCGAGATGGACAACCTGGAGATCGAGCGGGACCCCGCCTTCCCGATCCGGGTCACGGTCCAGTTCTACAAGGCCACCTCCAATGGCGTGGTCTCCGAGGCCGACCTGGAGGAGATCGCCGGGCAGATCAAGAAGGTCTACGACGAGGCGGACTACGTGGGCAGCCTTGTGGTTGGCGGCGGCACCGAGCGCCCCACCGAGTACGACGGCGAGCACAGCATGCCGCCGGACTGGTGGGACAAGTTCTGGGCCCGCCACGAGCAAAACACCGGCCTGACCCCCGAGGAGACGATGGAGATGCTCGAGGAGCTGTACGGCCCCAACTGGCGCGATATGACCAAGGCGCAAGCGCGCAAGGCCGGCCGGGAGCTGCGCAAGCTCAAGCCACTGCAGGACTGACAGACCCGATCGCCACCCAACCTGATAGAGTGTTCCCAGGGGCCGAGGAGTTGTTTGATGGACACTCGGCAGATCGTCGGACGCGCTCGCAGGACGCTCGGCAGGCTTCGACACCGCAACATGTGTCTGTACGCTTCGCTGGGAGTGATCCCGGCGATGGCCTACGCGGTGGGCTGCCTGCCGACCGGGGTTCAATTCTACGGCACGCAGTACTGCGGGGAGCCCTACGGGGAGCCGTGCGAGTCGGATGCCCAGTGCATCGAGGAAGAGGGCCCCGGCTACTACTGCGATTTTGACAACGTCGAGGTGGATGACTGCGACGACGAGTGGGCGTGGCCGACGTGCGTGGAGGCCATTCCGGACGGCGCGGACGACGATTCGGCGGAATGACCCCATCCACCCCATGGATTCATCGAATACCCATGGCTTCGTAGGGGGTATCCTAGTGGGGTGACATTCCCCACGGGAGGCCCGAATGCTTACGGCGAATCGAGTCTTGTACCTGATGCTGGGATTGGCCTTGGCCGCCTGCTCCGGCTCGCTGGTGAACCACGAAGAGACCGACGATGACGTGGCGGACGACGATGCCACCGATGACGACGATGCCACCGATGACGACGACGCCACCGACGACGACACCAGCGACGACGACACCGGGGACGACGACGCAGAGGACGACGCCGACGGGGACGGCTACACCGCCGCGGAAGACTGCGACGACAATGACCCCGGCGTGCATCCGGGGGCCAGCGAGGACTGCGACGGCGTGGACAACGACTGTGACGGGGACATCGACCCCGGCAATACCTGCCCCGGCTGCAGCCAGGACACCCACGACGGCCACACCTACCTGTTCTGCGACGGGACGCCGCGGGACTGGGAGACGGCGGCGGACTGGTGCGCCGTCCGCGGCTACTACCTCGTCACCGTCAACGACGACGCCGAGAACAGCTTCCTGGTGAGCCACTTCGCCAGCGGCATGTGGTGGATCGGCTTCAACGACATCGGCAACGAGGGAAACTTCGGCTGGATCGGCGGCAACGGCAGCGGCTACGACGACTGGCACAGCGGCGAGCCCAGCAACTACATGAACAACGAGCATTGCACCGAGATGGGGTACTACCACTGGGAGTGGAACGACAACGACTGCACGGTGCCCGCCAACTCCATCTGCGAGCTCGACGGATAGTTCACCACTGCCAGGCCGCCAGCAGCAGGAGGGGCGATGACCACCGAATACACCGAACGGCTCCGTATGGCCGGCCACTTCATCCGGCCCGCCATCCGCCAGGCGATGGATGCGCTACCCGTGGCGGCCGGCAGCCACGGGCTCGACGCGGGCTGCGGCATCGGCGCCCACACGCGCCTGCTGGCACACAAGGTCGGCCCGGACGGTCGCGTGACCGGAATCGACCTGGCTGAGGCACACGTAGAAGCCGCCCGGCACGACACAACCGGCAGCCCAGTGGCCAGCCGGGTGGCGTACCTCCAGGGCGATGTCTTCCAGCTCCCGTTCGAGGACGACACCTTCGACTGGGCCTGGTGCTCGGACACGCTGTGGCCCGGCTTTGGCGACAAGGGAAACGACGCCCCCAGGCTGGGGATCGCCGAGCTGACCCGGGTGGTCAGGCCTGGGGGGATCGTAGCCCTGAACTTCTGGTCGAGCCAGGCGCTGCTGGCCGGTTACCCCATCCTGGAGGCCGAACTCGAACGCGCCTACACGTACTGGAATCCGTCCCTCGGCAAGGTGCCCCCGGATCTCCACTTCCTGCGCGCCCACGGCTGGCTTCGCGGTGCTGGGCTGGAACAGCCCACGGTGCGCACCTTCGTGGCCGAGGCCCAGGCCCCCCTCTCGCCCGAGCTCAGGGAAAGCCTGGGTTACTACTTCGAGATGTTCTGGGGGGAAGTGGAGTCCGCGGTACCGGCCGAGACCTGGGCCGAATATCGCAGACTCTGCAGCGCCTCATCTCCCGACTACCTCCTCGACTGCCCGGACTATTACGCCTTTGTCACCTACTCTCTCGTCTACGGCCAGGTCACGTGAAAAGACGGCCTATTCTGACAACGCAAGGAGAACGTATGAACAAGCACCACTGGACCTTCGCGCTGATGCTGGGAATCGCCCTGGGTGCCACCGTGCTGGGGGCCCGTACGGTCCTGGGCGGTGAGTCCGGCTCCCCCCAGGTGACCTGGGAGTACACCGCCCTGTGCGCGGCCAACTTCGACGAGCACGTGAACGTCTGCCGCGCCCTGTTCGGCGAGGAGCGGACCGTGGATTGCCGCAACATCATGCCCACCGATCCGCCCGAGGACCTGGCCAAGAAATACCGGCCCCAATGGCGGCAGGCCCAGTTCACCCTATGCCCGCTGGAGGTGGTCAACCGGATGGGCGCCCAGGGCTGGGAGTACGTCGGACAGAACGGTATCCCGGAATACAATTACGAGAAGCCGCTGCCCTCCATGGACGGCGCCGAGGACCGGCCGCTGGTCTTCCGCCGCGCGATGTAACTCGTTCCCGTCCCATCCCCATCCTAGGGATGGAGACTCACCAGCGTACCTCTGGCGGCTCCGACTGCCTGAGCCATTGGCTCCCCAGCGTCGGTCATCGTACCGGCTCCTCGCCGGTGTTGTTCATCGATCTCTGCCGCCCTTGGGTGGCCGGGGTCTGCGGGGCGTCGTTGGCGGATCCACCGAGAAGGCCGGCGTGAACATCGCCCCCGCGCTGGACCACACCTGCTTCGTCGGCGTGACCGGATCACACGGACGATCGACGTCCCCGCAGCCGTTGGATCCATCCGGGTCGACGACCCTCGTCGCTCCTCCCCAGAAGATCAGCGTCTCCCCGGTCCAGATCGTCGAGAGCGTCTCCAGGGACACGGGCGCCTCCCCGGCGGGGAACGCCGCCACCCTCCACACCGCGTCCGCCGCGTCGATGCGCGCCACCGATCCCTGCAGCCCGTCCATACCGGTCTGGGGTGTGGCCACCCGCAGCATGCCCGGATCCCCGATGGGATAGCTGGCCCATCCGGTGCGTGGCGGCAGGCCGGCCTTGTCCAGCTTGCGCCAGGCCCGGCTCTCGAAGTCGTAGACGGCCGCGTTGTGCTTGCTGCCATGGACCACGAGCCGTCCCGTGTCGATGTACGGCCGCGGGTGCCCTTCGAGGCCCGGCCCGCCCTCGAAGGCGGACCAGCTGTCGGAGCCGGGGTGGTACACCCCCCCGCTGCTGACCGGGCGGGCGTTGGTGCCGGTCCCGCCGAAGACGACCACCGCCCCGTCCGCCATCATCACCGTGGCCCCGGCCCGCGGCCAGGGCGCCCCTTCGTCACTCATCGGCTCCCAGCGGTCTGTCACCGGGTCGTACAGGGCACCGCCGGCCGCCACGTCGCACGTCCCCTTGCTGCAATACAGATTGGCGGCGCCGCTCTGCCGCGCCAGGCCGCCCCAGACCACCACCCGGCTGCCGGTCCAGATCCCCGCGGCGGCGCTGCGGGCACACGGCGCCCCGTCGGCGGAGATGGGCGTCCAGGTGGCCGTCGCAGGGTCCAGCATCGCCCCGTCGCCCCGGACCACCGCCCGCTCCCCGGCCCCCTCGATGGCCTCCTCGCCCACGCCGCCCCAGACGAACAGCTTCTCCCCCGTCCATACGGTCACGGGCCATTTGCGCGGGCCAGGGGTGTGCTCGGAAAAGGGCATCGCCGTCCAGCGATCGGCGGGGATGTCATAGATCGCCCCGACGAACTCCGAGCCGTAGGTCACCAGGCTGCCGTGCTTCTCGGGGTACAGGAAGATGACCTGGTCGCCGGCGAGGATCGGCCGGTCGTGGAGGTTGTCCCAGTCCTCCAGCAGGTCTCCGGGCATGCCCTCGACGGCGACGGGGCGCCAGCGGTTGGCCACTGGATCGAAGGCTCCCCCACCCTCCTCGCTGAACACCAGCATCTGCTCGCCGGTCCACACGGTCACCCGCTTTTGTGCGGCCGGCGGGGCGCCCTCGGTGGCCATCAACACCCACTTGCCCCCCTTCTTGCCGGCCCGGGCGGTCTCCGGCAGCCCGGTGGCCAGGGCGGCCACGAACAGCGCCACGATCAAGCATCGGGGGTGGATCTTGCGGGTGCCAGCGAAGGGGTGTTCATTCATCGTCGGGCCTCAGGGCCGGTCGAGCACGTCGCGCACCCGCACGGCCAGCTGGTCGAGGGAGTAGGGTTTGGCGACGAGCTCCACGCCTTCGTCCAGCACGCCATGGCTGGCGATGACATCCTCGCTGTATCCGGATGCGTACAGGACCTTGAGCCCGGGCCGCTGTTCCGTCAGCTGATCCGCCAGCTCGCGGCCGTTCATGTGGGGCATGATCACGTCGGTGATCAGCAACTCGATGCGGCCCGCGTGCTGCCTGGACAACGCCAGCGCCTTGCCCCCCGTGCCGGCGTGCAACACCGTGTAGCCGAGGCTCGTCAACAGCTGCACGGTCAGGTCGCGCACCATCTCCTCGTCCTCCACCACCAGCACGGTCTCGTCGCCGCGCGGGAACCGTGCTTCCTCGGCGCGCAGGGATGCCTGGGCCTCGCCGTCTACCGTCGGGAACTCCAGCGTGAAGACGGTTCCGTTCCCCGGCTCGGACTGGACGTCGATCCGGCCCCCGTTCTGCTCCATGATGGCGTGCACCGTCGACAACCCCAGCCCCGTGCCGCGGCCCAGCTCCTTGGTGGTGTAGAACGGCTCGAAGATCTGCTCACGGACCTCGACGCTCATGCCGCAACCGGTGTCGCTCACGCGGAGCACGACCTTCTCGCCGGCCCCGTCGCCACCGGGCGCGTTGCGCGCCTCGATGAGCAACTCCCCGCCGTCTGGCATGGCGTCGCGGGCGTTGATCGCCAGGTTGAACACGATCTGCTGGAACTGCCCTTCGTCAAACCGGATCTTGCCCGGCGAATCGTCACACCGGGTCTGCAGGGTGATGTCCTCGCCGATCAGGCGGTCCAGCATGGGCCGCAGGTCTTCCATCAGGCGCGCCGGGTCGATCACCTTGGGATCGATGATCTGCTTGCGGGAGAAGGCCAGCAGCTGCCGCGTCAGATCGGCGGCCCGCTGAGATGCCTTCATGATCGCCCCGAAGGACCGGCTCACCTGTTCCTCCCGGGACAGATCCCGCTGGGCCATCTGGACGTTGCCCATGATGATGCACAACGCGTTGTTGAAATCGTGAGCCACACCGGCAGCGAGCCGTCCGATGGCCTCCATCTTCTGGCCATGCCGGACCTGGTCTTCGAGCTGCTCCTTTTCCCGCTCGGCCTCCCGGCGCGCGCTGATGTCCACGCCCATGCCGACCAGGTGGGGCCTCCCGTCGAACTCCCGGAGCACACCGGTGAAATGGTAGGGGATGCCACGGCCGTCCCGGGTCATCACGTCCGCCTCCATCTCGGCCTCCCCGTGCATGACCACGGCGAGCATCCGCTCGGCGACGTATTCCCGGTCTTCCTCCGCGAAGAACTCGATGGCGGGGCGATCCCGCATCTCCTCGTCCGAGTAACCCGTGACGCTCTGCTGGTTGCGGTTCCAGCGCACCAACCGATGGCCATCGACCACGAAGAACAGGCCCGGCAGGCTGTTGATGTACTCCTCGGCGAGGGACTCTTCCCCGCTGCGCAGGGCGTCCAGGGCCGTCTCGTGCTCCTCCAGCGTCGCCTCGAGCTCGGCGATACGCTCGCGGAGACGACGGAGTTCGCCCTCTCGCTCCTGGTCCGATCCCGCCATGAGGCCTTCTCTTGAGTGCGGCGCTGGGCAGGCAGCCACCACGGGTTTTCATCCCCCCCCGTGGAGCGCGAATCTATCGAATCTACTTCAACACAGACGGGGAGCACCGCCAAGCTCGGCGTGGCCGGCCGGCAACCGGCCCGAAGGCCCGATCCGCCCGCGGACCGCGGTCATTCGAGCAACGCCGCGATCTGCGCCTCGGTCAGCTCCCCCTGGAGCATCTCCAACAGCTGCCCCTCCGCGTCCAGGAAGTACAGCCCCGGCGCTACCATCAGCGCCCGCATGGCGATGTAGGGCTTGGCCTGCTCCTCCTGGGAGTCGCCGTGGATACGTTCCACCGGGACCTTGGGGTCGTCCCCGAGGGCCTTTTGGAGCTCGGTCCAGGTGCCGTCGATGCGCTTGCGGGTGCACTCGCAGGCCTCCTCCTGGTCCACGAAAACGATCTTGGCCACGGCGGCCTTGGCCACGGCGGGGGGTGTGGCGTTGGCCTGTTCACCGCCGCAGGCGCTGATCGCGCCCAGCCCCAAAAGCACCGCCACGGCGGCCCCGAGGACGTTCAAAAAATGCGCGCTGTGATTCATGACCCAGCCTCCCGCAGCAGCGCCGCGATCTTGGCCGATTTGAGCACCGACCCGCTGCTCTTGACCTCGCCGTCGATGACCAGCGCTGGGGTGAACAGCACGCCCATCTCTGCGATCTCGTTGATGGCCTCGACCTTGACCACCGTCGCATCCACGCCGGCCTCGCCGACGGCCTTTTGGGTCTCTTCGTAGAGCTTGTTGCACTTGGCGCAGCCCGGTCCCAATACCTTGATCTCCATGGTTCCTCCAGGTCACTACACGATAGCTCGGTAGGCGAAATAGACGCCCACCAGGATGATCACCAGACCCGACGCCCGACGCATCACGTCGGTGGCGCGGGTCGTACGCTTGGATTCGAGGATCTTCTGGGCCAGCCCCATCGAGGTGCCCGCCACCAGGATCAGCACGCTGTGCCCCAGCGCGTACATCAGCAGCAGGCCGCCGCCATAGACGACGGAGGCGCCGGATCCCGCCAGGTAGGTCAGCAGCACCACCAACATCGGCGCCGCACAGGGGGCGGACACCACCCCGAACAGCAGTCCCAGCAAGAAGGCGCCGACGGGCCCCTTGACCTTGGGTTGCACCTGGATCGGCATCGGGATGGTGAACTTGAGCACCCCCATCAAGTGCAGCCCCATCACCGCGCACACGGCCACGACGATCCAGCTCCACACGCCGCTCACCTCGCCGTACATCTTGCCCGCCAGCGCCGCGATCATGCCCAGCGCCGTGAAGGTGATCGACAGCCCCAGCACGAACAACCACGAGTACCCGAACGCCCGCAGCACGCTGGCCTTGCGCCCATTGCCATCCCCGGCCGTCGCGCCGCCCACATAGCTCATCATCAGTGGGATCATGGCCAGCACACAGGGGGCGCACGCCGTCAACACCCCCCCGATGAACACCGCGACGAAGGCCAGCCAGGGGTTGGTCTGGATGAGGGTCGCGACGTTGTCGATCAATCCGCCCATGAATCACCTACCCGGGGAACAGGGTGCCGTACGTCACACCCGCTAACGTGGACAGCAGCACCACCAGCACGATGAACGCCGCCGTCTGCTTGGTCCCCAGCACCGACCGGATGACCAGCATGTTCGGCAGCGACAGGGCCGGACCCGCCAGCAGCAGCGCCAATGCCGGCCCCTTGCCCATGCCGGAGCGCATCAACCCCTCGAGGATCGGCACCTCGGTCAGGGTGGCAAAGTACATCAGCGCGCCGGCCACGGACGCGAACAGGTTGGCCGTCAGCGAGTTCCCCCCCACCAGGCCCTCGATCCAGCCGGCAGGTAGAATGCCGCGGCTGCCTGCCTCATCGGGGCTGCCCAGCAGGAAGCCCGCCACCAGCACACCGGCGAACAGCAGCGGCAAGATCTGCCTGGCGAAGGTCCATGTGTTGTCGAGCCATTCGGCCAGCTCGTCGCGGGTGAACCACCGAACGAGGGCCACGACCAGCGCCACGGCGAAGACCCCCGTCACGATCCACTTGACGCCGTGGATGGCCGCCCAGATCCCCGTGTCCCCCTCCATCGGCCGGCCCCAATTGGCGAACACCAGGATGCCTACCATGGCGGCGAAGTAGACCACGTCCTGCCACGGCTTGCGCCCTTCCCCGCCGCCGTCCGGCATGGCGAATCCACCGTCCGACGCCCGGGCCGCCTCCTCCTTGCGGAACAGCAGCTGCATGCTCAGCCCGATGATCACCGAGAACAGCACCGCTCCCACCGCCCGGGCGATGCCCAGCTCCAGCCCCAGCACCCGGGCCGTCAGCACGATGGCCAGCACGTTGATCGCTGGCCCCGAATACAAAAACGCGGTGGCCGGCCCGATCCCCGCGCCCCGCTTGTGGATGCCGGCGAACAGCGGCAGCACGGTGCACGAGCACACGGCGAGGATGGTCCCCGAGGCGGCGGCCACCGGGTAGGCCACGATCTTGGATGCGCTGGGCCCCAGGTAGCGCATCACCGCGCCCTGGCTGACGAACACGCCGATGGCCCCGGCGATGAAGAAGGCCGGCACCAGGCACAGCAGCACGTGCTCGCGGGCGTACCAGCGGGTCAGCGAAAGGCTCCCGTGCAGGGCGCCCCAGAATGGCTCGTTGTCCACCGGCAGTAACCAACAGGCGGCAAAGACGCCCAGGAACAGCAGCAGCGCCCTGCGATCACTCACCGGGGCTCTCCATCGAGTACTTGGCTATTTGGCCAAATGGGCAAAATGGATCCAAAAAAACTCACCGCTGCTCCTCCAGCACCTGCGACGTGCAGGAGAAGAAGTTCAGCACACACGGGGTGACGAGCCGGTAGATCACCACGTTGCCCTCCCGGCGGTCCTCCACCAGCCCCACGGACCGCAATACCGCCAGGTGCTTGCTCACCGTGGACTGATCGCTCCCCACCAGCCGGGTCAGATCCCCTGCCGAGCACTCCCCATGCCCCAGCCGGTCGATGATCATCAGCCGGGACTCGTTGGCCAGCGCCTTCATCACGCGCGCCTGCTGCTTGTAGACCGTTTTGGGCTTGATGATCGGTTCCATGGTGCCGGCAACGTATGGCTATTTGGCCAAATAGTCAAATACCGTGGTTTCCCCGAAACCAATCATTTGCCCCGTCCTCGACCGCATGCCAAACTCTGCTTTCCCCGGATGACCGGCCGGCTGAGGGGTGGGGCCCATGGACGTATCAGCCGGCCTTCCAAAAACGAGGATCGCCATGAGTGCCAACATTCGTTTGTTCTTCCTGCTGATGATGGGAGTCACCCTGCTGCTCCACAACGCCGGCTGCCGCAACCTCGCCGACTTCGACGGGGACGGGGATCCGGACGAGACGGACTGCGATCCCGAGGATCCGGACGTCCACCACAATGGCGACGAGGGAGACGAGGCCTGCGACGACAACCTCGACAACGACTGCGACGGCGACGTCGATACGGACGACAGCGACTGCCCCGACGTGGACGACGACGGCTATGCGGACGTCATCGACTGCGAGCCGGACGATCCGGGCATCTATCCCGGCGCCATCGAGGACTGCACCGACGGTATCGACAACGACTGCGACGGGGACCTGGACGGCGACGGCAGCCACTGCGCCGATACCGAAGGCGACAGATCGGAAGACCGTCTTGAATGCGAACACGAGAACACGCAGATCACGCCCTGTGCAAA
>CAZDDH010000195.1:3119-17259 GCA_964504165.1 uncultured Rickettsiales bacterium | reverse complement strand
GCGGGGACGAGCTCACCGGGCGCACCTTGCCGGGTTGTGGCGGCGGGGAGCGCGGCACCGAGCCGGTGAGGTACACCTTCAACGAGAGCGGGGACGCGGAAGAGCCGGTGAAGATGCCCGCCGAGCTGTCACCGGGGGACGAGGCGGCGGGCCTGCTGATGCTGGACCTGGACGGGGACGGTATCCAGGAGTTGCTGGTGCAGTCCGACGCCGAGCACTGGATCGCGTCGTACACCATCCAGTGCAGCGGGGATTTCGAGCGGGAGGAGTTGTTCATCACCAGCGGCCCCCAGCGCCTCCGCGGCCATGGCGACGTGGACGGGGACGGCGATATCGATCTGGTGACCTTCAGCCCCCTGGACTGGACCGGCAAGGTCTGGCTCAACGAAGACGGGGATTTCTTCCAGGGCCCCGGCGAGGTGGACTGGGGAATCCTTTCAGGGATGGAGTCCACCGCCTCCCTGGCCGACTCCCAGACTCTGCTCGACGTGACCGGGGACGGCCTGGCGGACTGGATGATGTGCTACGGCTATGAGGGGGAGACCTCTTGCTACCTGGCCGAAGGGCAAGACGACGGTTCGATGAGCGACCCAATCTTCAAGTTCAACTTTAATGATGTTGAAGCATCTTCAATGACACTGGGGTATTTTACGGACGATGATACTCCAGACATGATCCTGGGTTTGACCGTCGAGAACGATGAAGGTTCGTACCACAGCAAGGTCTACAAGCTGGAGGGGAAGGAGGGCGGCGGCTTCCAGCAGAGCCCCGATTTCCTCTTCGACCTGGCCGAGGAGATCACCGGCACCGCCTGGGGATACGACCCGGACGAGCTGGGCAACGGCTGGTTCCGCACGGTCGACCTGGACCGTACCGACAGCGGCCTGTCCGAGCTGATCATCCTCACCGCCGCCACCCGCGACAATGTCCCGGGGGTGGGCCTGATCTACGTCAAGGATCCGGTGGACGTGGACCCCAGCGAGGGCATCCAACAACGCCAGCTGAGGGCGCTGATCAACGAGCTGGTCGAGGAGACCAGCTCCTATGACCCGTCGCGCTACTCGGTCGTTGCCGCCGGAACTCCCGTGGAGTGACGCCCGCTCAATCCACGATCTGGCACAGATCCAGGAATCCGAATCGGTCGAGGGTGGGCGTGGTCTGCACGCTGCTCGAGCCGACCTGCGCCAGGATGCGCCGACCGATGTGCACCAGTGGGGCCGACTCCGGATCCGCCTCGCCGCGCAGGCGCGGGTTCTCCTCGTCCTCCACGAATGCATCGTAGGTGGGCTGGTTCTGGACGTTATCCCACTCGAACTCTCGCAGCGGGCTCTCGTCGGAGACCAGCGCCCGGATCTGTTCGGCGATGAGGGTGCAGCCCGCGCCGCGGGGCAGGTCCGTGCGGTAGGCCCGCTCCACGGTGAAGCGGCCCCGCCGCACGTCGTAGCACGCGAAGAAGTTGGCGGGGACCGGGTCCTCAACGCTCTTGTCCTGGGGGTGGAACAGTGTCACGGCCTCCCGGCGGTTGCCCTGCAGGTCCTGCCCGACGAACTTGTCGAAACCGGGGTACTGGGCTCCCTCCCCCGTCGGTTCGACGAAGACGGCGCTGGTGCTCAGGTAGCCGTGGAGCGCCGCGGGGATGAAGGCCTGGCGGTAGCGCTCCTGGTAGCGGGACCAGAGCCGGCGTTCCCGGTCCGCCTCCTCCTCGAAGACCTCACTGACGGTCGGCTCCGAGCCGAGGATCCGGCGGGCCTGCTCCACCAGACGGTCGATGCGCGGCCCCCGCCGGTACCTGGAGATGACGGTGTTCTCGTGGTGGAGTTCGCCGTGCAGCTCGAACAGGGCCCGGCTCAGCGCCTCGTGGTCGTGCCGGTCCAGCGCCCCGTCGAGGATCTGCTCCCAGTCCTCCGCCGCGTGCCCATAGATACCTGTCGTAGAAGCGTCCTGCTGTTCCATAGTTCCGTACCTCAAGCCCTCTGAATCGAGTCACTAGTCTGCTACTCTAGCGCCGGAACGCCAACCTGGAGGCGGGAGGCAGCGAACATGCGTATCGGTATCGTCACCGAGATCAAGGAGGGCGAGGTCCGCGTCGCCCTGAACCCCACGGGCGTCTCCGCCCTTGCCAGTTCGGGGCACGAGGTCCTGATCCAGGCCGGCGCCGGAGCGGGATCGCGCTTCGCCGACGAGCGGTATCTGGAGGCCGGCGCCCGCATCATCGAAGGGGCTGCAGACGTCTGGGCCGCAGCGGATCTCTTGCTCAAGGTCAAGGAGCCCCAGCCCTCCGAGTACGGGTACTTCCGCCGTGACCTGGCGCTGTTCGCATACCTGCACGTGGAGAACAACCGTCCCCTCGGCCTGGAGCTGATCGACAAGCAGATGACCGCCATCGCCTTCGAACACGTGGAGGACGACGACGGCTACCAGCCCATCCTGGAGCCCATGCTGGAGATCGCCGGCTTCATGGGCATGCTGTTCGCGTTCACCCACGCGGCGAGCACGGCCGGTGGCCGGGGCAAGATGCCCGGAGAGGTCGCCGGCATCGCCCCCTCCCGGGTCCGCATCCTCGGCGCCAACCCGATGGCCTTGCAGGCGGCACGCGCCGCCCATTCCCTGGGCGCTGATGTCGTGCTGCTGGATCCGGACGTTCGGCGGCTGCAAAAAGCGCGGGTGTCGATCCCCGGCCTGCCGACCCTGGTCAGCCACCCCCACGTGCTGGCCCAGGCGGTGGAAGAGGCGGACATCGTCGTCAACACCTACCCCTTCAAACCGGGGATGACGGAGCCCCTGATCACCCGCGAACACGTCCACTCCATGCGGGAGCGGTCGCTGCTGGTCGATCTGGCCTCCGACGCCCTGGGCGCCGTGGAGACCTCCCGGGAGACCTCCTTCGCACAGCCCACATACGAGGAGGAGGGGATCGTGCACCTGTGCATCCCCAACATGCCCTCCGGGGCCGCCCGCTCGTCGGCCCACGCCCTGACCAACTCCCTGCTGCCGTACCTGGGCCGCATGCTCGACCTGGGCGCCCGCGGGGCGCTGCGCATCGACACGTCGTTGCGCCGCGGGCTCGTCACCATCGACGGCCAGGTGACCCACGCCCCCACCGCCGAGGCGCTCACCATCAACGCCGTGCGCCCGGAGATGGTGCTGGGGCTCGCCGGCCGGCATAGCTTCGAAGGGGAACCGCCCCGGTGACGAGCGCCCCGGTCCTGGTCACGCTCGTGCTCCTCGCCCAGCCCACGCTGGAGCTGCCCTGGGCCTGCGGCGACACCTACACCTGCACGCAGGATCACAACGGCGGTAGTCACACAGGATCCGGAGCCTGGGCCTGGGATTTTGGATTGTCCGAGGGGACCGAGGTGATGGCCTCGGCCGACGGCCAGGTGGAGGCCGTACGTATGGACTCCAACACCGGCGGCTGCGACCCGTCCTACGCCAACGACGCCAACTACGTGGTCGTGGACCACGGCGACAGCACGGCGGCCCTGTACCTGCACATGCAGCAATGGTCCTCCAACCTGTCGGTGGGGGACTGGGTCCAGACCGGGGACATCGTGGGACGCATCGGCCTCACCGGCTACGTGTGCGGCGCCCACCTGCACTTCCAGGTCCAGGACGTGTGCGGTTCGTGGTGGTGCCAGTCGATGCTGGCCAGCTTTTACACGTACGGCGATCCGTCCTACGGCGACTCTCTCACCAGCAACAACTGCGGCGGCTCCTGTGAGGCCGATCTGGCCGGGGGGGAGACCACCGTCAGCGAGAGCGACGGCTACTGCTTCACCCGCGTCAGCGAATGGTGGTGGGACGTGGCCGAGGGGGAAGACGGGCACCACTACTACACTTTCGCTACCGACGAGGCGTACGAGGAGGCCATCGGGGAGTGGCTGTTCTCGGTCTCCGTTCCCGGTGACTACCGGGTGTTGGCCTACATCCCCGACACCGAGGCCGACTCGGAGAACGCGGTCTATCGCATCGTGCACGCCATGGGCACGACCCAAGCCACGGTGAACCAGGCCACGGACAAGGGCTGGCAGGACCTGGGGACCTTCTACTTCGACGGCTCGGGCGGCCAGCTGATCCACCTGGGGGACAACACGGGCGAGGCCTGCTGCGAAACGAAGCTGGCCTACGACGCCATGCGCTTCGTCTTCCAGCCCTCGGGCGATGACGATGACGACACCGCCGATGACGACGACACCGCGGACGACGACGCGGGGGACGATGACGACGCGGCCGATGACGACGACGGCCAGGGTCCGCCGGATCCGCCGGACGACGAGCAGGACGGCTGCTCGTGCCGGCTGACCCCCGCCTCGCCCCGCCAGCCCGTGCTCGCCGCGGCCCTGCTGTTCCTGCTTGCCGGCCGCCGGCGCCGGCCCCGAACTTCTTACCTGGAGTAGACGCTTCTCCCATGCTCACGTACGACATGCACATCCACTCCATCCGCTCCCTGTGCGGCACCATGACCCTGGGCGAGATCGTGGCCACGGCCGCCAGCAAGGGGCTGCGCGGCATCTGCGTCACCGATCACGGCATGGCCATGGAGGTCCCCCGCTTCCAGTTCCACATCTTCTGCAAGCGCTATCCGGACATGGTGGACGGGGTCCGGGTCTACAAGGGCATCGAGCTCAACGTGCTGGACGAGACGGGCCGGCTGGACGTCCCCAACGAGCTGATCCCCATCTTCGATTACATCGCCGTGGGCCTGCACCCGGTGGAGCCGTTGCTCCCCGACCGGGGCGCCGAGGCCAACACGGACGCCCTGCTCACCACCCTGCGGGTCAACCCCTGGATCGACGCCCTCGCCCACCCGACCCAGCGCTCCCACCCGCTGGAGTTCCAGCGCCTGCTGCCGGCCATGGCCGCCGAGGGCATCGCCTTCGAGGTCAACGAGTGCAACCTGCGCTACGGCAAGACCACCGTCGAGGCCACCGCCGAGGCCCTCGCCGCCGCCGTCGTGCACGGCGTGCCCATCGTGGCCAACTCCGACGCCCATGTCTTCCACGAGCTGGGCGAGGACGACCACATCAATCGCGTCTTCCAGATGGCCGACCTGGATCCCATCATCGCCGTCAACGCCACCGAGGAGACCCTCACCGCGTTCCTCACCGAGCGACGCAACCGGCGGCTCACGGCCCAGGTGGACACGGAGTTCAACCTCAAGGTGAGGGGTTAGCATGGGCATCGCTGTCGTCACAGGCGCTTCCGCAGGCATGGGCGAGGAGTTCGCCCTCCAGCTCCAGCACGACCCGGAGATCGACGAGGTCTGGCTCGTGGCCCGCCGCGCCGAGCGCCTGGAAAAGCTCGCCGAGCGCCTCACCGGCGCCCGCGGCATCCCCATCACCGCCGACCTCCAGGACGCCGAGGCGGTCCAGGCCCTCGCCGACCGCTTCACCGACGCCGGCCCGGCCCTGCGCGTCCTGATCAACAACGCCGGCTACGCCGCCTCCGGACCCTTCGCCGACCGCCCCCAGGCCGACGCCCTGGGCATGATCGACCTCAACATCCGCGCCACGGTCCACCTGACCCACGCCGCCGTCCAGCAGATGACCGCCGGCGCCCGCATCCTCCACGTCGCCTCCTCGCTGGCCTTCTTCCCCGCCCCCGGCTTCGACATCTACGCCGCCACCAAGGCCTTCGTCCTCGCCTTCTCCACCGGCCTCTCCGCCGAGCTCTCGGCCCGCAAGATCCGCAACACGGTCTTCTGCCCCGGCCCGGTCATCACCGAGTTCTGGGACGTGGCGACCCACGGCGAGCAGGGGCCTCCCCCGGTAATCAGCATGTCGTGCAAGCGGGCTGTGCGCATCGCGCTGCGGGACACGCGGGGGTTCCGGTGGATCTCGGTGCCGGGGATCCTGATGAAGCTGGTGACGTTGCTGGAACGGGTGTCACCGCGGCGGGTTACGGCGGTGTTTGTGAAGTGGTTCAATCCTTACTAGGGGAGCTTCGCTCCAGAGTAACTCGACTGGGCGCCCCACGTGGATGGCGGCGACGATCTCGGCCAGAGCCCCTAGAGCTGTTCGAGGATCTCCTGTGCCTTCATGTCCCCCATGGCGACCACCTCGATCCCCTGGGCAAACATGGCCGCGGCAAACTGGAACAGCAAGAACTGCTCCCCCACGGAATCCGCATCCACCAGTTCGTGGCGACGTTTGCTGAGGATGTACCGGTAGTACACCTGGCCTTCGTTGTTGATCCCCATACAGCCAAAGGGTAGCCGCGGGTTCAGGCCGTTGATCAACTCCAGGGTTTGGCCCCGCGCTGCGTCCACCGGCTGGAAGGGGTAGCTGGTGTAGATCTGGATCATGTCTATGAATTCAATCTCGTTCTCGGGCAGGGGCATGAAGGTTAGATTGGCAAACCGATCCCGGCCCTGCTCGTCCTGCTCGAGCAGCGCCACGAGGGTGTTGAGTTCGTACTCCTCAGACCGTTTGATCAGCTTGGTATCCACCCCCAGATCGTTGAGTACGGTTTCGAGCCTGGCCAACTCCTGGTAGGTGCGGGCGGTGACATCTTCGTTGATCATCGGTCCATTGACTCCTTGTGACGGTCCGCCCCTCAACGGGACGAGATGGCCGATACCAGCCGTTTGTACTGCTGTTCCGGCTGCCCATTTTCGGCGTATAGCAAGCCCACGTCGACCCCGGTGGATTTGATGTAGGCCTCAGCGGAATCATACTTCGCCACGATATCCTCGCGCTTGGGTACGGTATCGGCGGCGGCCATTGCCGTTGCGTCGGGCAAATGGGCCACCATCTCACACACAAAACGGGCGTGTTTGCGGTACTGCTTGTTCTTGGTGGACGAGGATTTGTCCGTGGACAGTCCCCCCTTGCTGAACGTCTTGAGCGAATCCGACGATGTGAGATTACTCTGGATGGCCTGCCGGGTGGATTTGGCCGCCCGATTGCGGTGGATCTGCTGGATGAACTTGCCCCCACCGTACAGCAGCTCCCCACTCAACAACGCAGCCTTGATGGCCCCACCCACCACGGCCCCTACCCCCGTGACGTTGGCGACATCCGCCGCCAAGCTCACCAGCGATGACGCGGCGCCTAGGTTGCCCTTGACCTGACGCTTCTGATTGATCTCGTACATCTTGGAAGAGAATTCGTAGCGTTTGATCATCCGATACTGGGCTTCGGTGATTTCCAATGTCTTGCTGGACGTGAGCCGGGCCGTGTAGTTGCCGCTGGACCAATCGTGGGCCTCCAGCCGAGCCAGCAACAACGGGTGGAATCGCCGGTAGGTACGCCGCGTACCGAACACGCCGCGCTTGTCCTCGACCAACATGCGGTCCAGGTGGTCTTCTCCAAACTCGCCCACGAGCACGGTACGATCTGCCAGCTCGCCCCGTTCCATGATCGACTTCTGCTTGGACGCCAGGTAGGCGGTGGCAAAGCTGATGACCAGCGACGCTGCGTTGATGACGATACCCAGCGCCGGGATCGAGGTGGCCATTGACAAGGGAATAGACCTGTCCAGCACGATGAAGAACGACTTGGCCAGGTTGAGCCCCGATTTCACCGCCTCCAGCAGCATCACGCCGATCTTGGCCGCCTGCTGACCCTTAGTTGTGGATGATTTGCGATCCCGGGTCAGCTTGACCAGGCCGATGATGGTCATGGCCGTGTCTTTGACGGCGCTGGCCGCGGAGGTGAGGGTCGAGGTGACGTTGGCCGCCATGGCCCACCCGTCGCTGGCGGTGCCCTCCTTGTGCTCGATACCCTTGCTGACCATTTTGGTGAAGCCGGAGACCGTCGAGGTGCCGGTGACCAGCATATCCAGGGCCGCCTCCAGCCGGTCCAGCCCGCTGCCCTTGGCGAACCTGTGGAGACCCTGGGCAAAGCCAAAGATACCGGTGGCCATTCCCACCGAGCCGGAGAACGCATCAAATCCGGTGGCGTGGTGTTCAAAATCCTTGAGGGTGTCGCTCTTCTGGCTATCCGCCACTCCCTCCAGCTTGCCGCCCACAACCTCGGTGGAAAACGTGCCTTTAGTACCCATGGTGATCTCATCGAAGGAGCCGGAGGTCTTGCCCACCAGGCCGAAGGCATCCATGCCGCCATCGATGAAGTCCTTGAGCTTGCTGCTGGGATCGGCCACCTTCATCGGTTTGGGCATCGTGCTCATCGGCGCCACCTTGTATTCCTGGATCCAGTACATCTGGTCCGAGTACTCGCCGGTTTTTTCAAGCACCTTGATCGCCACGTAACTGAGGCCGTCCCGCTCCTCGATGACGTTGTAGTTGACCGAGACCAGGTCCCCGGGGGTCACACTGCCGGCCACCTGATATTTGCCGCCGATGGGCCGGATGGCTCGGTAGTTGCCCTTGGCACGGATCTGCCCCGGTTTGTAGTCCGACTGACGCTGGGCCTTCGCCTCCAATTCGGTCTTCTCGGCGCCCACCGTGGTCGTGGCCTTCTCGGCGTATTTCTACAGGGCGTCGCCCCTGTTGTCATTGTCCTCGGCGTTTTGCAGCTGGCCGGTGGCCCACGGCACGACATGGGTTATATCGATGCGCGCGTTGCCGGAGCCCACCTTTGTCGCGTAATAGGTGCCACCGCTGGTAGACACCACATGATCCGTATCCACCTGGATCTTGTGGT
The DNA here is from genome assembly GCA_964504165.1 of uncultured Rickettsiales bacterium. Taxonomy (GTDB): domain Bacteria; phylum Myxococcota_A; class UBA796; order UBA9615; family CAYRNR01; genus CAZDDH01. The sequence continues at coordinate 8,653 of CAZDDH010000195.1, read as the reverse complement.
TGCGTTTGATGCTTCCCTGACTGGAGCCCAGTCTTACCGTTCCGCTGACCGTGTTGTAGAGCTTGGCATCCTTGATCACCATGAACCCTTGATTGAATACGAAGTCGTGGTCTTTTTTGTGCTTGTCGTGGTGCAGGCCGAGCTTCTCGATCTTCTCCACCGCAACGGCGCCCTCGTTGCGATTCTTGAGGCGCTTCATCCTACGGTAGAAGGTCCGGGTCAGGTGCTTGACCTCGATGCCATTGGAAGTCTCGAGGATATCACCGGAGTCCAGGACCTCTTGCTTATCCAGGCGATCCGTGTTCCCCGTGAAGCGACCCCTGCGATTTTCCAGGATGTACAGCCCGGTCTTGGCGGTGGTCACATAGTCGCCCGATGCAGCCGGCCCACCGGTGGGCGTGCCCCTGGCGCGCAACTGGATCACCGGGCGCCGCTGCACGGTGGCACGGCGCGCCAAGCTGGGTGTTCTGGAGGCACGGGCCGCCTGGATAGCCATCGAGGATGCCCCGGCGACCTGGGCCCGCGCACCACTGGCAGCCAACGCCCCCGCCCGATCCGCCTCCGCCTCCAAACCGGCGTCGCTGTTCACCGGGAGGTTCTTTCCCTGCGGAGCCGAGACCCGGCCAGACCGCTGTTGCACTACATGGGCCAGTTCGTGCCCCAGCAGCGACCGGCCGCCGTAGCTGGAGGTGTCGTACCGCCCGGGTTGGATGTGGATGTTGGAGCCCTGGGTGAAGGCCAACGCACCCATCGCAGCCGACGCTGGCCCCGGATGAACCCGCACGTCAGAAAAATCGGTCTGGAACGACGACTCCATGCCCGCGCGAAAGCGGTCGGGAAGGGGCGCTCCACCCCCCGTGGGGATGTGCGGTTCGGAGGGTGTGCCATGGGTCAGGGGATCGGCGAGCCCGGCGGACAGTGCATAGGCCTGCAACGGATCGGCGAGTGGATCCGCCAGCGAACCGCCGCCCGGCGAGTCGACGGCCTCTTCTGCTGTGTTTTTGGTTCCAGGTTTGACCTGGTTCTTCAACATGCCCGTTCCCCAGATGTCCTTCCGATCACCGGCCGCAACACGACGTGTAGCCGGCCAGGAGTCTCGCGATGTCTGTTCGCTTCCGCATCTACGAAGACCGTGTGCAACGACCCTGCGTCAACGAGGCCTTGGGAGATCTGTCCACGTTCAGGACTCCACTCTGCATTGGGATATACCGCCGTCGTTCGGGAGGACGTTTAACTCGGAGTTGGGACATCCAGCGGGATGAGCACACGCCGAGCAAACCCATGCTCCACGAGCACCGGTATTTCACGAATTGCCTCTTCAATCGCGGAGGTTATCACTCCAAACAGGCCCCTCAGCCCGGATGGAAGAGCTGCACAATACTTGGCCGAAATAGTCGTACCGCCGTGAAGGCCTCTAATGCGGATACCGGTCTGTGCGAGGAGATCGCCGGGGGACCGATTCAGTCCGTCGAGAAGTAGGAGCCACCTACCCAGTCGTATAGCCCTGATGCGACCCTGGTCGCCCCCCCGGAGACAGACGAGTAGACGCCGATGGACTCGTTGGCGTACCCCCCGGAAATCGAAGAGCCCTCGCCGGAGGTTTCATTGTTGTCCCCTCCGGAGATGGACGAGTAGTCGCCGTAGGTTACGCAGCTGCGCCCCCCGGAGACGGACGAGTTATGTCCGACTGCTGAATTGTAGCTTCCCCCGGAGACGGACGAGTGCTCGCCGCCAGCGATATTTTCGTTCCCCCCGGAGACGGACGAGTAGTCGTCGTAGGCGTGATTGTCGCTCCCGCCTGACACGGTCGAGTAGTCGCCCGTGACCGTGTTGGCGAATCCTGCTACGACTCCTCCCACGCCCAGGTACGAATGGTGTGGTCCGACGATCAAGTTGTGTGATCCGCTCTTGCCATTCATGGATTGCTCGTCGTAGCCCACGATCAGATTCCCCAGCCCCAGCGGGGATCCACCCCCGTCATCCGTGGCACCGCTACCGCTCTGGACGTAGATGTTGGCGCCGGTGAAGAACACCGAATCCGTGCCGGTGTCCACGGCCAGGTAGTTCGCCAGGTCACCCACGACTCCGAGAGCCGATTGCAGGCCAGCGATATCGGCGGCATTGGTGACGACGTCCGTGGTGTTCGCCGCGACGGCGGTGGTATTCGCCGTGATGTCGTTGGTGTTCGTCGTGACGGCGGTGGTGTTCGTTGCGATGTCTGTGGTGTTCGTTGCGACGGCGGTGGTGTTTGCCGCGATGCCCATCCTGTTGTCAGCGATATCCGACGCGTTCAGGGCGATCTCCAGGGAGTCATTCCCGATGTCGGCAGCGTTGGCGGTGATCGCAGCCCTGTTCGAGGCGATGCTTGTTGCGTTGTCCCCGATGTCGATGAAGTTGTCCGCAATATCCATCGTGTGGTCGGCGATGGCGGCCGAGTTGCTGACGATGTCCGTCGTGTTCGCTGCGATGTCCGTGGCGTGGGTACCGATGGCCGATGTGTTGGCCACGATGGCCCCGGAGTTGTTCGCGATGTCGATGACGGCTGTGGTGATGTCCGTCGTATTCGAGGCGATGCCGGTGGCGTTGGCGCTGGCGGCCGAAGCGTTGGTCGCGATATCGACGCCGTTGGCGGCGATGTCCGTCGTATTCGTGGCGATGCTGGCAGCGTTGGAAGCGATGTCCGTGGCGCAAACAGAAACGGCCGAAGCGTTGGTTCCGATGTCGGCGGCGTTGGTCGCGATGGCCGTCGTAGACGTTCCGATGCTGGCTAGATTGGCCGCGATGTCAGCGGTCTGGGTGTCAATTTCCATCGTATTCGCGGCGATGCTTGCCGCGTTGATCGCGACGTCGGCGGCGGCAGTTGCGATATCCGTCGTATTGGTGGCGATGCTGGATGTATGGGTCGCGATATCGGCGGAATGATTTGCGATGCAGGTGGTATTGGCTGAAATGTCGTTCTGGTTTGCGGAGATGTCCGAGCTATTGCCGGCCACGGTGGACTGCAGGAACGCGACCTCTCCCGACAGCAGTCCCATGTCCGTACTCGCCGCGTACCCTTGGGTCTGTACCCACAGCTCGGTGGCGTATCCCATGGAGCTGACCCATGCCTCGGTGGCGTAGCTAGTCCCCTCGATGGTGGTCATCCGCGCCTCGTGATCGTCCACCGCCGCCGCCAGGTCGGTCAGGTCCACGCCCCCCAGCAACGCGGACACTTCCGCCTCCAATGAATCCTGGCCATCCTGGAGCACGGTTACATCATCCTGCAGCGTGGTGACGTCGGCCTGCAGCATGGAGACATCGTTCTGTACCACGTCCACGTCGATCTCCAGGGCGTACACGACACCATGCAGCGGCTGGAGTTCCTCGTAATACATGACCTCCAACGCGGCCAGATTGTCGACCAGGGCGTCCATCTGCTCCTGCAGGGCGGCGAGATCTTCATCGGGTGTTCCTGCGTCGTCTTCCTCCGCCGGGCATCCGGCCAGTAGGGCGGTGACAGTCAGCAAACACAGTGACCCTCTCATAGCGCATCCTTTCCCTATCGAAACCACATGAGGTATGCGGTTCGAACGGGACGGTATCACTCCAAAAGATGCCTCTTGGGCTTAGTGAACAAACGGCAAAGTCTTTGGCCGTTTCGGTCCAATAGTCATCAGATCCGGCCAGCCGGAATCACCCATGGCGAATGGACTCGGGGGATGTAGCGATGCGAGCATCTCCCGCGGGCCGCTGGGCAACACTCGCCGGACGCGCCCCGCCGACCGTGCCACGGCGCCGCCGCCACACAGCTCAGGCTGGAGGCGGTGGGATACAGCAGGGTTTTAGGTACTTCCTAGGCCCGCTCATATCGTGAGCACTGCACGTTCTTAGGAGAAACAGCCTAGATTCGCATACGGTCCGGATTGAGGATGCCCTCAGGATCCAGGAGCTTCTTGGTCTTGCGGACCAGCTCCAGGGTGGCCGGGTCGATCCGGGGCTTGAGCCACTGGAGAGCCCAATGGGGCGTCTTGTACATGGCGAAGCCAGCGTCCGTGACCTGCTCGAGGAGCTCCATCATCAGCTCCCGCACCCGCTGCACCTCTTCCGCATCCTTCTTGTCGAAGGTGATCACAAACCGCAGCACACCAAAGTGCCCCCCCCGCATAGGCCGACTCACGATGGAAGGCGGGAAGCCATGCTTCACCATCGTCTCCGAGCAAGCATCCGCCGTCTTGGCAAACCGCGACAACATGCCGTACGTCCCCATCCAGGTGAGCCCCCCACCATCATGGGACGTCAGGAACTCCAAGTCCGTAGGGAACGACGCAAACTTGTCCATCGCCGGATTGACCTTGACCAGCGTGTTCACGTCCAGCGGTGTTTCGAACCGGTGCCCCGCCGCCCGCTGCTCCTCCAACGCCTGGTTCACCAGCTTCACCTTGTAGTCCATCTCCTCCTGCACCTCGGCCGTGAGATCAACGTACAGATAGAACGTAGGCTCGTCCGGATCCGGCACCGGGTTGGGATGGCTGACCCCCATCATCATCTTGCCACTGGGCCACGACAGCCCGCCGATGTCCTCGCAGATCTCCATCCGGCACAGGCGCTGCATGGCGTTGTAGACGCCCTCGGTGTCGTACCCCAGGATGAACAGCCGCTGCTCCAGCGGGTGCTGGGGCCACAGCTGGAACACCACCTTGGTCACGATCCCAGTGGTCCCCTGGAACGCCGTGAACATCCCCGTCAGGTCCGGCAGCGGCGGCCGGCCAAAGGGCGGCATGCCCTCGATGGCCCAGGCCCCGGTCTTCAACACGGTGCCATCCGCCAGCACCACCTCCAGCCCCGACACCCACTGGGACATGGAGCCGTACTTCAGCGACCGGTTGGTCAACCCGTCGAGGATGCAGTTGGCCAGGATAGACACATGAGGCGGCGCCAGTGAGTACCCCAGGCACAGCGGTATCTCCTCCTCCGCCAGCTGCTCCTTGAGCTGGATCTGGGTCACCCCCGGCTCGATGATGGCGTACATGTCGTCACCGCTGATCTCATGGATGCGGTTCATGCGCGTCATGTCCGCGATGATCCCACCCTTGGCGGCGATGGCCAGCCCCCCCACGTTGGTGTTGGCGATTCGCGGCGTGATGGAGGACCCCAGCTCCGACGCGGCCTTCACCAGCGCCACCACGTCCTCGGTGGTCTCCACGAACACGACGGCCGCCGGATCCTGGCCGTCCCCTTCCGTGCAATCGTCGTGGTATTCGTGCAGCTTCTCCGCGTCGGTGATCACCCTCTCTTCACCGAAGAGCTCGACCAGTCTCTCTCTCACGGCACCCTCCTCAAACAAATAGACGTCTTTAATTACGTATAGTTAGTAGATATTCTCTTATGTACTAGATTAGATCTAGTTCTTGGGTGTCAGGATGGGCAGCATCTTCAACAGGAAGAATGGATTGCCGCCGATCTTGATCTTGCCCGCCAGGAAGGGCCCCCCCCGCCCCGGGCCCCGGCACCCCCCCCCGCGGGGGTGCCCAGCACCCGGGACCGCCCCCGTTGGG
>CAZDDH010000195.1:0-3109 GCA_964504165.1 uncultured Rickettsiales bacterium | reverse complement strand
CCTGCACCGACGCCTTGCTCGCCTCGGTCTTGCCGCGCACGATCTCGATGCCCTCGCCATCGAAGCACAGCGTGGCCCACATCTTGCCAGCCCCCAGATGGACGTTGCCCGACATGCCCTTGGCGCGTTTCTCCAGGGTAGGCTCTGCGAGGGCGTTGCTCAGGAATCCCTTCATGAGCAACCCCAGAACGTTCATATCTTCCGGGTCTTTGATGCGTACGGTGTCCATGTCCCCTCACTTTCCGAGGGGAACTCTACCACGACGCCGGCTCAGCGCAATCAGCACCAATCCCATGGAGATGAACGCCGGCTCATACTCTGTATCCCCGGACCGGCAGCTACAGTCTCCCCCCGCCCGGATGCCGTCGTCATCATCGTCGTCGTCCGCGCCGTCATCGTCGTCGTCCGCGCCGTCATCGTCATCGTCGTCCGCGTCGTCGTCATCCCCGGGGATGCCCGACGGCTCGGGGATCGTCCGGGAGATGCAATGCAGCGCTCCCGCCGACGTGATCACCACGTCCGCATCCACCGGGATCACCGTCACGCCCCGATCCTCGAACACCGCCGTCGCCTGCTGCTGAAGGTCCCCGAATCCACCGTAGACCGGCATCAGGAAGGTGTCGTCGATCCAGATCCCGTTGGTGTAGTTGCGCCACACCCAGCCCCCGTCGTTGTCCGGCATCGGCAACCGAACGATATCGATGGCCTGGCCCGAGCCCGGGTCCACCAGCCCTTCCAGCTGGTCGGTGATGGCCGTCTCGATGAGCTGCCGGCTGGCCGCGTCCTGCTGCTGGGTGTACTCGCCGACGGCTAGCGTGCGGGCGTCGATCCAGGTCATCCACATGTCGATGTGGCCGGTGACGTCGTCCATGGCCGGCAGGATCACCAGCTCCTCACAGCCCAGGTAGTCCCGGTACAGATCTTCGATCTCCGAGACCGAGTACTGGGGATTGAGCCCGATGATGGTGTCGCTCACCAGGCACAGCCCGTGCCCATTGGGCAGGAAGTTCCCCCCCTCGGTGGCAAAATCCCATTCGTGGTTGGGCGCCCCCCACCAGCTGGCGAAGTGGGCCGGCTGGGCGTCGTCGTTGTCCCGGTTGTAGCGCACGTAGTGGGCGTCCACGATCCGGTGTTCGTCCTCTGCGTCCACCAGGAAGAACGGCCCGTAGTCGCGGATCCAGATGCTGTCCAGCCGGTGGTCCGAGGTCTCGTCGAACCAGGTGGCCCCGGACGGGTCCCGGCCCGTGTGCTGCTGGAGCATCTGCTGGCAGCGGTCCACGTCCCCCGAGTCGGCGTGGCCGTCCGTGTGGATGTAGATGTACAGCTCGGCGCCGTCCCAGGCCGCATCGATGATGTCGAGCCACAGCTGGTCCCAGTCGTCCGGGTTGTTGGCCGAGCTCTCGCACCCCCACGCCAGGATCAGCCCCTCCACCTCCCAGCGTTCGTTGGGGCTGATCACCCCCGCGGGCGGCGCTTCCCGGTCGCCGGCCTTGGCAAAGGCCCCCGGATCGGCCGCGTACGCCGCCTGAGCGGCCGCCACACGGTCCCGCCACGGTTCTTCGAAGTGGGGAAGGACCTCGCGGGCGGAGGCACTCACGAGGCACGACAGAGCGGACAGCGCGACGAAAACCAGGAGTGTTCTGGGCATGCCCCATTGTCGGGCCACGGCCGCGCCGAATCAAAACAAGAGCTCGTCAAAAACCGCGGGACCACGCCGCGAAGAGAGGATAAGAGATCCTCTCAGGAATGCATGAAAGTAGGAAGGTAGGAAAAGAACGAACCGCTGGGGTTGTTCACCTTGGATATTCCACTTCCTGCTTTCCTCCCTTCCTGCCTTCCTGAGAGGTTTCTTTTTTGTGTGGAAGAACCCACGTTCGCACGGGGTGATCGTGCCCGTCGCGGTCAGGGGACGTGGGCCACGAACCAGCCCACGTCCAGGGCGTTGTTCCAGGCCAGCGCCGTGGCCTCGGTGTAGTCGGTCCAGGGGTCGAGCCCCAGGGTCTCCGGCTGCACCGCGTAGATGCCGAACAGGTACCCCTTGGCCGCGTCGTCGCAGGGGGCGGTGTACCCCTCTTCGTAGAAGTCGTTGATGATCTCGTAGGAGCCGTCCGGCAGGTCGCCGTCAGGGCTGACGGCGCCGGCCAGCTCCCGCAGATCGGCGGGGATGTCCACCAGCGCCCAGTGCCCCTCACCCGTGTCCTGGTTCATCACCACCACGGCAAAGGAGCCGGTGCCTTCCGGCACGTCGGTCCACTCCAGCGCCGGGGAGACGCCGGCGCCCTCGCAGGTGAGATCGTCGGGCAAGGTGCCGCCGTTCTCCACCTCCGAGGACAGGAGATTCAGGCCGTCCTCATCCGTGTCATCGTCATCTCCCGTGGCGTCGTCATCGTCTTCGCCCCATCCATCGGGAGGGGGCTCCCAGTTCGGCGGTACGGGGCAGCCGGGCCAGGCCCAGCCCACCACCAGCACACAACCCACGACCCACCACAACGGGATCCCGGTTCCCTGGCCATCGGAGTGATTCACTTGAACTGGATCTCCTCGCTCCCCAGCACCACGCGGGCCGTCTGGACCCCCTTGCCGCCGTGGCCCAGCATGCGGGTGGCAAACCCCTCCCCCGCCGAGCCCTTGAGGATCAACCCGCTGACCATCTGCTCCTCGCCCCCCTGGGGCACGAAGTACAGGTCAGCGCCGCTCTTCTTGAAACCTGGATCCGGCTTGCCGTCGGCGGTGAGGGCCCACAGGCGCACCTCCCCCGACAGGATGCACAGCCGGAGCTTGCCGCTGGAGCGGTCCGCGGTGTGGTCCAGGTCGGTGGCGTTGCCATCTCCACAGCCGGGGGCGGTCCAGTTCTTGAGGCTCCCACCGCCCGCGCCGACGTCGCCGGTGTTCACGTTGCCGCCATCACCGCCGTCGCCCCCGTCGCCGGTCCCCCCCGGCTCGTCGCTACCGCTGCACGCAGCCAGCACCACCCCCATCGCCAGCACCATCATCATCCGGATGGCCCATCTCATCGGCACACCTCCTCCTGTGGGAACGCTATCCCACGCCCGGCTAGGACACCACCGTTGTATGGAAGTTCCCCTCAAATCTGCATCTGGATCACCGA
>CAZDDH010000194.1:0-17367 GCA_964504165.1 uncultured Rickettsiales bacterium | reverse complement strand
CATCACCTCGGTGCAGGCCATCTACGTGCCCGCCGACGACCTCACGGACCCGGCGCCGGCCACGGCCTTCGCCCACCTGGACGCCACCACGGTGCTCAGCCGTCAGATCGTGGAGCTGGGTATCTACCCGGCGGTGGACCCGCTGGATTCCACAAGCCGCATTCTCGAGCCCCAGGTGCTCGGCGACCGTCACTACAACATCGCCCGCACCGTGCAGGAGATCCTGCAGCGCTACAAGGATTTGCAGGACATCATCGCCATCCTCGGCATGGACGAGCTCTCCGAAGAGGACAAGCTCACCGTGTCGCGCGCCCGCAAGCTGCAGCGTTTCCTCAGCCAGCCGTTCCACGTCGCCGAGACCTTCACGGGCATGCCCGGCGTCTACGTCCAGCTGGACGACACCATCAAGGGCTTCGAGGAGATCGTCGCGGGGGACCACGACGAGCTGCCCGAGCAGGCCTTCTTGATGGTGGGCACCATCGAGGAAGCGCAGGCCAAGGCCGAGAAGATGATCCGCGACCTGGAGGGCTAGCTTCATGGACGCCGTCGAGAGCTTCGAGCTGGAGGTCGTCACGCCGCAGAAGAAGGTCTTCACCGGCCGCGTCGACACCGTCGTCGTGCCCGGCTTCCTGGGCCAGTTCGGCGTGCTACCGGGCCACGTCCCGTACATCACGGCGTTGCGTCCGGGACCCCTGAACTTCGATTTCGAGGGGACCACTCATCGCTACGTGCTGGGGCCGGGTTTCGCCGAGGTGGGCGAGAGCAAGGTCACTCTGGTCACGGACGGCTGCGAGCCCGTCTCCGAGATCGAGCTGCAGGAAGCCACCGAGGCCATGAAGACCGCCGAGCAGGTCATGCTCGACAGCCAGCCCACCGACAGCGAGTACCTGGACGCCGAAGCCGAGCTCGCCCTGCAAGGGGCCCGGGTCCAGGCGGCGACCGACAAGCAGGAGTAGTTGCAAACGACAATCGGACTAGCCAGGTAGCCCCCTTGCCCCTATCTTTGTAGGCGCAAGGGAGACCATGACGCAGAATCGCAACAGCAGTGAGCTGTACACGCTCATCACCGAAGAAATCACCATAGACGACCTCGGCCTCGATGCGGGCTCGATGGAGGTCGACCAGCGGCTGATCGCCGCCATCCGGTCCGGTGAAGATGGGTTGTTCGAAGCGGCCCAGATCGTCGACGAGGCGGACGTCTACACCCACGGCCACTCCGAGCGTGTCGCCAAGTACGCCGTCTCGCTGGCTCGGGAACTGGACCTGGGTGAGGAGCGGGTGGACACCATCCGCAAGGCCGGGCTGTTGCACGACCTGGGCAAGGCGCTGGTGGACCGCGAGATCCTGCGCAAGCCGGGTGCCCTGACCCCGGAAGAGGCCGTCGAGATGGCCCAGCACCCGGAGATCGGCGCTGTGATCCTGGAATCGGAGCCCGATTTGGAGGAGATCGCACGCATCGTGCGCCACCACCACGAGCGCATCGATGGGCGCGGGTATCCCAGGCGGCTGAAGGGCACGGAGATTCCCGAGGAGTCCCGGCTGCTGGCGGTGGCCGACGCCTACGACGCGATGGTCAGCTCCCGCCCCTATCGTAATGCGCTGGACATCGACGACGCCCTCACCCAGCTGCGGCGGGGTGCCGGCACCCAGTTCGACACCGTCTTTGTCACCGCCTTCGTGCAGATGATCACCGACCGGGCTGCCCAGCGTATGGCCTTCATGGGGTCGGCCACGTTCTACGCCGAGCTGGCCATCCGGGAGCACGAGCGCGCGGCACGGTACATCGTCCGCAAGTTCCACCTGGATTCGGTCGGGGAGGTCGTCCGCCGTCTACGCGAGGAATTCCCCGAGCTGGGCCCCGACGAGGCGAGCAAGATCGCCTCGGTCATCCTCGGCAAGGGTGACCTGCGCGATGATTTCTACAGCAGCGAGGTGCAGCGCCCCAAGGAAGACGAGTTGGTCGTGATGCACCCTGCGCGCATCGACGCGGACGTCAACAGCGTGGTGAGCTTCGAAGGCCAGCTGTTCAACGTGCTGGACATCTCGGTGCTGGAGGACGGCCGCTTCCGTTACCTGCTCAAGAGGTAGTCGCCGTTCAGGGGATCTTGTAGGACTCGGTCTGCCAGCTGCCCCCGGCCAGATAGATACGCACCAGCTGGGTCCATCCCCCGACCCAGATATCGCCGTTGTCGTCCAGATGCATGTCGCGCATATGTTCCAGATGGCGGAGATCGAAGCGCTGGACGACCTTGTTGCCCTGCATCAGAGTCAGACCGTCGGTGTAGTGCAGCATCCACACGCGGTTACGAGCCGTGTCCACCGCCACCCCCGAGCCCTTGTCCGCCAGGCCCGGCTGGAGCGCGAAACGTCGGGTGGCGTCGTCGTACAGCAGCAGCCCACTGCGGAAATCCTGCACCCATAACCTGCCGCGCTCGTCTTCGAAGAACTTGCGCGGATCGGCGCCGGGATAGCCGATGCTCTCCAGGGCGTACGTTTGTTGTTCGCTGTGGACCGAGGAGAGGAAGTCGATCCACCACATCTGGCCGTTGGCGCGGAAGATCAGGTCATAGGCCCCGGCAGAGGGGATGGAGGTCTCGGTGAACTTGTCCCGGGCCGGCTGGTACTCCCACGCGGTGGAGCCGTAGAACACCAGCAGCTGGCCGCGGGGGCCCAGCCGGGTGGCGTAATACTCGGCGTCGTTGTCCGGATTGTGCAGGTAGGTCTTCCACTCCCGGCCGTTCCAGCGCAGCACGCGGGTGTCGCACCCGGCCCAGGCCGAGCCGCCGTGCACCACCACGTGGCCACAGATGAACTCGTTGTAGTGGGCCACGTGCTCGGCCTGCCCGGGTTGCCAGACCACGACCCCCTGCTGGGTGCCCGCGACGATGTTGGAGCCGTAGCGGGTGACCGCGTAGATCTGGTTGAGCCGCCAGTCGTCTTTGGTGGCGGGTGGCTTGGCGGAGGAACTCACGTTCACCGGCGCGGCGTTGGGGGCTACGTCGCAGTCGTCACGGTACAGGCCCATGTACTGCTGCGCGTCGGCGACGGCCTGGGGCCGCATGTTGCGCCGGGACTCGGGGAATCGTTCCAGCACCTGGTGGGTGGCCAGGTAGACCGAGCACCACGAGCTGTCCATCGCGGCCTGCGCCTGTACCAGCCCGCGCACGTAATGCACGGTGAAATCGTCGGGCAGGGAGAAGGCCGCCTGGTCCAGCAGTTCGATGGCGCTGGCCCCCCAGATCCCGGTGCTGTCCGGCCGCAGCGGGCCCATCTCGAAGTAGTCGTCCATGGCCAGCAGGTAGCCCAGCACGAAGCGGTCGTCGGCGGTCAGGTGGTCCAGCGACAGCTCCTCGATGGCTATGCCACGCGCCTTGGCCAGCCCCGCCACGAATCGCTGGCCGTTCTTCTGGCCGTCAAAATCCCAGCCGATGGCGTTGATGACGGCGGCCTTGTGGTCCAGCGGTTGGTCCTCGAGCAAGAATTGCAGGGTCTTGCCCTGGACCTTGTGGCTGACCCGGGCGCGGTTCACTGCCTGGACATCGCTGTAGGCGGCGGCGAGATCGATGGAGGTCAGCGGCGAATCGGCCCGGGCACACAGGGGCGACAGCAGCAGGGCGACGAGGCCAGCGGTTGCGATGGCACGGGTCATGGTCGTCTCCGGCGGTGTGCGGGATCGGTGGCCGCCACCTGTCTGTGGGAACGCCTCGGCGCCAGATAAACTTCCGGCGGGGGATGTACACTGTGCCCGTGGACGACACGCAGGACAAGATCCCCGCTCGGCCCCCGGACATGGACGCGCCGGCCCTGAGTACCTCCGCCCAGCTCGCCGAAGAGGAGCGCTGGGCCGACGCGGTGGAGCGCGGAGACCAAGAGGAGTTGCGCCGTATCGTCGATGAACGGCGGGAGCGTGCCCGCAAGGCCAAGATCTACATCCGGCTTGCGCTGGGCGGCAGCATACTCGCGGTGTTGCTGGCGGCGGCGGTGATGGCGTTCAATCTGCTCTACCGCTAGGTGCGCGATCAGTAGGCGGCTTCGGGCGTGTAGATCACGCGCATCTTCTCGCCCGGGGCGACGTTGACGCGGACGGTCTTCTCCGTATCGAAGGTGGGGCACACGAAGCGGATCCGGTGCTCGCCCGGCTCCACGGCGATGCGACCGATGGGCGTGTTGCCCAGCAGTTGCCCGTCAATGTGGATCTCGGCCCAGGGCTTGGAATTGAAGCTCAAGAAAGCGGGCCCCTCATTGGCCCCGGCTTCCTCCTGGATCTTGTCGATCTCCAGCAGGGCGAAGGACCGCTCGTTGACGAAATAGTTGGCCCCCAGCGATCCCTTGAAGAGCTCCTTGGAGGCCAGCTCGATCTGCTTCATCATCGTTTCGGGGCTGCTGATGATGATGGTGGCGCTGGACACCAAGCGGCCACCGGTCACCTCGATGGCCTGCAGGTTCGCGCCGTATTTTTCGCCAAAACTGACGATCTCGCCGGTCACCACGATGTCGGCGGAGGTGAGCCGGCCCACCACCAAGGCGCAGTCCCCCACGCAGCTGGCCATCTCACGACGGCCCTCCTTCTGGGCCGCCAGCACGGCCTGCCGCGAGACGATCTCCCAGCGATTGGGGGGGAGCAGGGTCAGCGCCGCGTCGCTGATCACGTCGGCCAGGAATTCGGCTGTCGCCTCATCGATGGCTCCCTCCCCGCCCGGGGGCAGGATGACCAGGCGGCTGGCCTGGGCTGGCGCTGTGAACAGCGATATGGATAGGAGGCAAAGCAGGGCCAAGAGGACTCGCACGCGCATGAATTCTCCCCACATGGACGACACCGTCTTGGATGATCGTACCACGCCATCCACGGAGTCGAGCCGGGGAATAGCGGACTACGGCGTCACGGCCCTGGAACGATGGGTGTGTCGCGCGGGCCGGCGGACACCGGCACTAGCATTCTTCGTCCATGGCTTGCGTGCTAGGGGCAAACTGGTCCAGTCCGTTACCAGTTTGGTGCATTTGTGAACTCCTATTCAATCCCGCCTTGACACCCGTAGGACGGGCTTCATAGCCTTTCATCGCGCGGAGATGTGTCGGGCACCTCTCTGCCAACTCATGACCAGTTTGCATCAGGCTGGAGGACGACCGGATGGCCCTCAAATTAGACTCAATCGGCAAGAAAATTGGCCCGCTGGAAAAGGAATACGGCTGGAAGGACGTGGCGCTGTACGCCCTGGGGGTGGGGGCCGGCTTCGACGACCTGGAGTACGCCTACGAGCAGAAGCTCAAGGTGATCCCCAGCTTCTCCATCGGGGCGGTGTTCGACTTTCTCATGGAGGCGGCACTCAGCTCGGAGGCCAACCTGGCGGGCATCCTCCACGGCGAGCAGGACATCATCTTCCACAACGCCATTCCCGGCGAGGGCACGATGACCACCGAGGGGGCCATCACCCACATCTACGACAAGGGTGAGGGCAAGGGGGCGCTGGTGGTGGCCGAGGCGGACACCTTCCACAGCAACGGCGACAAGCTGTTCACCAACGTCTTCACCCTGTTCTGCCGCAAGGACGGGGGCTTCGGCGGGCCGCCGGCGCCGTCGGAGGAGTTCGCGTTCCCCGACCGGGCCCCCGATTTCGTCGAGGAGGAAATGCCGCGGGACGATCAGCCGCTGCTGTACCGGCTCTCCGGCGACATCTTCGCCCTGCACGTGGACCCGGATTTTGCCAAAGCCAGTGGCTTCGACAAGCCCATCATGCACGGCCTGTGCACCCATGGGTTTGCATGCCGGGCGGTGGTCAAGCACCTGTTCCCCGGGGAGCCGGAGCGCATGCTGCGGTTCAAGAATCGCTTCAGCAAGACCCTCTACCCGGGTGTGCCGATCCGCACCGAGATCTGGGATCTGGGGGACGGCAAGGCGGTGTTCCGGGTGGTCAACGGGGACAGCGGCGAGGTGGTCATCGACCGGGGCGCCGTGGAGTGGATGACCGGCGACGAGCGCCCGGCGGTGGTGGGGGGACGCGCCAGCGGGATCCGGTTCGTCGGCAAGGACGGGGAGCCGCGGGTGGCCATCGTCACCGGTGCCGGTGCCGGGCTGGGCAAGGTCTACGCCTTGCAGCTGGCCGAGCGCGGGGCCCGGGTGGTGGTCAACGACCTGGGCGGCGCCCCGGACGGCTCCGGCGAGGGGTCGGCCCGGGCTGCGGACCTGGTGGTCGAGGAGATCAAGGCCGCCGGCGGCGAGGCGGTGGCCAGCTATGACTCCGTGTCCACCGTGGAGGGAGGCCAGGCCATCGTCGACAAGGCGGTGGAGTCCTTCGGGCGCGTGGACATCGTCATCAACAACGCCGGCATCCTGCGGGACAAATCGCTGCTGAAGATGGAGCCCGCCGACTGGGCGGCGGTGCGGTCGGTGCACCTGGACGGCACCTTCCACGTCACCCGCCCGGCCTTCAAGCTGATGAAGGCCCAGGGGTACGGGCGCATCGTGATGACCACGTCGGCGGCCGGGCTGTTCGGCAACTTCGGCCAGACCAACTACTCGGCGGCCAAGCTGGGCATCGTCGGGCTGATGAACACGCTCAAGCTCGAGGGGCGCAAGTACGGCGTCCAGGTCAACACGGTGGCCCCCATCGCGGCCACCCGGCTGACCAAGGATCTGCTGCCCCCCAACCTAACCGATCAGCTCCAGCCCGAGTTCGTCTCCCCGCTGGTGCTGTTCCTGGCCAGCGAGGAGTGCCCAGCCAGCGGCGGCATCTACAACGCTGGCGCCGGCACCTTCAGCCGGGTGGGCATGGTCAGTGGCACCGGGGCGATGGTGACCCGGGATGGTGAACCGGCCGGCCCGGAAGAGTTGAAGGCCAAGTGGGCCAAGATCGGCTCGCTGGAGGGCGCCGAGGAGTACGCCGACGCCATGGGCCAGCTGATGCCTATGATCACGATGGTGGAAAGCGGCGGGGCGGACGAACCGGCGGACGACGGTGGAGGGGGAGGAGGGGGCCCGAAGGTCGCCGACGTCTTCGCGGGAATGCCCGACGCGTTCGTGGCCGACGCTGCCGCCGGCGTGGACGTGGTGTTCCAGTTCCGGCTCACCGGCGAGGGTGGGGGCGATTGGTACGCCACCATCGCCGACCAGACCTGCACCGTCGCCGACGGGGCCCACGGCAAGCCCACCACGACCATCATCATGGACGCCGCCGAGTTCGTGGAGCTCATCAGCGGCAAGCTCAACGCGATGACGGCCTACACCACCGGAAAGCTCAAGATCGAGGGGGACCTGATGAAGTCCCAGCTCATCGAGAAGCTGTTCAAGTTCTAGGAGCAAACCATGATTGGCATCACATCCTTCGGTGGCTACATCCCGCGTCTCCGCATGGACCGCATGACCATCTACCAGCGCAGCGGCTGGTTCGCCCCGGCGACCATCATGGTGGCCCAGGGGGAGCGCTCGTTTTGCAGCTGGGACGAGGACACCCTGACCATGGCCGTCGAGGCGGCCCGCGACTGCCTCACCGGCGTGGATCGCACCGGCGTGGACGGCGTGTTCATGTGCTCCACCACGCCCCCCTTCGCCGACCGGCTCAACGCCGGCATCGTGCAGACGGCGCTGAACCTGCGGGCCGACATCGACACGCGGGATCTTGCCGCCACGTTGCGGGCGGGAACTGGCGGCATGATCACCGCGCTGGACACGGTCAAGGCGGGCGAGGCAGGCCAGATCCTGGTCGTCGCCTCGGACAAACGCCAGGCCAAGGCGGCCTACTTCTACGAGATGTGGTTTGGCGACGGCGCAGCCGCAGTGACGGTGGGGGACGACAAGGTAGTCGCCGAGTACATCGGCAGCCACTCCCTGTCCTACGACTTCGTCGATCACTACCGGGGCACGGGCCACAAGTACGACTACATGTGGGAGGAGCGCTGGGTCCGGGACGAGGGCTATAGCAAGTTCATCCCCGAGGCGGTGGAGGGGCTGTTCGCCAAGCTGGACATCACCATCGAGGACGTGGACAAGCTGGTGTTCCCCTGCTTCTTCAAGGCGGAGCACCGCAAGATCGCCAAGAAGCTGGGCGCCACCCCCGACATGGTGGCGGACAACATGCACGACGTCTGCGGCGAGACCGGCACCGCCCACCCGCTGGTGATGCTCAGCCACACCCTCGAAGGCGCCAAGCCCGGCGAGCGCATCCTGGTGTGTGGGTTCGGCCAGGGCTGTGACGCCTTGCTGTTCCAGGTGACCGACGAGATCGAGAACCTGCCCGCGCGGCGGGGTATCCGGGGGTCGCTGGCGGACAAGAGCACCGTCGACAACTACGAGAAGTTCCTCAAGTTCCGCGACCTGTGGCAGGTGGAGACGGGCATCCGCGCCGAGGCGCCGACCCAGACGGCGATGACCGTGCTGTGGCGCAAGCGCAAGATGATCCTGGGGCTGATGGGGGGCGTGTGCCGCACATGCGGGACCCGCCAGTGGCCCAAGACCGATATCTGCGTCAAACCCGAGTGCCGGGCCTATCAGGACCAGGACGACACGGAGTTCGCCGACACACCGGTGACGGTGAGGACCTTCACCGGCGACCTGCTGGCCGTGTCGGTGGATCCGCCGGCGGTGTACGGCATGGTGGATTTCGAGGGGGGCGGCCGGATGATGGCCGACTTCACCGACTGCACCCACGAAGAGGTGTGGGTCGGGCAGCCGGCGCGCATGGTGCTGCGGCGGCGTTACGAGGACGAGGAGCGGGGGTTCAGCGGCTACTTCTGGAAGGTGCTGCCGGACAAGACCGCCGAGCGCCCCGGGGCGGGCAAGAAGGCCGACGGGATCCGCTACGACGGCAAGGTGGCCATCGTCACCGGCGCCGGGGCCGGCCTCGGCCGCGCCTATGCGATGGAGCTGGCCGCCCGCGGGGCCAAGGTGGTCGTCAACGACCTGGGCGGTTCCCGGGACGGATCCGGGGACGGCTCGGCCCGGGCCGCGGACCAGGTGGTGGACGAGATCGTCGCCGCCGGGGGCGAGGCGGTGGCCAGCTACGACTCCGTGTCCACCGTCGAGGGCGGCCAGGCCATCATCGACAAGGCGCTGGACGCGTATGGCCAGGTGGACATCCTCATCAACAACGCCGGCATCCTGCGGGACAAATCGCTGGTGAAGATGGAGCCGGCGGACTGGGACGCGGTACTGGCCGTGCACCTGGACGCCGTCTACAACGTCACCCGGCCGGCCTTCACGCACATGAAGCAGCAGGGCTACGGCCGCATCGTGTTGACCACGTCGGCGGCGGGCCTGTTCGGCAACTTCGGCCAGACCAACTACTCGGCGGCCAAGCTGGGCATCGTGGGCTTCATGAACACCCTCAAGGCGGAGGGCCGCAAGTACGACGTGCTGGTCAACACGGTGGCCCCCATCGCCGCCACCCGCCTCACCGAGGACATCCTGCCGCCCCACCTGCTGGAGGCGCTGACCCCCGAGCACGTGGTGCCGCTGGCGCTGTACCTGTGCTGGGAGGGCAACAAGGACACGGGGCAGATCCTCAACGCCGGGGCCGGCTTCTTCAGCCGGGCGGCGATGCTGTCCGCGCCGGGGGTGCTGGTGGGTGAGGAAGGGACGCCACCGACACCGGAGCAGATCCAGCGGCGTTGGTCGGAAATCGACAGCTTGGAAGGTGGAGCGGAGTACTTCGATGCCATGGAGCAGTTGATGCCTCTGTTGACGGGGCAACCGCCTGCCGGGGCGGCCCCCAAGGAGGAACCTGTAGACGATGGCGGCGGAGGCGGCGTGGACGCCGCTGCGGTCTTCGACCAGATGGGCGACGCCTTCCAGGCGGACAAGGCGGCCGGGGTGGACGTGGTCTTCCAGTTCAAGCTCACCGGCGACGGCGGGGGTGACTGGTACGCCGCCATCGTGGACCAGACCTGCACCATCACGGCGGGGGCCCACGAGCGGCCCACCACCACCATCATCATGTCGGCGCCGGACTTCATCGACCTCATCACCGGCAAGCTCAACGCCATGGCGGCCTACACCGGCGGCCAGCTCAAGATCGAGGGGGACCTGATGAAGTCCCAGCTCATCGAGAAGATCTTCAAATTCTGAAACGGGAGGAGACCATCATGGCCACTGGTATCAAGGACAAGGTCGCCATCATCGGCATGGGCTGCACCCGTTTTGGCGAGCGCTGGGACGTGGGGGCCGAGGAACTCATGGCCGAGGCGTTCCAGGAATGCCTCGCCGACGCGGAGATGGACGTCAAGGACATCCAGGCCGCCTGGCTGGGCACCTGCCTGGAGGAGATCAACGTGGGCAAGAGCGCCCTGCCGCTGTCGGTGGGGCTGCGGCTGCCGTTCATCCCCGTCACCCGCACGGAGAACTTCTGTGCCAGCGGTACCGAGGCGTTCCGCGGTGCGGTGTATGGCGTGGCGTCGGGGGCCTACGACACCTGCCTTGCGCTGGGTGTGGAGAAGCTCAAGGACACGGGGTATGGCGGGCTGCCCAATCTGGGGTCCAACGCCGGGACCCTCAACTGGCTGTGGCTGCCCAACCTGACGGCTCCGGGTTCCTTTGCGCTGTTGGCCAGCGCATACGCCGCCAAACACGGCGTGTCGGACCACGACGTCAAGCGCGGTATGGCCCGTGTGTCGTCCAAGAGCCACGCCAACGGGTTGCTCAATGAAAAGGCCCACCTGCGCAAGGCCATCAGCGAGGAACAGGTGATGGCTTCGCCCATCATCGCCCACCCGCTGGGGCTGTTCGACTGCTGTGGGGTCAGCGACGGCGCCGCCTGCGCCATCGTCACCACCGTGGAGAAGGCCCGGGAGATGGGCCGGGGCGAGATCGTCTCGGTGAAGGCGCTCCAGCTGGCACTGAGCAGCGGCGAGGAGATGGCCTACAACGACTGGGACGGTGATCACTTCATGACCACCAAGATCTGCAGCAAGAAGGCCTACGACGAGGCGGGGATCACCAATCCGCGCGAGGAGATCAGCATGATGGAGCTGCACGATTGCTTCTCCATCACCGAGTTGGTCACCTACGAGGACCTGCACATCTCCGAACCGGGCCGGGCGGTGAATGACCTGCTCGATGGGTTCTACGACCGGGACGGGGGCATCCCCGCCCAGGTGGATGGCGGGCTCAAGTGCTTTGGCCATCCCATCGGTGCGTCCGGGCTGCGCATGATCTACGAGATGTACCTGCAGCTGCTGGGGCGGGCCGGGGAACGCCAGTTGGATGACCCGCGCTACGGGTTGACCCATAACCTGGGCGGCTTCCCATTCATGAACGTGTGCTCCATCGCCATCATCGGCAAGACGAGCTAGCCAGGAGAGGTTTAATGGACATTCTGAAATACACCGAGGATCACAAGATCTTCCGCGACTCCGTACACAAGTTCGTCGAAAAGGAGCTCAGACCCCACGCCGAGGAGTGGGAAGAGGCGGGGATCGTCGATCGTAAATATTGGAAAATGCTGGGGGATCAGGGATTCCTGTGCATGGACGTGCCGGAACAGTACGGCGGCTATGGCGTGGATTTCTTGTATTCGTTGATCGTCACCGAGGAGCTCATCAAGGCCGGCTGTGGGGGCCTGGCCGCCACTTTGCACACCGACGTGGTGGTGCCCTATATCACCGAGTTCGGCAGCGAGGAGCAAAAGCAGGCGTTCCTGCCCGCGTGCGTGGCCGGCGACACCATCACCGCCGTGGCCATGACCGAGCCAGGCACGGGATCGGACCTGGCGGCCATCCGTACGACGGCCGTGGAAGACGGCGACGAGATCATCCTCAACGGCCAGAAGACCTTCATCAGCAACGGCATCAACTGCGATCTGGCGGTGGTGGCGGCGCGTAATCCAGAGGTCGAGGACGCGCACCAGGGCATGAGCCTGTATCTGGTGGAGGCGACTCGTCCTGGCTTCATCAAGGGCAACCAGATCAAGAAGATCGGCCTGCACAGCCAGGACACGGCCGAGCTGTTCTTCGAGGACTGCCGCATCCCCAAGACCAACCAGCTGGGCCCCAAGGGGGGCGGCTTCATGATGCTGATGCAGAAGTTGGCCCAGGAGCGGCTGGTGGTGGGCATCATCTCCGTGGCGTCCGCGGAACAGATCCTCGAATGGACGATCCAGTACTGCAAGGAACGCAAGGCCTTTGGCCGTCCGCTGACCAAGTTCCAGAACACACAGTTCGAACTGGTGGAGATCGCCACGGAAGTAAAACTGGGACGAACATTTCTTGATAAGTTGATCGCAGATCACATGGAAAAACAACACATTGTGGTCGAAGTCTCCATGGCCAAGTACTGGATGTCAGACATGGTGATGAGGGTCGCGGACCGCTGCTTGCAGCTACACGGCGGCTACGGATACTGCGAGGAATACCCCATCGCCCGCGCCTGGCGGGACGCCCGCGTGATGTCCATCTTCGCCGGCACGAACGAGATCATGAAGATGGTGGCGGCGCGGTTCATGGGACTCTGAATCTGAGCCTGATTCACATCTGCTAAAATGCCCGCCGAGAGGACGGGCTCATGCGGTACGGCAAGTGGTTGGTGTGGTCGGCGTTGGTCCCCATGGTTTGCGTGGCGTTCTGGGTGGGATGCGAGCAGCGCGGAGTGATGACGCCCTTCACAGACGACGACGATGACGACGACAGCGCCGATCCCGTAGCTACCACCTATACCTTGCATTTGAATCTGGCCGGTGACGACGAGTTGCTCGACGAGCTCGAGACGGTCATCGTGGGCGTGGACTACAGCAGCGACGACCCGCTGGGATTCCAGTTCGAGGGTGGGGAGATACGAGACGAGCTGGATCTGGGCATCCTAACGGGGGGGTACGCGGTCTTCGAGTTGCGGGGGCTTGTGGGAGACGAGGAGATCGCCGTCGGCGACAGTGCGACCATCGAGATCAGCGGCGATGGGGTGGGGGACAGCTGGGCTCTGCTGCACCGCCACGATGTGTTCGTGCCGCTGGAAGGGGACGGATTCACCCGGCTGGGGCACCAGCTGGTGGCCACCGGCTCCGGGGCGGTGGTCGTGGGCGGGGAGACGCCGATGGGTTACGGCCCGCTGAGCCACCTGGTCCGCTCGGAGACGGCGGGCTACATGCTCGACGAGATGCATGACGACCCGCAGGCCTCGGGGCTGACGGCCGCGCGCATCGAAGGCGGGGACCTGGACGGCCAGGTGTTCATCGCCGGCGGCGTGAACGACATCATCGCCCCAGGTTTTGTCCGCAACGACTACCGGGTCTGGGATCCGGTCGACGGGGAATTCACGATAACCAGCGGCGTGCTCACCGAGGCCCGTCACAACCCACACAGCCTCGCCGTCGGGGATGGCAAGGTCATCATCACGGGTGGGATTACTGAATACACGGAAGCCACTATCTATTTCACCGTCCAGGTGGAAGCCATCGCGCCGGACGGTGGCAGTTCCACCATGACCCAGACGGATGAGGTCCACTGGTGGCACAAGACGCTGCCCACCGGAGGCGGCGCCGCCCTCACCTGCGGCGGCTTCATCATCGACGAGATGATGGGCGAGATGGTCACTGACGACTCCTGCGAAGCCTACGACACCGTCGGCAACCAGGCGATGACCTACTACAACATCCTGGACCAACCCCGCGCCGGATACGGTGCCACCGTCATCGGCGCCAGTGACGACGAACTCCTGCTCATCGGCGGCACCGTGATGAACCTCCCCACGGTGCCCTGGCCCGACGACGTGACCATGGCCCTCGATACCGCCGAGATCATCAACCCCGGCGCCCCCCCTGAGTCCGTGGCCACCCTCCCCATGGTCCAACCCCGCGCCTACCCGGCCGTCGCCCGCTTCGCTGGCCAGCATAAGGTCCTGATCTGCGGCGGCCACGACGGCGGCATGCTGCGCCGCGACTGTGAGTGGTACGACGAGATCAACGAGACCTTCACCACCGCCGAAAACCTGGAACTCCCCGTTGCCGCCTCCGTAGTAGAAGCCGTCGTACTAGAAGACGGCAGCGCACTATTCATAGGAGGCAACGGCGGTTTCGCCACCCCCGCAGAGGTCGGCGTCATTTACTTCCCATGAGGCCTCACGGTTCCTCGGGACGTCCTCTCCCGGCGTTTTACGCCACGCCCCAACGAGGGCGATCCCGGGACTGCGGCCAAGGGAAGTTGAGAACGGAAAAGAAAGGCGTACCTATCCTAACACTGGGCTGGTGGCCCCGACGGTTCGCATGTGCTCCTGCCGCTCGCTGTCTAAGCCATGAAGACTGGTGAGGTTGTCGTCCTAGATGCATTCGGAAGGTGAAGAACTATCGGAACGACTGGGTCTGAAAAGGCGAGGCGGACCGGGATTTCTGTGTTAGAACTCATCGCGACAGCTTCCTGCCGGATCAGGTAGGCACCCTCGTTGCCTACACGAAACATTTTGGCTGGGAGTGAATTCCGAGAAAAAGTGGTGGGCGGGATAAAGGCGGCTGATGTGAGTGCTGATACGACGATTTCGATTAATCTGTGGGATCTATTGCCTGGCGCGAAGAATGGATCGCGAATTGATGAATTCGCGGGTGATACGAATACAAGTGTTTACGGCAAGTTACCCGTAGGATTCGAGATAAATAGTCGATACCGGATTCTCGAAGCAATCGGCCGCGGTAGCATGGGGTCCGTCTATAGAGTCGCTGATGCATTACATCGAGACCGAAAGACTGCGGTTAAATTTCTAAGAAGTCAATCACTCAGGTCTGAACTCATTGGATTGTTTCAAGCAGAATTTCAAGTCCTGTCAAGGTTTAAACATCCTAACGTCGCATCTGTCTATGATTTTGGGCAATTGAGTGGAGCGAGCGAATACTTTTTTTCAATGGAATTTGTTGACGGCAATGACTTGCTGAAAGCCACAGAAGAATTGGATTTATCAACTATTTTGGAATATGTCGTACAAGTATGCAGATGCCTTTCATACGTACACAGTCGTAATGTAATCCATTTTGACCTGAAACCCGCAAATATATTTGTTACGTTTGATGGCGACGTAAAAATTTTGGATTTTGGTCTATCCGGTATTCGCGCACGAACGCGTTTCGATCGAGTAGTTGGGACTCCAGGGTATATTGCTCCGGAGATCTCGGGGGCGAGATCGGTAGATCACCGTGTAGACTTATACGCATTGGGAGTCCTGATTTACCAGATAATCTGCAGAAAATTGCCGTTTTCAGTGTCGGACTTCGTCGACGATATGAAAAATTCGAGCAAGAGGTCAGTGGATTTCGATATCGAATCCCGGCAACGTGTTCCAAAGTGGCTGAGGGATATTATTTCACGGCTATGTGCGTCAGAGCCAGACATGAGGTACAGAACGGCGAATGAAGTCATTGAGGCTATCAACAAATACGGTAACTATGAATTTGAAATTGAGACAGACGCGACGGCACATAGTTACGTCATGTCCAGTAGATTTGTTGGACGCGAGAAGCAATATGATGAGTTATTAGAATGGATTGCGAATCGCTGTGGAACAAAAAAAACCAAATCGCCATTCATTGGATTCATTCGTGGTACAAGCGGAATCGGAAAATCACGTCTGGCTCGAGAAATCCGACAACAATGCCAGCTATCAGGCCTTTCATTTGTAGAAGAAAATTGCTACGAGAACTCAATTTCTGAATTCCAACCGATCTCCAATTTTCTCGATAAAGCGGTGAGGATCGCGATTGCTGCAGGTGAAGAGAGCGTATTGAGCGAGTTTGGTCCCGATCTTATACGAATGAATTCATCACTCGACAAACTGTTGAAGACGGAATCATCACCGAGCAACGAGGATCCACATGCAGAACGAATACGATTGATTGATAGGATTGGTGAATTCATAGTACGTATTGCGGAGCACAATCCGTTGGTTTTTCACCTGGACGATCTGCAATGGGCCGGGCAAGGTACGATTGATTTATTGATCAATCTACATAGAATGGTTAAACAAAGGGAAACTGAAAAACACCAAATAGCGCTTGTCATACTATGTAGCTTTCGGGACGACGAAGTCGAGGGTATGCCGATTGGTTGCCTAACTTCGATCCTCGAGCCGAGCACTGACACAAAAGTGATAGAACTCGACCATTTAAAAGACTCAGTTGTCCATGATATGCTTCTGTCAATGTTCGGACAGGACGTTTTGACAATCGAAATTCTGGAATCTATAACAACAAAATCATGGGGAAATCCATTCTTCATCGAGGAGCTGGCGTTATCACTAGTAGAAAGTGGTGTGCTTGGTTTAACGGGCGGGAGCTGGGTCGTAGTCAATGATGTCAACAAAATGATATTGCCGGCGACGATACACGACGTGCTAATCCGTCGGATATCTGGATTTGACAAGGACTCTAGAGAAATTCTTAATGCGTTAGCAGTATGCGGGAAACCCAAGTCTATGAAAATAGTACTTGAGGTGACTAGTATGGAGCAAAATATCTTTCATAGAAAACTCATTGAACTGAAACAGCGGAATATGGTCGTGCAAGATAGGCACGCGAAGAACATCATATCAATTAAACATGACCAAATACGCGAGATATTATACAGTGAAATGAGGGACTGTGATCGCGAATTATTGCATGGGTTAATTGGGAATGCCATTGAGAATTCTGGATACGGTGACCGAGAAAACAGAATAATCGACATGGCCTATCACTACGTGCGTTCGAAGGATGAAAAGAAAGCGTGTGAATACAGTAGGCAAGCCAGTTTGATCGCGAAAAGAAAATTCGAAAATCACGCCGGTATTGAATTCTGTCACAACGCAATTAGCAGAGTGCCAACTGACAGCCGCGGAACTCCGTTCTGGTATGAATTAAAGGAAGACCTCGCGGATATGTATACGTTGGTTGGGAAATATCAAGAGTCAGAACAAATATTCAATACGCTGTTAGCAGATTCAGTTTCAGATGGCATGACTGCTCGCGTGTATAGAAAGTTGGGTCGCGTCGATTTCGATAGAGGAAATCTGACGCAGGCAATAGATAAAATGTGGAAAGCAACAGAGATATTGGGTGGGAGACGCCCATTTTCGAGAGTTAGCTTTGAGTTGTATCAATTGATATCGTTGGCTGGGCATTTAGTAAAAAAATCGTTCCGAATCGATTTTTTTTGGAAAAAAATGAAACCCTACGCAGGAAATATCAGGAACTTAGCGCGACGTACCTAAATCTAAGTTATGTATATTATTGGGAGCAGCCAAAGAAAATGCTTCTGCCACTCTTGCGTGCCGTAAATATTGGCGAGAAAACAGGAGCCTCGAAGGAATTGTGTCACGCATACTCCATAATTAGTATTGTGTATTGCGCATTCGCCTTCTTTGGTCAGGCGGTTGAGTATACCTCAACGTTGCAGACCGTCACACATAAAGCATGATCGCCAGTGTGCTCC
>CAZDDH010000193.1:0-17437 GCA_964504165.1 uncultured Rickettsiales bacterium | reverse complement strand
GGGAGCGCCATCGCGGACTCGGCTTGTAGGGAGGGGGAGATCTGGTCCCGGATCGGATCGGGATCTGGTCCCGGGGATCTGTTCCCGATCTGGTCCCGTAGCTTGACTATTTATCATTTAATCGCTTGTGGGTTGGTGATTTGGTGGATCCGGGGGGAGTGCTGGGCCGGGGTTGGATTGGGGTGTGGTAGGTTGGTTGCTGGAGGAAATTTGGGGGTTTCATGAGGATTTCTAACGTCGGTTGGGTTGCGCCGTTTGTGCTGAGTCTGGCGGTGGTGGGGGGAGCCCGGGGGGAGCTGCCGCTACCTGTTTATCCGGAGTGTTGGGTGACGCATCTGGAGGAGGATTGTCCTTCGGATCTGGATGGGGATTGGGCTCTGGTTTCTTATGTCGACGAGCGGTTTGGTGCGGTGCGCGACGAGGAGTGGGAGCTGGGTAGCGGCATTTCGGCTGACCGGGCCTGGGCGTTGACGACCGGATCGCCGGAGGTTCTGGTTGCTGTCCTCGACTGTGGGATCAAGTGGGAGAGTGATCATGTCCTGCGTAAGCACTACCTGAACCGCGGGGAGCTGCTGGAACCCCAGGACGCCAGCGGCGTGTCACAGGCGGGCGTCTGGGATCTGGACGGCAGCGGTGTGTTCAACATCGAGGACTATGCCCAGGATCCGCGGCTGGACATGGCCGACGGGGTGGACGTGGCCGACGAGGTGCTCGATCCGTCCGACCTGATCCACAACCCCCTCTTTTCCGACGGCATCGACGATGATGGCAACGGCTACATCGACGATATCTCGGGCTGGGATTTCCACTGGAACGACAACGATCCGTATGACGATACGCGTTACGACCACGGCACCTTCGAAGCGCGTACCTCCGTCGCCGAGGGCAACGATGGGGGGGATATCGGCGTCTGCCCCAACTGCATGTTGTTGAACGTGCGTACGGGCGACGCCTTCATCATGGACGGCGACAATTTCGGCAGCGGGGTGCTGTTCGCCACGGACAGCGGTGCCTCGGTCATCCAGGCCGCTTCGGGCACCCTGGGACACAGCGGCTATGTGCGTCAGGCGATGGCGTACGCCTACGACCAGGGGGTCACGCTGGTGTGCGCGGCCGCGGACGAGACCTCCTTCCACCACAACTCGCCGTCCACCGATCCCCACGCCATGTCGGTGAAGGCCGTGCGGTACGACGAGGACGAGGACGAGGACATCACCACCTTCCTCAACTACAGCAACTGCACGAACTTCGGGCCGCGGGTCGAGCTGTCCGCTTCGTCCACCGGGTGTGCCTCGGGGGGTACGGCGATGATGGCCGGTGCGGCGGCGCTGGTGGCCTCGGCGGGGGTCGGGGCGGGGATCGAGCCGCCGCTGGCGCCCGGGGAGATCGCCCAGCTCCTGATCGCCACGGCGGACGACATCGACGTGGAAGAGTCCCGGGGCGAGAACGCCGACCCGGACAAGTACCCCTCGTACCCCGGCTTCGACCTCTATTTTGGCTACGGGCGGATCAACGCCGGCCGTGCCGTCGAGGCGGTGTACGACGGCCGGATCCCCCCGGCCATCTTCATCGAGGATCCGCCCTGGTTCGAGCCGGTGTACGTGGGCCAGCGGGATGTCATCGACCTCAGCGGCTGGATCGAAGGGCGGTCGGACGAGCTGTCCATCACGGTCGCCTGGGCGCCGGGGGGCGATCCGCGGGAAGAGGAGTACGCCGAGCTGGCCCGTTTCACCGTGGACCAGGGCCGGTACGAGGGCCCCCTGGCCCAGCTCACCGTGGCGGAGGTGCAGGCGGCCCCGCGGACGGCGCCGCGGCCGCTCACCGAGGAGGACGACAACGTCAGCCGCGCGTTGATGGCGCATGGCTGGATGGTCCATTTCCGTATCGAGGTCGAGGACGGCAACGGGAACACCGCGGTGACGCGGCGCACCTTCTCGGTCATCGAGGACGACGACATCCGCCCGGGGTTCCCCCTGGACCTAGGAGCGTCAGCGGAAGGCAGCCCGACGCTGGCCGATGTGGACGGCGATGGCCTGCCCGACATCCTCATCGCCACGTCGGATGGCCTGCTGCACGTGCTGGATGGCGACGGATATCCGCTGGACGGCTGGCCGGTGTCCGTCGAGCTGCTGGAGGAGGCCGACGGGGAACAGGACGCCCACCACCTGGGCTCGGCGGCCTATACCAGCGGAGCGGTCTCACCGGATGCCTACAGCGCCGTACTGTCCTCCCCGGCCATCGACGATCTGGACGGTGACGGTACCGTGGAGATCGTGGTGACGTCGTTGCGGGGGTACGTGCACGTCTTTGACGTGTCCGGAGTGGAGCGAGATGGGTTCCCCCAGAGTCTGGATCCCCTATTGTCCGATCCGGCGACCACCTCCTCGAGCCGGGTCGTGGACCGGGGTTTCGGCAGCTCTCCCTCCCTCGGCGATCTGGACGGGGACGGAGATCTGGAGATCGTGGCCGGCGGTATGGACGGCTGGATATACGCCTGGCACGACAACGGCATGCTGGCGGACGGCTGGCCGGTGGCGCTCAGCTACGAAGGGCCGGACGAGTGGCCGGTGGCGCGCATCGTGGGTACGCCGGCCATCGGGGATATCAACGGCGACGGCGTGGTGGACGTGATGGTGGGGACCAACGAGAGCGTCAGCTCCTTCTACGGGCTGGCCTACGCGGTCCACGGGACGGGCAACCTGTCTGCTGGCGGGGCCTACCTGGACGGCTGGCCGGTGACCCTGTTCGGGGCGTTCACCGCGGCCCTGCCGGTGGTGGGGGAGGGGACCACGGCGTCCGCTGCGCTGGTGGACCTGGATGGGGACGGCGTCCTGGAGGTTGTGCTGCCCACCACGGCCGATCCGGGCATGATCTTGCGTGGCGACGGCCAGTCCTTCATCGAGCTAGGGCACTTCGAGGACCAGTTCGGTGGCCTCTCCAACTCCCGCAGCGGGGCGTTCCTGCACGGGGTCAGCAGCCCGTCCGTCGGCGATCTGGACGGAGACGGAACACCGGACGTGATCAACGGCGGCATCGACCCCGATTTCGGTGTCGGCATCGTCGCCGACGGCAAGCGGCGGGAGTTCGACCACGTGCTGGGGGCGTGGAGCCCGGTGGACGGGATGTTCATCCGCGGCTTCCCGCGCCAGGTCGAGGACATCCAGTTCTTCATGAATCCGGCAGTGGCCGACCTGGACGGCGACGACCATCCGGAAGTCGTCTGCGGCAGCGGCGGCTTCATGCTGCACGCGTTCAACTACAAAGGGGAGGAGCCCGACGGTTGGCCCAAGAATACGGGGGGCTGGATCACCGCGTCGCCGGCGGTCCACGACATCGACGGCGACGGCCGCCTGGAGGTGGTCACCGCCACCCGGGCGGGGTACCTATTTGCCTGGGATGTACCCGGCGCCGTGTACGGCAATGTGCAGTGGGCGTCGTTCCATCACGACGTTCGCAACAGCGGTAATTTCGAACTGGATCTGGGCTTTCCCCCACCGCCGCCTCCACCGGTGTATAACGTTACGGACGCGGGGTGTCGGTGTGCGGCCGGACCCCGGCTAACGGCGTCCCTGGATCAGGGCACGGACGTGAGGCTTTTGCTCCTCTTGCTGGGCTTCGGTGTTCTGATGATTCGCCGGTGTTGGACAGGTATCAATCGATGAAGAGCTGGGCCGGAGAGATGGTGGTCGACTCCCCGCTGCACGTGGGTGTGAGCTCCTGTCTCCTGGGCCAGCGGACCCGGTACGATGGCCGGCACAAGCTCGATACGGTCGTCTCCCAGACCCTGGGCCGATTCATCCAGTACGTGCCGGTATGCCCTGAGGTCGAATGTGGGCTGCCGACACGACGCCCACCGATGCAACTCGTTGGCGACCGGGTCTCTCCGCGTATCGTGACGATGTCCGGTGGGATCGATCATACGGATCGACTGCTGGACTGGGCTGCACTACGACTCAAGGAGATCGAAGAGGAGAACCTGGACGGGTTCATCTTCAAGAGCCTCTCACCCAGCTGTGGCATCGCCCAGATCCCGGTGGGGGACTCGGGCCGCGTCAGCACGGGGCACAAGGCGGGCGCGGGGATCTTCGCCGGCCTGTTCATGGCGCGATTCCCCCTCATCCCGGTCGAGGAGGATCGCCGGCTCGCGGATCCGGATTTGCGGGAGAACTTCATCCAGCGGATCTTCATCATGCGCCGCTGGCGTCAGCTGCTTGCCGGCGATCGGGAACGATCGGATCTGGCCGAGTTCAATCGTTGCCACGAGATGCAGCTGTTTGCCCACAGCTCCAATCACCTGCGTCTCATGCGGGAGCTGGTCAACGAGGCCACCGTCAGCCAGATCGAAGCCCTCTACACCCGGTACCAGCGCCTGTTGCTCGGCGCGGTCCGGCGCAAGGCCACTATCGACGGCCACACGCAGGTGTTGCTCCGCATCGTACGGCGGCTGCAAATGGCCCTGATGCCAGACGAGAAGCAGGAGTTCCAGGACATCGTCGCCGACTACGCCAATGGCACCTTGCCGTTGATCGTCCCCATCACCCTGCTCCGTCAGAGCGCCGCGCGGGCCGGCGTGGACTACCTGGAACGCCAGACCTACTTGCATCCGGATGCCCTGGAGCTCCGCATGCGCAACCACGCCTGATTCTCCGGGGCGATCCCCCCAGTGTTCTTCCCGTTGACGATCCTTTGACTTTTTTCGGCTTGCGATCATACAAGTATGTAGTACACTCATACATGTAAGTATGATGCTTCGCCGGCCGATGGGCGGTTGGATTGGAGCAGGATAGAAACCGGGTGGAGAACGGGCGCTCACCACCCGGTTTCATTCGTTCTTTGGGGGGAAACGGTGGCTACTTCTTCTTGCGGGACTTCTTGGGCTTGGATACGGCCCCGGTGGCCGGTTTGCCAGGCTCCGGGAGCCTGTCTGCACGCCAGCCTTGCTTGTAGCGTTCGTCGCCCTTGAGATCGACGGCGAACGGCGGCGCCTTGCGGCGCAGGGCGACGGCCAGCACGCCCAAGCCGGCCACGACGCCGCCGATGCTGATCCACTGGCTGAAGCTGAGGCCGAATTCCCCGGCGTAGTAGGCGTCCGAGCTGATCTTCACCAGCCCACCTTCGCCGAACCAGTACCGATCGTTGATCCGGATGAATTCGATGATGAAGCGTTCGGCCGAGTGCAGGACTGCGAAGACGCCGATCAGGGTCCCGTATCCCCAGCGCCTGGAGATGTTGCGGGTGTAATCCAGCCCGATGAGCAGCCCCCACAGGCCGAAGTTGAACAACGCCTCGAAGACCGGCGTGGGGTAGACCGGCGTGACGGTGGGCACCAGCCCCTTGGGGAAGGACATCCCGACCCATTCCCAGGGTGGCTCGACGGGGATGCCGTAGCAGCCGTCCCCCGCCAGGATGCAGCCGACCCGCCCCCAGGCATAACCGGACGCCAGCCCGGCGGCCACCAGATCGAGGCAGGCGGTGAACTTCACGCGATACTTCACGCACCAGTAGTAGTTGACGATGATGGCCAGGATCAGCCCGCCGTACCAGGTGAGGCCGCTGTTGGCGGTGAAGATCCGCCCCAGGTCATTTTGGAAGTGGTCCCAGTGGTCGATGACGTGGAACAGGCGGGCGCCGACGATGCCGCTGATCATCGAGCTGATGATGATGGTGTAGGCCAGCTCCGGATCCCAGCCGCGCCAGATCGCCGCCTTGCGGCAGAATCTCCAGCCCCACAGGAATCCGATGGCCATCATCAGGCCGTAGCTGCCGATCTTGAGGGAGCCTATCTCAAAGAGGTACGGAAACATGCAGCAGCTCTACCCCAGGGGACGCGGTAGCGCAACCGCATGGGTTAGAATCGCGGCGAGGAGACAGGATGAACACGATCCCCAAGGCGATCGTTCTGGTCAGCGGCGGACTGGATTCGGCGACCACGCTGGCCATTGCCCGCTCCCAGGGCTACGCGGCCCACGCCCTGTCGTTCAAGTACGGCCAGCGGCACGCGGCGGAGCTCGCGGCGTCGCAGCGCGTGACAGCAGCGCTGGGGGCGGCCGAGCACCGTATCGTCTCCATCGATCTGGCCCAGTTCGGGGGGTCGGCCCTGACCGCGGACATCGAGGTCCCCAGGGACCGGGACGAACGGGCCATCGGTGACGGCATTCCCGTCACCTATGTGCCGGCGCGCAACACGGTGTTCCTCTCGTTTGCGCTGGCCTGGGCCGAGGTGCTGCCCGCCTACCACATCTTCATCGGCGTGAACGCCGTCGACTATTCGGGGTACCCGGACTGTCGCCCGGAATTCATCGAGTCCTTCGAGGCGATGGCCAACCTGGCCACACGCAACGGCGTGGAGGGGCGGCGGGTCCGGATCCACGCGCCGCTGATGTCCATGAGCAAGGCGGCGATCATTCGCCAGGGCCTGGAGCTAGGGGTGGACTATGGCGCCACCAGCACCTGCTACGACCCAGACGGCCAGGGCCGCGCTTGTGGGCGCTGCGATGCCTGCCAGCTCCGGCTGGCCGCCTTTGCGGAGCTAGGGATGGAGGATCCCGCCCCCTACATTGGCATTGCGCCGCGTGCCCGCGATGAGTAGTCTCCCCCCCGGAACGGAGAACGCCATGACCACCACGCCGTCCAAGCAGCTGGAAACCTTCGCCAATCCCCATCCGGACCGGGATTATCTCGTGCGCGTCGAGACCGCCGAGTTCACCTGTGTCTGCCCGGTGACCGGCCAGCCGGACTTCGCCAGCATCACCATCGAGTACGTCCCCGATGAGCTGTGCGTCGAGCTCAAATCCCTCAAGCTGTTCTTCTGGAGCTTCCGTCAGGAGGGGCATTTCCACGAAGACGTGACCAACCGCATCCTCAATGAGCTCGTGGAGGTGCTGGACCCCAGGAGGCTGGAGGTCCGGGGCACGTTCAACGTGCGCGGCGGGCTGCAGACCACCGTCACCGTCTCCCACCAGAAATAGGGCTCTCCCCCGCTCGCTCAGGGCGCCGGGTACTTCCGCAATTCCTCTGGAATCCACCACTTGCTCAGATTCTCGAACGGGCTCAGCGTGGTGGGCGTAGCGTCCCGGACGCGGCCATCGAAGACGACCGCTTCGTCGATCCAGTACAGGAAGCAGTAGGGTTGGTCCTCGTAGATCTGGCGCTGCATCTCGCGCCAGCGGGGGGCGGCCTCGGCGGGATCGATGGTGGCCAGGCCTTCGTCTATGAGCCGGTCCACTTCGGGGTTGGCATAACCGGTGTAGTTGAACGGGCTCTTCTTCTGCGAGTGCCAGAACTGGCTGGGATCCACCAGTAGCGATGCGCTCCATCCCGCGATGACGGCCTGGAAATCACGGTTCCGCAAGCGCTCATAGACGGCATTACGTTCGACCGGTTCCAGCGTCACCTGGACGCCGACCTGAGCCAGCTGGCTTTGGATGATGGTCCCGGCCGCCGCCCGGCGCTCCAGGGCGGCGTTGTACATCAGCTTCACGACGAAGGGCTTGCCGTCCCGTTCCAGCACGCCGTCGCCGTCGCCGTCGGCCCAGCCCGCCTCGGCAAGCAGCCCGCGGGCCCGCTCGGGTGAGAAGGCCAGCGGTACGATGGTCTCATCCACCGCGTCGCAGATCTCGGGGGTGGTCGTACCGGTGGCCCGCCGCCCGTAGGTCTCGCTGCCGTCGCTGAGCAGGGTGCCCATCAGGGTGTCCACATCGATGGCGTGAGCCAGGGCCCGGCGGACCCGGCGATCCGTCAACAACGGGTCCTGCAGGTTCCAGCCGATGTACTCCAGGAAGCGCCAGCCCCGGCGATGGATCTGCATGTCTGGGCGGGTGGTCCGCAGGCGCTCGAGGTCGCTGGGCTCGACGCCGATGACCATGTCCACCTTGCCGGTCTCGAACTCCAGGATCCTGGAGTTGTCGTCGGATATGGCGCGCAGGATCACCTGGTCCAGGTAGGGCTTCGGCCCGGCCGTATACTGTTCGTTGCGCCCCAGCACGGTCTGTTGACCGACCGTCCTGGAGGCCAGCTTGAACGGGCCAGAGGTGATCGGTTGTTGGCTGATCTCGGCACCCCGGAGCGACGCCCGATCCAGCCCCTTGAAGGCGTGTTCCGGAATGATCTGGCCGGCGACGACATGGGCCAGCATGGTGGTGGGCTCACCCCGTTCGCGGAAATGGAACACCACCGTGTGGTCGTCGGTGCGAGCCCAGGGTTCCTCCGGGTCCAGCGACTGCAGATAGGGGCCGCGCGGGCAACCGACGGCCGGGTCGCGCACGAGCTCCAGGGTGTGCAGCACGTCGTCGGCGTTCACCGCCTCGCCATCCGACCACACCATGTCATCGCGCAGCTTCATCGTCAGGTGGAGCCCGTCGTCACTCCAACTCCAGGAGGTGGCCAGCCCCGGTTCGAACTGTAGCTTGCAGTCAAAATCTGCCGTGACCAGCAACGGGAACAGCAGGTCGTGGATCTCCTGGGTGGACTGGATGTGGGTGGTCAGCGGGTTGAAGGTGTCCATGTCTCCGGCCTGAGCGACCACGAGTGTGCCACCAGCCACAGGGGTGGCATCCTGTTCCGTCCCGGCGGGTTGGGGTGCCTCGTCACCCTTGCAGCCCGAAACCGCGATCCACGACAGCGCCAACAAACCCAGCAAGAATCGATCGATCATGTGCCCACTCCAGTGCGCCAGTATATGCGCCGGTGTACACTACCAGCACCACAGGAAACCGCCATGTTGATACCCGGAGCGGACGGACCGCGCCTCTTCGCCTCCCTGGATTCTTTCTTGCCGCCGGTCCCCGGCCACACCCTCGCCGGCCGCGGTGTGGCCAACCACCAGTTCCTGCTCGCGTTGATGCGGTATGGCAGCTTCGAGGCCTACCACTTTTTCTTGCCGACGCCGGAGGAACTGCGCGCCTTCCGGACCACGTACGGGGCCCAGGCGCCGGGGGGCGCGTCCATTTCCTCCCTGCCCAGGCGCCAGCTCATCGAGCGCCTGGAGGACACGCCGTACACCGTGTTCCACCTGGCGAATCAGTCCGATTGGTTCCAGGGGCTGTGTTCGTTGCGCAACGAACGCGCCGGGCACCCGTTCCCGGTGACGGCGTTGATCCACGACATCAGCGATCAGGCGAATATGAACGCCTACCTGGCGATGGGCCTGGCCGGTCCCAGGCCCTACGACGCCATCATCTGCACCAGCGACTCGGGTCGGAACGTTCTGCGAGCTTGCTTCAACGATCTACTGGCCGCCACCGGCCAGCGGATCCAGCCTCCACTGTCCTTCCCGATGCGATTGCCGGCGTTGCCGCTGGGGATCGACGCGGCGGCGATGGCCCAGGGCGATCGCGCACGGGGGCGCGCCCTGGCCCGCATTCCCATCGATCGCACCGTCCTGCTGTACGTCGGGCGTTTCTCGGCCCACGACAAGATGGATGTCTTCCCGTTGTTGCAGGCGTTCTCCCGGCTGCGCAACAAGCCCGGTGGCGAGAGCCTGACGTTGATGATGGCCGGATCGCGTCAGGGCACGCCCTACGTGGACATGATCCAGATGTGGGCTCAGGCGCTGGGGATCTCCGACGATGTGGCGTTGCTGACCGATTTTGACGAGGAGTCCAAGCCGGACATCTACGCGGCGGCCGACATCTTCATCAGCCCTTGCGACAATCCCCAGGAGACCTTTGGCCTGACGGTCGTGGAGGCGATGGCCGCCGGCTGCCCCGTGGTGGTGTCCGACTATGACGGCTACCGGGAGGCCGTGCCGGAGCAGGCCGGTATCCGCATCCCCACCTACTCCGTCGGGATTAGCGCCGATCTGTCCGACATGGCGCCGCTGAGTCACCGCCGCTCGACCCACCTGCGCCTGGGGCAGGGCACGGCCATCGATCTGCGGGCGCTCACCGACGCTCTCGCCGATTTGATCGCCAATCCAGGGCGGCGCGATGAGCTTGGACGGGCCGCAGCACGGCACGCCGAGCGCCAATACGACTGGGCCAACGTCATCCCCCAGTACGAGGTGTTGTGGGATGAACTCAGCGCGGAGGCGGTGGCCTACTGGCAGGAGGGGCCGTCCCGTCACAACCCGCTGCGCCTCGACTACAACCGGGTCTTCGAGCACTACCCCACGCGCGCCCTGCGGGATGACGAGCAGCTGGTGTGCACCCCGCTGGGGCAGGCCTTCGTCAAGACGGGGAGGTACCCCGTGTACCCCGAGATGGCGCCAGTGCTGGAGCTGGGGCACGCGGTGGTCGTGGTCCGGGAGGCCGCAAATCCCGTGTCCTTCAAGCGGCTGGTGGACGTGCTAGGTGCCCAGTCCGTGGAGGTTGCCCGGGCCCGCCGGACCGTGCTGTGGGCGCTCAAACACGGGCTGCTGGAACTCTGCTGATCCGTCACTTCCCGAAACGGCGTGCCCGTTGCTGGTAAGCCCGGATGATGCGCAAGAAGTCGATCTTGCGGAAGGCTGGGAAGAACACGTCGGTGAAGAACAGCTCGGAATAGGCGGACTGATAGAGCAGGAAGTTGCTCAGCCGCGACTCGCCGCCCGTGCGGATGATGAGGTCCGGATCGTCGCCGGCCGTGTACAGGTGCTTGCCGAGCTTCTCCTCGTCGATGTCCTCGGGGTCCAGATCGCCGGCTTGTACCTTGTCGATGAGGGCCCGGACGGCGTCGATGATCTCCTGACGCCCGCCATAGGCGATGCAGAAGTTGAGGCGATGGCGGTCGTAGTGCGCGGTGGCCTCTTCGGCGGTGCGGATGGCGTCCCGCACCGGCCGGGGAAGCATCTCCAGCCGGCCGAGGACCTCCACGTGCACCTGGCGATCGTGGATCCGCCGGTCTGTGGCCAGCTCGGCGAGCTTGACCGCGAAGATCTCCATCAGGGCATCCACCTCGGCCGCGGGGCGGGAAAAGTTCTCGGTGGAGAAGGCATATAGCGTGAGCGTCTTCACGCCGGCGTCCCCCGCCCAGTCCAGCAATGCCTCGACGGTGCGGGAGCCCAGCTCGTGGCCCTCCCAGGGAGAACGCCCCAGGGATCGGGCCAGTCGGCGATTCCCGTCCATGACCACGCCCACGTGCTGGGGCACCCGATCCTCGTGGATTTCGTGGAGCAAGCGCCGTTCATAGGTCCGGTACAGGACCTCGGTCATCGGTTGGGGCAGGCGGAAGTGGGATAATAGACTCACGGGATGCCTCGAGCTTTCCGGAATAGTGAACCGTTGTGGGCTCGGGAACAAGCCCTGAACCCACGAAGGGCACGATCCGGTCCTTGCACCCGGCACGGAGTTTGAAGCATGGTGATTCCACGGGCCGCCTGACGGCCCCTCTGCTGGAGACAAAAATGAGTGTCACGCGATTTGCACTCCTGTTGTGGCTGCTGATCGGATTGGTGTTGCAGGGCTGCCCCGCGGAAGCGGACAACGACGACGACGACGCGGGCGATGACGACGCGGCGGACGACGACGACGTGGCGGACGACGACGACACGGCGGACGACGACGACACCGGTGACGACGACGACACCGGCGATGACGACGACGCCACGGACGACGATGACGACAGCGCCGGCGACGACGATGACAGCGGCGACGACGACGACGACAGCGGGGACGACGACGACACGGCGGAGGTGGACTCGGACGGGGACGGCTACACGCCCGCCGACGGCGACTGCGACGACGGCGATGCCGCCATCAATCCGGACGCCACCGAGGTCCAGGATGCGATGGACAACGACTGTGACGGGATGGCCGACGAGGGCTTCATCGCCGCGGGCGAGCTGGTGATCAGCGAGATCTTCATGAACGCCGTGGGGGACGATACGGACACGGAGTGGTTCGAGGTCACCTCCCTGGCGGCGGTGGACATCAACTTGCAGGGATTTGTCCTCTCCGACGGGGGCACCGACGCGCACACGGTGGTGTCATCGGTGGTCGTGGGGCCCGGGCAGATCGTCGTGCTGGCGGCCAATGACGATCCGGCCGTCAACGGGGGTGTGACCGCGGGCTACGGCTGGGCCAGTGATTTTGCGCTCGCCAACGCCGAGGACGAGCTGGTGCTCAGCCTCGATGGCCTGCTGGTGGACGAGACGGCCTATGCCCTCGGCGCGGATTACCTGGACTACGAGGGGGTATCCCTCAATCTGGACGCAGACCAGGTCGATCCCGCCGCCAACGACGACGGGGCCAACTGGTGCGCATCCACGGCCAGCTTCGGGGATGGCCTGGGCTCCCCCGGGGCCGTCAACGAGACCTGTGTCGCCGATCCGGATGACGATGGCGACGGCTGGACC
This sequence comes from uncultured Rickettsiales bacterium, assembly GCA_964504165.1. Lineage (GTDB taxonomy): Bacteria > Myxococcota_A > UBA796 > UBA9615 > CAYRNR01 > CAZDDH01. The sequence goes on along the minus strand of CAZDDH010000193.1, from coordinate 5,166 downwards.
GTGGGGGACGGCGACTGCGACGACGCCGATGCCACGGTCTATCCCGGCGCCCTGGAGCTGGCGGACGGGCTGGACAACGACTGCAACGGCCTCATCGACGATCTGGGGGACGACCTGGACGGCGACGGCTTCTTCACCAATGGCGGTGACTGCGACGATGCGGACCCGTCCATCTACCCGGGGGCCGCCGAGATCCGGGATGCCCTGGACCAGGACTGCGATGGCCTGGCGGACGAGGGCCTGATCGTTGCCGGTGAGATCCTGATCACCGAGATCTTCGCCGATCCCACCGGCATCGACGACGACCAGGAGTGGGTCGAGATCCTCAACCAGGGGGGCCTCCCCATCGACCTCGACGGATGGGTCCTGAGGGACCGTGACAACGACCTGCACACCATCGATGCGGCGGGTGGCCTGATCCTCCAGCCGGGAGCCTACGCGGTCCTCGGCCAGAGCGATGATTCCCTGGTCAACGGCGGCGTGACCGTGGCCTATGTGTACGACGCGTTTTTCCTGGGCAACGCCGACGACGAGATCGTGCTGGCCCTGGACGGCATCGAGATCGATGCCGTGGAGTACGACGGCGGCGTCGTTTTCCCCGACCCGGAGGGTGCCTCCATCAACCTGGATCCCCTCCACTTCTACGAGATCGACAACAACGACGGCAGCAACTGGTGTGAGGCCCAGATCGAGGTCTTCACCGGCGGTTACGGCACGCCCGGCACCCTCAACGAATCCTGCTGACGATCCCGTCGGGCAGGTCCTCAGGAGTTCAGATGGAAGTATTGATCGTGGTCCAGGATTCCCCGTACGGATCGGAGCGCCCCTACCAGGCGCTGCGCATGGCCGGTGCCCTGCTCAAGCTCGAAGATGACCTGGAATTGACCGTCTACCTGACCTCGGATGCGGTGCAATGCGCCAAGAAGGGCCAGGTCACCCCCGACGGCTACTACAACGTCGAGCGCATGCTCAAACCGGTGCTGCGCAAGGGTATGGTGCTGTGCTGCCGCCGCTGCATGGAGGCGCGCGGCCTCACCGATGATGACCTGATGGACGGGATCCGCCAGGTGCGCCTTGCCGAGGCCGCCAACATGGTGCTGGAGGCGGACAAGGTGCTCACGTATTGAGCCGCTAGACCCCTCCACCCAGCGTCTCGGACACCCGGTAGGGTGCCGAGCGGTCCATCTCCCCGTCGATCTCCTCCCAGTAGCGGGCGCGCACCCGCCACTCGCCGTCCTCCAGCAACAACGTGGTGTCGAAGCCATCGGGGAGCTGGGGGAACGCGACCTCGTTCCCCTCGGTGAAGATCCACCAGCTGACCTCGTCGTCGTCGATGACGTACAGGGTCTGGCCGTTGGCGCCTTCGATGGGATCCCAGGAGACGCTGACCCCGGGCGCGAAGTCCTCGTGGGTGCTCAAAAGGGGTGAATCCAGCGGGGCGGCGGTCAGTTCGGTCGCGCCCTCCTCCAGCGGTTCATTGGCGTAGGAGAGGTTGGGGCCGTCCATCAGATCGTCGGAAAGATAGATGGCGGCGCGTGTCTGGTACCCCTCCAACGGCACGTAGCTGGCGTGGTACGTGAAGCCGTTCTCGTCCCCCTCCCACGAGGCGTTCCAGCCCGTGTAGGCGCCCCAGGATTCGCCCAGGAACACCGTGCACAGGCTGGTGGCGTACTCGTCGTCCAGCTCGGTGAGCGGTTCGCCGTCCAGCAGGACCGACGGGGCGTTGACGGTCAGCTCCAGCGGGGCGGTGTCGCCGAACTCGATCTCGACGGAGGGGTCGTTGAGGTCCACCTCGGCTGCGCCGGCCGTGACGATCTCGGCCTGCTGGTTGTAGACCAGCCCGGTGAAGACGAAGGGCTCGTCGAGGTCCAGCCGCTCCACATCGAACTCGAAGAAGATGGGGCCCTCCCCCTCCTGGTACAGGTACTCGTACTCCAGCATGCCGTCGCCGCTGATCAACACGCCGTGCCCATTCGGTACGCCCACGGCGTTCCCCGTGACGGTCACGCGGTTGAGGTCGTAGTAGTCGGAGGAGCGGTAGTTGAGGGTCGGTTCGAAGGGCAGTTCCAGCTCGGAGACCACAAAGTCCAGGTTCGTTCGGGCCGTCCTGTCGTCGCCGGCGAGGGTGAGGATGATGGGCTCGTCGGCGGGCAAGGCCGGGATGGAGAAGGTGCCGTCCCCGCCGCTGCGAGCCGAGATCAGCTCGTCGCCGGTATCGACGATGATCCAGGCGTCCGACACCGGCAGATCCACCACCGAATCCATCACGGTGCCCTCCAGATCCAGCAGGCCCGTGTCGTCGTCGTCATCCACGCCCAGGTCGCCCTGGCACGCCAGCAGCAAGGTCGGGGCCAACCACAGGCCGTTGAACCGCACAAACCATGGCTTGGTCCTCATCCGTTCTCCTTCCGGCGTGCGATGGCACGCCTGCCGTAGCCGAAGGCCAGTAACGTGAACCAGCCCAGCAGATAGGGGGTATGGGGGCGGCCGGCCACCACACGGCAGGTGCAGCCTGCCTGGTTGACGATGTCGTCCTGGAGTTCGGAGATGCAGCTCTCCGAGGCCTCGTCACAGTAGACGTCGTAGCCGTCACGGTCGCCACAGTCCCGTTCCACGCCGGCGCAGATCCCGTCCCCGCACTCGTCGCTTTCGGTGCACCACAGCCCGTCGTCGCAGCCGGTGCCGTCCAGCCGGGGCGCGGTGACGCAGGTGTCGCTGCCCGGATCACAGCTGCCCAGGTTGCATCCGTCGTCCAGGTGGCTGCAGTCGATGGGATCCCCGTCCCGGGCGCACAGGCCGTCGATGCAGCTCTCCGTGCCGTTGCAGGACGACCCGTCGTCGCAGTCCTCGTCCCCTTCGCACAACCCCAGCGATCGGGTGGGATCGCCGTAGAGGTTGTACTCCATGCGGGTGGTCCAGGCGGCGCCGGTGAAGTCGACGCCGTAGGCCTCCTCGGTCCAGCCGTCCCCGGGCAGCGCGTGCTTGGTGTAGGCCAGCGCTTCACCGGCGGTGCGGCCGGCGGCAAGCTCCAGGGCGTAGAAATACCCGCAGGTGGCCGATGAGGCCAGATCCGGCCGGGGCTCCCAGGTCTCACCCCAGTCGACCGTGGCGCCGAAGGCTGGCCGGCTGGCCGTGGCCGTGGCGATGGCGCCGCCGTAGAGCAGGGCCGCGCCGATGTTGTCCATGCGCTCGGGGAAGCCGTTGTCGCAGCTGACGTGCCAGGTGAAGGCGCCGGGGGCCGCCTCCAGGTCGGCGGCGTCGTTGGACTCCAGGAAGGGGGGATAGGCGCACTCCGAGTCCTCGGCGCTGCCGTCCCCGTTGTCGTCGTTGTCCCAATAGGTGCGGTAGACGCCGGCCGGGGCGCCGTGGCCGCACCACACCACGATACCCCGCCCGTCGTTACAGCGGTCCACCACCTCGTCCCGCTCCAGGGGCCCCTCGTGGTCGTAGACGCTGGTCACCAGCCCGGCGTCCTCGTAGAGGCGGGTGGCGCCCTCCTGGAACGCTGGCGGCAGCTCCCGGTACAGGGCGTCGACGATGCAGGCGCCATCCTGATTCCCCGGGTACTCGCCGCCGGTGGGATAGGAGGTGCCCGCCACACCGAACAGGGCGGCGGGCAGCAACACGCCGGTGCGGTAGCGGGTGTCTGGCTCCAGGTCCCGGTCCAGGGCCCGGGCCAGCAGCTCGTCCAGCGCTCCGGCGTCGCCGCGGTAGACCGGAAGGCGCCCCACATAGAGCTCGGGATCGAAGTTGACGCAGCCGGCCCCGTCGTCGTCCGGGTATTCGGCGGCGCGCCCGTCCCCGTCACAGTCCCAGTCGCCGTCCAGGTCCGCGTAGTAGAAATCGGTGGGGATCTCCTCGAACTCTGCAGCCAGCCAGTCGTCGTAGTAGTGGAGGACCGACTCCAGGGGGTGGGACATCTTCATGGGCAGGTCGCCCACGGAAGGGTCCGGGTCGCCGATGAGCAGCAGGAAGGCGCCCGGGTCGTCCAGGTACTCCTCGGCCAGGAAGGCGCGCAGGCGGTCGGGGGTGTCGTCCGGGCCCGAGCTCACCGGCACGTCCCAGTCCTCCTCGACGGCCAGCCGGACTTCCCAGCCCTCGGCCCGGCGGAAATCGATGAACTCGTACAGCAGGGCGCTGCCTTCCACCAGCTCGCGGGTGGTGACGATCATCAGCTCCATGCGTGGCGGTGGGGCTACCGGTACGGGCACGTCTTCCGCCGGGCCCAGGCCAGGGTCGTGACGCAGCGGTGGCGCCTGGCCCAGATACTGGTCGCCCGCCCACAGGTGGTAGGTGGCTTCCCCGGCGTCGGATGTTTGAGGCAGGAACAGGAGGAGGGCGGCTGCTAATTGCAACGCCATAGGGTGGTAGTGGTTCATCAACCCTCCTCCCGTTTCCTGCTGGCCCGATCGTAGACGCCGGAAGGGTGGGAGGTTTGAGCCATTTATGTCGTGCGGCGCCTCATCAGCCCGGCCGCCAGCAGCAGCCATACGGCCAGGGTGCGGCCGCTGGGGTTGGCCCCGGACAGGCTGCAGCCGGTGGGCGAACTGGTCGTGGCCGAAGCGGGAGGTTCCTCGCAGTCCAGGCGGTCCGCCGCGTCGGTCATGCCGTCACAGTCATCGTCGAGGCCGTTGCCGCACACCTCGTCGGCCCCCGGGTAGACGGCGGGGTTGTCGCCCAGGCAGTCCCCGTCACAGCCGGTGAGCCCATCTCCGTCGCCGTCCAGCTCGAAGGCGGGCACCTCGCCGTCGCAGTCGTCGTCGATGGCGTTGCACAGCTCGGTGGCGCCGGGATAGCGGGTGGCTTCATCGTCGTCGCAGTCGTCGTCGCAGGTGGTGAAGCCGTCGCCGTCAACGTCCGCCAAGTTGAGGCTCGCGTCATCGTCGTCGCAGTCGCCGTCGCAGCCGGCCACCCCGTCGCCGTCCAGATCCTCGGGGGTGAGCAGGGCGTCCGCGTCGTCACAGTCGCCGTCACAGGTGGAGTAGCCGTCGTTGTCGAAATCGGCTGGATTCAAGAAGGCGTCCGCGTCGTCGCAGTCGTCCCCGCCGCAATCCGCGGCGATGTAGCCGTCCAGATCCTCGTCGGCGTCGTCGGCCAGGCCGCTGCAGTCGTTGTCCAGCCCGTCGCCGCACACCTCGACGGCGTCCGGATGGGTGGTGGCGTCCA
>CAZDDH010000192.1:0-17439 GCA_964504165.1 uncultured Rickettsiales bacterium | reverse complement strand
GGGAGTCGTCGTCGTCCGGCGTCGTGCCGTCCACGTGCTGCGGGCATCCGCCCACCGTGCAACCGATCAGGGCCATCAGCACGAATAGAATCGCCGTGCTGCAACGTGAATCCGTGTCCCTCATGCAAAGAGTATAGATGGGATTGACGTCGCCCCATCCTTCTCCACGGAGATCGATCTTTGTAGGCTGTAGATGAGGAGGACCGATGCGACGTCTGGCACTCGGCCCCGGGGCGGCCCTGATCACGCTCGCGATGCTCTCCGCGGGGTGCTTCGACACCCGCGGAGGGGATGACCCTGTGGCCAGCGACTCCGGCGACGACGACCACGACGACGACGAATACGACGACGACGACCTGGACCCGGATGCCGAGCCCGACCTGCAATTCGATCCCGCCTACCATGACATCGGGGCGTGCACCGTGGACTGTGAGAAGACCGTGACGTTCGCCATCGTCAACGGAGGTTCCGCTCCGCTGGATCTTCATGGACACAGTTTCCAGGCCAGCCCCGCCAGCGGCATGGCCCTCGTCGACGACGCCGACCTGCTCGCCATGCAACAGTCGGGCACCCCCCTCCAGCCGGGGGAGTCGGTGACCGCCGCCATCCTGTTCACCCCCCGAGACGTCGAGAGCTACGAGGGGTCGTTGGCCGTCCAGAGTAACGATCCCGACCAGCCCATGGCGACGGCGACCTTCATCGGCATGGGTGTGGGCGCCGCCTGGTATGCCGATAGCTTCGTCCAGGAACACTGGAACACCTGCGACATCCTGTGGGTCGTGGACGATTCGGGATCCATGGCCGACAACCAGGAAAACATCGTGCAAGACCTCGAGTCCTTCCCCCAGCTCCTCGACGATGCGGGCGTCGATTACCGGCTGGCCTGTGCCGCGGCGTCCGGCCCGGAGTTCCGCGGCCAGACCCCCGTGGTGGACAACGCCACGGTCAGCGGGCCGGCGCTGTTCGCCGACAACTGCCTGGTGGGAACGGGTGGAGCGGCCGGCGATGGGCTCCAAAACGGCTACCTGTCGTTGAGCATGTCCGCCGCCGAGGTGCCCCCCAACGACGGTTTCCACCGGGAAGAGGCCCGACTGATGGTGGTCTTCGTCACGGACGACGGCGACGACGGCGGGACCTGGGCCTACTGGGTCAGCGCCTACCAGTCGCTGAGAGCCGATCCGGACCGGGTGGTGCTCAACGCCATCTGCGGGACCGACGGGATCAACGCCGTGGACTGCAATGACAACGGCGGATCCGCGCTGCGGGGCACCGGGTAGGTGGACGCGGCCAACGCGACGGGGGGCGTGCTATCCAGCCTCTGTGATTCCAGCTGGGCCGGTGCCATGGAGGATATGGTCGAGCTCTGCTACGGCCTCAACGACACCTTCGAGCTGACCCTCTCCCCCGTCCTCGGCAGTACCATCACCGTGGAGATCAACGGCCAGCCCGTGACCGAAGGCTGGGGCCACGATCCCGTCCTCAATGCCGTGGTCTTCGAGCCAGACCATTTACCCGAACTGGGCGACGCCATCCTGATCGCCTACGCCATCGGCGGGGAGTGTTGAACGCCCCGCCCTGCAAACAAGCCATGGAGGAATCAATGCCATACGTACCGCGCGCGCTCACCGTCTTGCTGGCCCTGCTGATGCTCGCCTTGCTGGCGTGCAATTCCCCGGATCAGGACGACGACGTGGCCCCCGCTGATGACGATGACAACGACGACGACAACGACGACGACGACGACGACGATGACGATGATTCCCAGGCTCCCGAACCGGATCTGCAGTTCGATCCTGCCAACCTGGATTTCGGTGACATCGTCGTGGGCTGTGAGACCACGGCCGAGGTCAGCATCGTCAACGCCGGCACGGCGCCCCTGCTTCTGACCGGGCATGGCTTCGAGGGCGTCGATGAGGACACCCTGAGCCTCATCGACGACGAGGCCCTGACGGCTGCCGAGGAGGAGGGCACTCCCCTCGATCCGGAGGCCTCGATCGCCGTCACGTTCCGTTACCTTCCCCAGGGTATGGACGCCCACGCCGGGTTTTTCTCCGTGGAGAGCAACGATCCAGATGCGCCCCAAGCTCTTGCGACCATCAGCGGTGCGGGCATTGCCGGGACCTCGTACGTCGATAGTTTTGTCCAGGAGGCCAACAACTGGGTGGACATCCTGTGGGTCATCGATGATTCCGCATCCATGGCCGAGGAGCAGGCGAACCTGGCGAGCAACCTCCAGTTCTTCTTCACGACCATCAGCGCGGCGGGCCTGGATTACCGGCTCGCCTGCGTCGGCGCGTCCGACCCCAGTTTCACGGGTGTCTACCCCATCGTGGGCAACGCCACGCCCAACGCGGCGGCGACCTTCATCGACAACTGCGCGGTTGGCACAGGCGGCGCGAACCCCGACCCCTTCGCGACGGGCTATCAGGCGCTTTCCCTGGCTGTCTCCAACACGGCGCCCAACGACAATTTCTACCGCAATGACGCCCGGCTGGTGGTGGTCTTCGTCACCGACGCCGGGGACGACAGCGGCATGTGGGCAAACTGGGTCGCCGACTACCAGGCGCTGAAGACCGATCCGGATGACGTGGGCCTCAGCGCCATCTGCGGCACGGATGGAGTCAACGCGACGGCGTGCAGCGGCGCGGGTGGGGTGGCCTCTGCGGGCACCGGATTCGTGGAAGCCGTCAACGCCACGGCGGGCATTCTTGGCTGCATCTGTGACGCGAACTGGAGTACGCCGATGGTCAACCTGGCCTGGAACAGCATCCACCTGCACGACACCTTCGAGCTGAGCCACGCCCCGGTCATCGGCGACACGATCGCCGTGGAGGTCAACGGCACCGCCGTGACCACGGGCTGGATCTACGACGAGACCATGAACGCCATTGTCTTCGCCCAGGACCACGTGCCCCAAAACGGTGACTCCGTCGACATCAGCTACGCGGTCTCAGAGGACTGCTGAGGGCCTGCAGCCGCGCCCATGCTACATTCGCGGCCCATGCAACCAAGACATCTACTCCTCTTCGTGCCGCTCGCCCTGTTCTCTTGTCGAGAAACGGAACCCCTCCCCGATCCACCAGAGACTCCCCTGGACGAGCTCTACGCCACCGGCCCCATGATCACCGCGGCCGACGACGTCACCGGTGGCGCCGTCGATTCCTGTGGGGTCATCCACGAGGAGCGCTGCGAGGACGGCGAGGTGCAGCGCTGCGCCATCTGGGATGCCTCTGCCGGGGATTTCTCGGACGACGCACCGTTGGAGCTGCAACGGGCGTTGGTGCTGGACCGTTTCGCCGACCTGCACCACATCGTCGATGCCAGCGCCGTCAACTTCGAGACCCACGACGAGATGCCCGCCGGCACCGAAGAGGCGGTCTGGTCGGATCCGGCCCAGTTCGGCGAATGGGACGACCACGGGGATGCCGCCTATTACATGGGCTACTTCACCTATGCCGCGGCTCACCGCTATGCGGTGACCGGCACGGACGCCGACTACGAGCGTATGGTGGAACTGCTGGAACGCCAGCTGACCAACTGGCGGGTCACCGGCGTCCCCGGCTACATGTTCCGTGCCCCCTTCGCCATGCTCCCCGAGGACGTGCCGGTGCCGCCGGGCCACCCGGAGCTCAACCTGCACACGTTCAAGGAGCGCACCAACCACGTCATCTACGAGCTGTCCGGCGACGCCCTGGGCCACCTGCCGGACTACTACGCCGGTGGCCTGGAAGTGGACGGCACCTTCTACGAGACCACGGCCACCGCCGAGGGGTCGCCGTCCATGGACGCCTACTCGGGCGCCTTCCTGGGCCAGACCTACGCCTGGGACCTGCTCCGCCCCGAGCACCAGGCCCTCAAGGACGAGATCCGGGACAACGTCGTGTGCCACCTGCATCGGTATCGCAAGGTGCACGTGGAGAACGTCCAGCAGTCCGAGACCATCGCCGAACTGCTGGCCGTCTTCGTGGGCAGCGGCACCTACTCACCCGGCGAGGGGGAGCTGGACCTGACCACCCAGGACGACATCTGGGGCTACGCCCTGCAGGCCATCCCCCCCGACGGCGTGGAGGACGACGATTTCCCACGGGACTGCCCCGGCGACCTGCCGTGGGAGGTGGACGAGGGCTGGGAGCTGGACGCCTCCGACGAGGTGGAGTTCGTCTTCCAGGTCATCGATCTGGCCAACCGCATGCAGGGGTCGGGAAACCGCCCCATCGACTACATCTACTTCACCAACATGCGCGCCGGTGATGCCCTGTACCTGCTCCACCTCAACCTGCAGGCGTGGCACATGACCGGCGACGACCGCTACCTGGAATTCATTGACCAGCAGCTGGTCGAACAACAGCAGCTGCTGGAGGTGCTACCCACCCTCGGCGCGTTCAAGATGCCCGACTTCTGCGATTCCTGGATCGGCACCGACCTGATCCACCCGGTGGTGCTGGCGACCATGGAGCGGCTGGCCCACTGGGGCAGCCCCACGGCCGAAGCCATCGAGGCCGCCATGCGCGAGGACTACCGCTACGGCATCCTCGCCAACAGCGGCCAGTCCTGGTTCCAGCTGACCTACAGCCACTATGCTGACGGGGCCGTCGATACCTCCCTGGCGGCGGACACGCAGGCGGCCCTCGACGACATCGCCGGCTACGTCCCCGAGCCGGACCACCCCTTCGACCCCAAGCGCGCCACCAACCGCGACTACCTGGACGATCCGGAGGAGTGGGTCGTCCCCCGCTACCCCAGCGGGGAAGAGATCGCCATCTGTTCGGCGGATATCGAGGTCTTCGGCATCACCATCGAGGGGGAGGACCTGGATCCGGACGCCGCGATCAACACCACCCCGGTACCCGCCGGGAAACGGCTCAAGGAGTCCCAGATCTGGCACTTCACGCCGTTCAGGCTGAGCCGGGATTTCGGCAGCCGGCACCTGCGCAACCACGAGTATTTCATCGACTACACGGCGCCATATTGGATCGGGCGTGAGGCCGGGCACTGGCCCGAAGGGGCGGGTTTTGCGCTGGCCTGGGAGATTACTGGCGAAGCCTGTGGGGATTGATCTTCGAGCGGGATGGAATGCGCGCGGTACTATTCGGGATCGCGGAATTCCCTGAGCGTGGGCTGGGGGCCGGGCACGATGCCCGCGAGGTCCGGATCGCCCTCGGGTGGGGGGGGGGCAGGGCCTTCCTCCAACTCGTCACCGTCCAGACGCTCGGCGCGCCGTTCGTCCTTGTCCTGCTTCTTCTGCCGCTTCCGGGCTTCCCTCAGACGCTTCTGAGCAGAAAATTTACCTCGGCGTGCCATGGTGTTTCCTCTTCTTTCCGGAGCGGGGGCCGGGGTGGCCAGCCGATCACGTCAATAATTCGCCGCACCCTGCGGTCGCCGCGGCGGTCGCCATGAACCCTGGGACGCGCGGCCGGAAGGTCGATACACAATACGCAGCGACAAGCGTCTGTCAACAAAACACCGCGCTGGCCGGTTTGCAGCGTCTCCTCTTGCCGCCCCTTACGCCGGGCCCTAATGTGTCGTATCTATGGACAAATACGCACACCGAGGTAGGAGATGATGACGCGAACCGGCCCTGCATGCTTGCTCGCCCTTCTGGGCTCCTTGTTGCTCCTGAACGGCTGCCCCACCGAGATCGGCGATGACGACATCGCCGGCGATGACGACGACACCGGAGACGATGACGACACCGGCGATGACGACACCGCCTACTCCTACTGCGACGACATCACGGACATGGCGGGCCAGGTCGACGCCGACCGGCTGATGGGCACGCTGAACTACATGACTTCCTTCGCGCGGAGGGACGACTACGACATCCAGGATGAGATCCTCGTCGCGCTGGGGGAAGAGCTGGAAGAGGCCGGAGCGGCGATCTACTACCACGAGTACGATTACGCCGCCCGTACCCATCGCAACATGATCGCCATGCTCCCGGCCGACGCGCCGGAAGACCCGGAGGAACCCCACCTGGTCATCGGCGCCCACGTCGACTCCATCGCCGGTGGGGCCAGCGATGCGCCGGGCGCCGACGACAACGCCAGCGGCGTGGCCGCGGTGATGGAAACCGTCAAGATCCTCGCCGAGTGTGAGCTGCCGACCCGCATCGATTTCGTCTTCTTCACCAATGAAGAGGTCGGCACGGTGGGGTCCACCGCCTACGCCCAGGACGCCACCGCCGATGGCGAGGCAATCGTGGGCATGATCGCCGCAGACACCCTGGCCTTTGGCTCCGATGACGAGGAACTGGAACTGGCCACCAAGAATGGAATGGAATGGATGGCCGACAGCTTCCACGAAGCCGCCCAGTTGTACACCGGGACGGACACGGTGCCGCTCATCGACGACCACTGTGGGTGAGGCGACGAAGGCCCCTTCTGGTCAGAAGGGTACGACGCCATGTTCATCATCGAGGACTATGATCTGGTCAACCCGAACGTGCACACCGCCGGGGACACCATCGACACCCTCAACCTGGATTTCCATTTCGAGGTGACCCAGGCCCTGGTCGCGGGAGCCGCGCACTTTTCCTTCGAGAAGCCCTGGGAATAAGGCGCCGTTCAGTAGGCGCCCACGGCAATCGCCCAGTCCGAGGCGTAGGGCGCACTCCACAACTGTTCGGAGGGTTGCAGAGGGCCGATGTCGATCTCGGCGTAGGGCAGCAGGGCATCGACGGCCACCGCCGGCTGGTCGGAGACCATGCCGGTGAGGTCCATGGACACGCTGGCGCTGTCCTCCTTGTAGAACAGGTAGTGGGCCCCGCCCGGGATCATCAGGCAGACGCCATCGGTGAGGCCATTGCAGCGCTCCACATCCGCGGTGAAGCGGCCCGCGAAGAACTCCGCGCTGGTCTTGATCCACTCGGGATGAGGGTAGGATCCGCTGAGCCCGGCCTCGTAGTCCACCCCCTCCCCGTCCTCCAACAGGTACCCCCAGATGTTGGCCACCCCGCCGGCCATCGTCGAGTGGTAGAGCCCCCGGCGGGTCTGGGTCTCGTCGTAGTCCTTGTCGTGGTGGTCGCGCACGCGGAACCGGTCTTCCGAAAACGTCGGCTTGTCCGGGCGGGCCTCGATGGCCGCCACGTAGACGTCGTAGTCGGGCTCGTGGTGTTCGTAGCCCGAGTAGTCGAATCCCTCCCAGATCTGTTCACCGCTGTGGTCGAGCCCGCTGTTGGGGCCGGCGCTCCGCCCCCCCAGCAGGTGGGGCCAGCCGAGCAGTCCCTGCAGAGAGTCGTGCCAGCCCTGGAGCCCCGCCTCGGTGGTCCACTCGTCCAGGTCGTAGCCGTAGCCCAGCGTCCAGCCCGGGAGTGGGCCCAGGCGGGCGGCGATGTAGCGCTGAATCCGCAGGTCGTCGGTGCCGTTGATGCCCCACTCGCTGGGGGTCGTGTGGTGGGCCGCGTCGCCCCAGGCCCACAGGTGCACACAGCCCCCGGCGGCGTGGGCCTTGCGGATCAAGATCTCCAGGGCCTCGAAGGTCCGGCCGTCCGGGTTGACGTCCCCCACCTGGTCGCAGCGGGTCTGGTCCAGATCGGCCCAGCGGCACATCACCGGGATGTGGAACCCGTTGAATCCGTGCTCGCCGAAGAACGTGTCGATCCAGTCGTCCACCGTCTCCCAGTCGCCGTAGTAGTAGTCGGGCGCCGCCACCATCGCCAGCTGGGGTACGAAGGCCTCCTCGGTGCCGGTCCAGATCCACTTGTCGCCCTGGGTGCTCACGAAGCCGTTCTGGCCCGGATTGGGATCCATCCAGATGGTGCCGGTGAGGCCATCCAGCTCGGGATCGTCGCTGGTGGACAGCCAACTCCACATGCCGGTGCGGGTGCCGGTGAAGCGGGCGTTCCAGGCGTCCTCACCGGCGTAGAACATCTGGGTCGTGATGGCCTGCTGGGAGGCATCGTGGGTGAAGGTCACCGAGGCGATCAGATCGAAGGGATTGCCTTCCCAGGTCGGATTGCCGAAGGACCACTCCAGCGTGGGGGACCACACGGTGCCCTCCACGTCAGCGGGCGGATGAACATCGTCGTCGTCCCCCGTATCGTCGTCCCCGGCGTCATCGTCCCCAACATCGTCGTCCGCGGCGTCGTCGTCCGCCGCGTCTTCATCCGCCGGCTCCCCCTGGGTGTCGGCCGCGCAACCGGCGCTCATCCAGATCCAGAGGACAAACGCCAACCAAGTGGAACCTCGCATGGTCTCTCCCCATGGCATCCCGTCTGTTGTGGGTACCCTGGAACGCTCTTTTCACAGGCGCCGGTCGGCCGCCACTTACTCTTCCTTACATGACATGCGAAACAACGCAGGCCGCAATCTGGCGTATCCGTTCATGGCGTGGAATCATGGCCAACCTATGGAGGAGCCCATGCCCAGATATCGTCTCACCGGCCTGCTCGCCGTCACGGCCGGACTCTTCATCGGCTGCGCGCAACTCCAGCAAGGGGCCTACGATCCGGGTAGCCCGACGATCAACGGCCAGGCCGTGGAGGAAGTCCCGCCGGGGGAGACAGACGACCCGTTCATCCAGGAGAACACGGTCGAGCTGGAGGGATGCAATCAGGAGCTCGCCGTCTATTGGGGCGGCCTCATCGACGTCGCACGGGAGGGCAGGATCTACACGTTCAGCACAGCGGAGACCAACGGCGCCGATGGGATGCAGATGCTGGCCGAAGGGGCCTTCATGACCGGGGGCGACACCTGGTCCATGGAGACGGCCAAGGACGGCTGCCCCATCCGCGAGGAGACCGATTTCGAGGGGGAGATCACCTCGTCCAGTTCGATGAAATTTTTCGAATTGAAAACCTGGACCCAACTCGACGAAGACGATCCGGACTGCTGGTTCAGCGGCGATAGCTGTTCGTTCGAGGTGGGGTGGGAACTGGTCCTGGTGGAGTCGTAGCCTTAGGCCAGCGATCCCGGCCTGCCCCTCGCATCATGTTAGGGTGTCCGCAACCAACGGATAGCGGAGGCCCCCCATGCGGATGCTCGGATTGCTGCTGGTTTTGATGCTCACGGCCGGGACCGCCCTGGCCCAGGACGACCGCCCCTGGAGCGAAGTCGTCGCCGAACCGGGCTGCCCGGACGAGGGCACGGTGGAATCCAAGGCGGTGGACCTGCACCAGCAGGCGGCCAGCAAGAAGAGCAGCAGCCTGTTCAAGACCGCCCAGCTGTCCTACGAAAAGTTCCTGGAGTGTTATCCGGAATCGGATAGCGCCTACCGCATGCGCTACAACTACGCCGAGCTGCTGTACATGACCCAGCAGTTCGACCTGGCCGCCGAGCAGTACGAGGAGACGGTCAGCGTCGACCCGGGCGGGGACCGGCTGGCCGACGCGGCGATGAACACCATCTTCGCCATCGAGGAGCACCTCAAGGCGGGCCAGCGGGAACGCAAGGCGGAGGTGGACGGCCTGCGGGCGGCCATGCGCAAGGAAGCCGAGGCGGAGGACAGGCACGCCCCCATCGAGCTCAACGAATGGGAGAAGCGCCTGGTGCAGGCCTGCGACAACTACGTGCGCTTCGTCCCGGACAACGAGAACACCTACCGGATGATGTACAAGGCCGCCTTCCTGTACCAGGAATACAACCAGTTCAGCGATGCCCGGGAGCGCTACGAGGCCATCATCGAGGCCGAGCCCGGCTGCGAGTCCGCCCGCTTCGGCGCCCAGAACATCCTGGGCACCTACGAGCTCCACGAGGACTGGAAGGCCATCGAGAACTCCATCGAGGAGTTCCTGGCGAACGACGAACTGTGTGCGGACGGCCGGTTCAAGGGGGAGATCACGACGATCCTCAAGAACGTGCAGGCGATGAGCAAGGAGTGAGCAGCGGCCCCCCTCAGAACCCCCAAAACTGCTCGACCTCCCACGACCGGTACGCGATCCAGTCCACCACAATGTCCGAGTAATACACGATGTAGCTGTTGGAGCACTCCTGGCGGGGATCCTGTTGTTGATAATCCTGGATCAGGGCGACGATCTCGTCGAAGTGATCCTGCAGCTGTAGCCCGTCGGCCATGGCGTTGGCGGCCTGCGTGTGGTCGAAGAACAGCCCCCGGCACTCCACGTCGTCCAGGCAAGCGTGGGCCAGCCGGCCGTTGGGGGAATGCCAGCTGAACCCCCAGTCTTCGCTGTGGATGAACGAATAATCCAGGTCCCACGGGATGATATCGGCCTGCGATGAGGTTGGATCAAAATAGACGAAGTAGTTGTTGACGTTCATCGAGTAGCCGTCCACCTGCCCCACCCATTGCTCGACGGCCATCAGCCGCGTCAGCTCATCCAGATCGACGAGGGGGCCCACGTTGGGCGTGAACTCGTTGCCGCTGGTGGCATCCAGTGCAGCGGTGACGGCGTACACGTCGGCCAAGCCCACGTCCGTGCCCTCCTCCAGGTCGAACAGGTCCTGGCTCTGCTGGTCAAAATCCACCAGCGTGTAGCTGTAATCGGGGTAGACGATGTACTCGGGCTCGTAGAGGTTGCCCGAGCGGTCCTCGTACACCCGGGCCAGGAATCGGTCGTCGATGGACTCCGCGTTGACGTACAGGCCGTACGGGACGCCGTTGACCGTGACCCAGGCGTACCCGGCGCGGGGCGTGGGCAGGCCCATCGCCTCGTACACGGACAGGGCCAGCACCTCGCGGGCCATGGTGCAGTCCACGACCATGTTGTTCAGCGTGAGCTTCTCCAGCCCGTAGAACCGCTGGCCAGGGACGTAGCGGTTGAGGTCGATCTTGAAGGCCGCCTTGCCACCCATGCCCCGGTAGGAGCCCCAGCGGCCCTTGAGCCGGACCCCCACGTCCTCGACGATCTCCCCGTCGATGATCACAGTGCCGTGCACGTAGTCATAGGGCAGATCAAAGGCAAATTCGTCCGGCCAGCCGTTCAGCTCTGCCAGGGCATCCTCTTCGAGGATGATCTCGATCTGGTGCACCTCGTCCGTGCCGAACAGCCAGTCCGCCTCGTCCCCGCCGCCGGGTATCTGCTCCGCCGAGTCGTCGTCGTCCGCGACGGCATCGTCATCGTCATCACCTTGCGGGCCGGGGGGTGGCACCGTGGCGGTCAGCTCGCCGGCACAGGAAGCCCCGATGGTCAGGAACACGGCCACCATGCCGGCCCATGGCCAGGGTCGTCGCTGGAGGAGGCCCTGTTCGTTCGATACCATCCGTGTGCCTCTGTGGAGCGTGCGGACCTATTCTACCGCACGGATGGGCACGTGATCGGACAGAACCGGCCTGGCCCCTGGATGATCCCCGCCCCGCATTGTTGTTCCTGGACCGCCGTCGTACCATCGCGTCGAGGGCGCAACAGGGCAGATTTGGGAGATCGTCGCCTCGACTGCGCCGGATCGGGAGGATCGGATGAAATGCGATGTACGGAACTGGCTACTGATTTGCATCGTCCCGGGTATGGTCCTGCTGGCCACGGGTTGCCCGACAGCTCCCCCTGCGGATGACGACGCGCAGGACGACGACGACGGCGCGGATGACGACGACGGCGCGGATGACGACGACGCGGCAGACGACGACACCGAGGGCGATGACGACACCGAGATCCCCTACGACGCCGCGATCTACGTCGACCTACAGATCGGCGTGGAGGAATGCACCGACTACGACGCCCCGAGCCGGTCCTGCGGCGCGGGATCTGACCGGGCGTTCGACACCCTTGCCGGCGCAGCGGCGGAGGCCGTGGCCGGCACGGCGGTCTTCCTCCGCGAGGGCACCTACACCAGCACCCTGGAGGTCCAGCACTCGGGCACCGACGCCGACTGGGTCAGCTTCCGGGTCTACGAAGGTGAACAGGCGACCATCACCGGCGAATCCCTCGCTCCCGCCATCGAGCTCTCCGGGCGGGAGTACGTGCTCATCGACGGCCTGATGGTGGACCAGGTGCGCCGCTGGATGTACGCCCGCGAGTCGCACCACACCATCGTGCGCAACAACACGTTCACCCGCGCCCTGGACTCCGGCGGCAGCTCCAAGACCGGCCTCTTCTATCAGGAGGCGACCCACAACCGCATCGTCGGCAACACCATCGAGGACAGCACGCAGGACAACGTGGCCCTGCACGCCTGCGACCACAACGTCATCGAGGGCAACACCATCCGCACCGCCGCCCACACCCTGTGGGCCATCAAGTGCGGCAACTTCAACATCGTCCGCGGCAACACCTTCGAGAACGAGGTCCAGAAGATCGGCGAGATCTACGACTGCGACGGGGCCGGCTTCGACCACGAGATCACGCAGCACGACGCGACCAAGCACAACCTCGTGGAGCACAACGCGTTCCTGCTGGCCGTCAAGTACTACAGCACGTCCGGCGGCAACGGCATCCAGTACGCCGGCCAGGAGGGTATCGTCCGCCACAACCTGTTCGTCGATACCAACGCCGGGCTCGGTTTGCAGCGTTACAGCGACGAGGCCAACTACAACACCCACAACCGCGCCTACCACAACGTCTTCTACGCCAACGAATGCGGCGGCACCGGCCTGGGGTCGTCGGGTGGGGGCCAGTTCACCGACAACCGGTTCAAGAACAACATCTACGCCGCCAACCGGGGCTGTGATGACGAGGGCTGGGCTCAGATCATCTACCGCGACTTGGATGGCTTCGAATTCACCGGTAACGCCATCTACGGGGATGGCCCAGAGGGGGATGTGATCCAGGAGCTGTTCGAGGACGCCGGCACGCTGGCCGAGTACGAGGCCAGCCATCCGGAACTGTTCCACGGCAATCTGGACCAGGACCCCATGTTCGAAGACGCCGCATCCCTCGATTTTGTGCTACAGGCCAACAGCCCGATGATCGACGCGGGTGTGTACCTGACGACGACTGACGGAGCGGGTTCGGGAACCATCATGCCGGTGGACGACGCACGCTATTTCTACGATGGGTTCGGCATCGACGGCGAGACGGGAGACTCGATCCAGCTGGCCGGACAGGCCAGCACCGCCCGCATCCTGTCCATCGACTATGATTCCCACACATTGACACTCGACACCTCGTTGGCCTGGGACGATGGCCAGGGCGTGGCCCTCCCGTTCGAGGGCTCCGGCCCCGATGTGGGAGCCTTCGAACATGGCAGCTGATCCTCGATGCCCTCGCGGGGGCTGGCCGTTTGCGGCAAAGGCGTTATTTCACCGGGCGCTGGCGGGATCCTTGATGTGCGCCCTGCTGGGTATGGCGGCCGGCGCCTGTAAGGCCGACGCCCCGGCACCCGCCCCCCCCTCCCCCGCCGAACCCGCGGTGGCGCCTATCCCCACGGCCGCCCCCAAGGCCACCTATGATGAGTCCCTCGCTGCCATCGCCGGGGGCCGGGAAGGCCTCAGCGCCGAATGGAACGCAGCAGGCGACGACACCACGCGCGCCGGGATCATCGAACGCGCCCGTCACGCCGCCCATTCCGCCATCGTGGAGCAAGCCATCCCTCACTGGTTCGGCACCCCCTGGTCCTACCGCGGCACCAGCGAAACCCCCGGCAAAGGGGTCATCGGTTGCGGGTACTTCGTCGCCACCGTGCTGAGGGACGTGGGATTCCCCGTGGAGCGCGAGACGCTGGCCCAGCAGCCCGCCGAGTGGATCATCAAGACGTTCGCCGGCGAGGATCAGATCTGGCGGTACCGATCCCGCCCCACCGAGGTGGTCCTGGGCCAGGTCCGCTTCCACGGTGACGGGCTCTACCTCGTCGGTTTCGACGAACACGTCGGCTTCCTGATCGTCGCCGGCGCGGACGTGAGCTTCTGCCACGCCTCGTACACCGGTGACGCGGTCGTGGTCTGTGAGCCTGCCAAGGACTCCTTTGCGTTCCAGCAGGACTACCGGGTGGTCGGCCGCCTGCTCGGTGACCGGATGATGGAAGCCTGGCTGGCCCAGACGCCGATGCGCACGTATCCCTACGGTGAGATGGGGATCTGAGACGAGCCAGTCTCGCAAGAAAATCTGAAGCTTTCCCGGGTCCGATCAAACCAATGAAGGCAGGAGCGAGGGATTGCCGCAACTGGCGCGCGGGGAGGTCAACGGAGATGAATCGGACTGTACTGCTACTGTCGGTGATGGTCTCGCTGACCCGCACGGCCTGCATTGATTTCGCGCCAGAGGCGCAGCCTGCCCCAGGTGATCCCACCACGGTGAACGCCCAGATCGAGGTTTCCCCGGCCCTACTGGATTTTCAGCACATCAATCCCGGTGAATCTCTGCTCCTCCCCGTGACCATCACCAGCATCGGTCGCGACACGCTCTACCTGGAAAACCTGTTCGTCGAGGGAGCTGATTCCTTTTCCCTGGACGACACAACCACCGACCGCATCCTGGCCCCCGGATCCCAGACCACGCTGCCCATCACCTACACGCCCATCGCCAGTGGTGATCAAGATGGCCAGCTCCACATCATCAGCAACGACTGGGACGACCCCGAAGTGACGGTCACGCTCAAGGCCAGCGGCCTGCTGCCATCCATCGAGCTGAGCCCCACCAGCCTGGACTTCGGCAACCACGAGATCGGATGCGTGGCCGAACGGACCATCACCATCACCAATGCCGGGCCTGCGCCGTTGATCCTGTCCGGGGTCGTGTTCGAACCCACGAGCGAGGAACTGACCCACGAATTCCACGTTGCCGAGGGCACCGTGATGAGCCCGGGGCAAACCGAGACGGTTACCGTTTACTACTACCCGTTGGACGAATTGCCGGACACCGGCTATCTGTATGTTCACAGCAACGACCCGGCCCGCCCCGAGGCCCGGGCAGCCTTCTACGCTCAGGCCCATCTGTCCGAGGTGATCGCCGACGAGTACACCCAGCTGGGCAGCAACCGCACCGATATCCTGTGGGTGGTGGACAACTCCGATTCCATGGCCGCCACCCAGGACAGTCTGGCGATCCACTTCGCGGATTTCCTCGGCATTGCCGAGATGCTCGGCATCGATTTTCAGATGGGCGTGGTCACCACGGACGACTCCACGTTGCAGGGATTGGTCCCGATCATGACCCCGTCCACCCCCGATCTGAATGGCGTTTTCATGGATGCGGTGACCGTGGGGACGACGGGGGCCGGCGACGGACAGGGCTTGTGGAACGGCTTCGCGGCGCTGAGCCCGCCGATGACCGATCCGGGCGGTCCCAACGAAGGATTCCTGCGTGAGGATGCCAGCCTGCGGGTCATCTTCGTATCGGACGGGGCAGACCTGTCGCAGGGGACCGTCGCGGACTACGTGTTGAACTACGCAGCGTTGAAGGTCAACCTGGACCACGTGGTGCTCAATGCCATCGTCGATCTCAACAACGGTTCGAGGTACGAGCAGGCGGCCACCATGACCGGCGGACTGGTCGACTACCTGGGCAATCCCGCCTGGGTGAACACGCTGTCTGATCTGGCCTGGGCGTCGGTGAGCTGGCAAGACACGTTCGAGCTGAGCCAGGTACCGGTAACCCAGACGATAGGAGTGGAGATCAACCACGTGCCGGTGCACGAGGGCTGGCACCTGAACGATATCTACAATGCGGTGGTCTTCGAGCCCGGGTATGTCCCCGATACGGGGGACCTGGTCACGATCCGGTATTCGTTGCTGGGGACGTGCTGCGAGTAGATAGCCGCTAAATTTCACTCGTACCGCAGCGCATCGATGGGATCCAGCGAAGCCGCCCGCACCGCCGGATAGGTCCCGAACACCACCCCCACCAGCGCGGTGAAGGAGAACGCCACCAATACGGCCCACATGGGCACGTAGGCCGGGGGGAAGTTGGGGATCAGCTTGGCCACCAGGATGCCCAGGGCGGCGCCGGCGATGACCCCCAGGATGCCCCCCATCACGCACAGGGTGACGGCCTCCACGAGGAACTGCACCATGATGTCCGAGCGGCGGGCCCCCACCGCCTTGCGGATGCCGATCTCGCGGGTGCGCTCGGTGACGGAGACCAGCATGATGTTCATGATGCCGATGCCCCCCACCAGCAGGGCGATGCCGACGACGGCAGCCACCACGGCGGTGACCGTGTCCAGCACTTCGGAGATGCTGTCGAGGATCTCCTCCTGGAGCAGTACCAAGAAATCCGGATTGGCGCCTTCGGGCACGTCATGGCGCTGGCGCAGCACCTCGGTGATCTGCTCCTTGGCCAGCTCCGTCTCCTCGGCGCTGTTGGCCTGGAAGTTGAGGTTGATCTGCTTCATGGCCTTACGGCCGTACTGCTCCTCGGCCGTGGTGAAGGGGATCATCACCAGCCGGTCCTGGTCCTGGCCCAGCATCTGGCCCTGCTGCTCCATGATGCCGATGACCGTATAGGAGCTGCCATCGACGGTGATCTCGGTGCCGATGGCCTGGGATCCCAGGTCCAGCTCCTCGATGACCTCCGTGCCGATGAGGCAGACGTTCGCCTGGCGGTCCAGGTCCAGCTGGGAGAAGAAGCGGCCTCGCTCCACCCAGTGGTTGGACACCTCCTGGTGGTAGGGGCCGACCCCCAGCAGGCTGAAGGTGCGGGTCTTGCCCCGGTAGCTGGCCCGGGCGCCGCGCACGTATTCGGGGTTGAGGTACCGCAGGGAGGTTGCCTGCTCCATCACCGCCAGGCCGTCTTCGTACGTCAGGGTGGTCTCCCGGCCGGCCATGTCCGGGTTGTTGGGATCGGGATAGGCGATGACCGTGATGAAGGTGCCGCCCACGTCCTCGAACATCTTCGACACCACGTGATCGAGCCCCTGGACCACCGAGACCACGGCGATGACCGCCGCCACGCCGATGATGATCCCCAAGGTGGTGAGAATCGATCGCATCTTGTTGGCCCAGATGGCCCGCAGCGCGATGCCGAAGTTCTCCCAGATCATCGCCCCCCCCCCCCGCCGGGCAGGGCGCCGTCCGCCTCGATGCGGCCGTCGCACATACGGATGATCCGCTCGGCGTGCTCGGCGATGTCGTCCTCGTGGGTGACGAGGATGATGGTGTTGTCCAGGCGGTGCAGGTCGTCGAGCAGCACCATGATCTCGTCGGAGGTGCGGGAGTCCAGATTCCCGGTGGGCTCGTCCGCCAGCAGGATCGAGGGGCGGTTGACCAGTGCCCGGGCCGCGGCGACCCGCTGGCGCTGCCCGCCGGAGAGTTCGTTGGGCTGGTGGCTCATGCGGTCGGCCAGCCCCACCTGCTCCAGGGCCTCGCGGGCCCTGCGCCGGCGCTCGGCGCGGGGGACGCGGGCGTAGGTCAACGGCAGCTCCACGTTCTCCAGGGCCGACACCCGGGCCAGCAGATTGAAGGTCTGGAAGATGAACCCGATCTCCCGGTTGCGGATGTGGGCCAGCTCCGCGTCTTCCAGGCCGGAGACCTCGCGGTCGTTGAGCGTGTACGTGCCGGTCGTGGGCGTATCCAGGCAGCCCAGCAGGTTCATCAGGGTGGATTTGCCCGAGCCTGAAGCCCCCATCACCGCCACGTACTCCCCCCGGTTGATATCCAGATCCACACCGTCCA
>CAZDDH010000191.1:0-17514 GCA_964504165.1 uncultured Rickettsiales bacterium | reverse complement strand
CTGGCGGTAAGCCACGGCGTGCTTGCTCAGGTCATCGTAGATCACCAGGGCATGGCGGCCCGTGTCGCGGAAGTGTTCGCCCAGCGTGGCGCCGGCGTACGGGGCCATGTACTGCATGGGAGCCGGCTCAGCGGCGCCGGCAACGATGATGCAGGTGTACTCCAGCGCGCCGTGCTGACGCAGCTTCTCGGCCACCTGGGCCACCGTGGACTGCTTCTGGCCGATGGCGACGTAGATGCAGTAACAGTCCTCACCCTTCTGGTTGATGATGGTGTCCACCGCGATGGCGGTCTTGCCGGTCTGGCGGTCACCGATGATCAGCTCGCGCTGGCCACGGCCGATGGGGGTCATGGCGTCGATGGACGTGATGCCCGTCTGCAGCGGCTCGTGCACGGATTTGCGTGCCACGATGCCGGGGGCCTTGATCTCGATGCGGCGCGTGTGTTCGGACACGATGGGGGCGCCGCCATCGACGGCCTGGCCCAGGGGGTCCACCACGCGGCCCATCATGGCCTTGCCCACCGGGATCTCGACGATCTTTCCGGTGCGTTTGACCTCGTCTCCCTCTCGGATGTGCTGGTCGGAGCCCATGATGGCCACACCGACGTTGTCTTCCTCGAGGTTGAGGACCATGCCGGAGATGCCTCCGGGGAACTCCAGCAACTCGCCGGCCTCGGCGTTGTCCAGGCCGTATACGCGCGCGATACCGTCACCGACCGCCAGGATCGTTCCGGTCTCGCTGACCTCGACCTTGCGTTCGTAGTCGCGGATCTGCTGCTTGAGTATCTGACTGATCTCTTCCGCTTTGATGTCCATCGTGTCTTCCCGTATGTGGTTATGGCGCCGGCGGTGCCGCGCCCTAGACCGTCTCTGTGATCAATCGCTGCCGCATCTTCGTGAGCTGCATGCGAATGCTGCCGTCGAACACCAGGCCACCCACCTGGGTGACCATCCCACCGATGAGCGATGGGTCCACCTGCTGTTCCAGCAGGACCTGCTTGGCCGTGACCTTCTCCAGGAGCCCCTGGAGCTGGAGCACGTCGGCGGGCATGATGGGGACCGAGGACCGCACCAGCGCGCGGATCCGGCCCAACTGCACATCGTTGAGATCCCGGTACTCCCGCACGATGGCGGGCAGGTGGTCGATGCGGCTCTTGTCGATGAGCAACCTCAGGAAATTCTCGGTGACTCGATCGAAGGAACACTTGGGCAGCAGCGCGTCCAGCAGGCCTCGCCGCTGAGCCTTGGCGAACCCCGGGTTGAACAAGGTCCGGCCCAGGTCCCTGTTTTCTTCGATCAAGCTGACGAACGCCTGCAAGTCGTCGCCGACCTTTTCGGCAATGTTGGCCTCGGTAGCCAACTCGAGCATGGCGCGTGCATAGCGCCGAGCGACGGACCCAGAAATCATGGTTCCTCCGCGATGCGGTCCATGTAACCGCCCATCAGACGACGCTGGTCCTCGTCGGTGACCGTCTTGATCAGCACCTGCTCGGCCAGCGTCACCGCGGAGTCCACGGCCTCTTGGCGCAGCTCGTGGCGCGCCTTCTCCGTCTCTTCGCGGATGGTGCGTTCAGATGTCTTTAAGATGCCCGTAGCCGCTTCTTCGGCCCCCTCGAGGGCGCGGGTCTTCTCCGCGTCACACTCGGTGGCCACGCGGTCGAGCATGTCTTGCACTTCCCGGTCGAAGCTCCGCAGGCGATTCTGCAGGTCCAGACTCTTGGCCTCGGCCTCGTCCTTGATGCGCTGGGACTCCTCCAGCTCACGGGAGATGCCCAGCCGACGGTTGGCCAGGAAGTCCTTGATGGGCCGCCGCGCGAAGTAAAAGATGACGCCCAAGAAAAGGACGAAGTTGACCGCGTGGATGAACACGTTCTTTAACGCATGGCCGACGTCCAGTTCTCCGCCGGACGCCATCGCCACGGAGGCAGCCCCCAGCACCAGAACCGCGACGACGACCGGAAACATGCCACGAATCGAACACGCAAGTGCAGTTCGCATCGAT
The DNA here is from genome assembly GCA_964504165.1 of uncultured Rickettsiales bacterium. GTDB lineage: Bacteria > Myxococcota_A > UBA796 > UBA9615 > CAYRNR01 > CAZDDH01. The sequence goes on along the minus strand of CAZDDH010000191.1, from coordinate 15,512 downwards.
CGGCCGGAACTCGATTGGGTCATTTTCATACCGACCTTCCCAATACGGAGGTGGCGATCTCGTTGGCCAGCGCGTCGGTCTCTTCCCGTAGCGCGCGACTGGCGGCCTTCCGTTCGGTCTCGATCTGGGTTCGTGCGTCGGCCACGAGGGCGTCTCCCTCGGCCCGGGCACGGTCCAGGATTTCCTGTTCTCCCCTGCGGATCTCTTCCCGGAGCGTCTTGCGTTCTTCGTTGGCCTTGGCCTTGGCGCGGGCTAGCTTTTCCTCCAGTTCGTCCATCTTCTCCTTGACCCTGGCCTCCTCGAGGGCCGCTACCTCGCGGTCCTTGACGATGTTCTTCTCCCGCTCTTCGAGCAGGCGAAGCATGGGTTTGAAGATGATGAAGTGGAGGCCCACAAGCACGGCGAGGAAGGGGAACAACTGCAGGACGATGAGGACCGGATCGATCTCCATGCCACTTCCTATCCCGCACCCATTCGACCGGATCGATTCTTCAGTTGATCGATACAGTTCGGGTACGATGTGTGCGGTTGATATTACAGGGGGCGTAGCGCCGTCAAGGCTGCAGGGCGAAGCCCTGAGAACGAATCATTCTTCAGTCTGGTTCGCGGCGGGGTCCTTGACGGACAGCACGGCACACGGCGCGGCCTTTTGCACCTGCGCCATCGTCGATCCGAGCACCAGTCGACGCAGGGATCCGGCCTTGCCCTGTGCACCGATGACGATCAGGTCAATATTCTTGTTGACCGCGTACATGCAGATCGCCTCGGAGGCCGGTTTGTGGATGACCACATCGGCTTCGAGGATCTCCTCACCGGGATCGATATTGGCCAGGGCACGCTCGAGCTTTTTGAGCGCGTGGCTCTGCCCCGCTTGGTTCCCCTCGGCCCGCGCCTTGCGCACGATCCCCGTGGACACGGACACCGGCAGTCCGTCATCGACCACGTGCAGGGCGATGACAGTCTGCTGACCGGCGAGTTTCTTCGCCAGGGCGATGGCGGCCTCCAGGGCAGCCATGCTGTCGCTGGAGAAATCCACCGGGACCAGGATTCGGTCGTAGTTCAACATCGTCTAGCCCTCCAGTGTCAGGGTCGAAGCGACGGCCGGATCACCGGCCGCTGCCCGTAACCGCCCAGCTCAAACTCCCGCACTCCCGTGCAAGACAGGCCTCGACGGCAACAATCCCCGAACAGCACTTAGTTCTGGAGCAGCAGCACCGCCAAGGCCAAGGCCAAGATGGCGTAGAACTCGGGGAACACGGCCAGCATCATAGCCTGGCCCATACCCATGCGGTCCTGGTTGATGCTCTTGATACCAGCGGCACAGACGACGCCCTGCCACCAGCCGGAGAACAAGCAGGCGATACCCGTGATCATCCCGCAGCCCAGCACGACCGTGAACTTGCCTTCGTCCAGGGCACCGAAGCACAAGAAGCCCACGGCGAAGCTGTACAGCCCCTGGGTGCCGGGGAGCACGGACACGGCGATGCCGTTGTTGCGGCGCTCGGGGCGCATACCGGTGACGGCGCTGCCGCCGATGGCCAGGCCAATGGCGGACCCCGCCAGGCCGAGGCCGAGGAATCCGAGGCCCACGTACGCCAGGATCTCCATCCAGTTGGTTTCCATGATGATCTACTTCCCTTCTAGCTTCCCGAAAGGCGCGTAGGCTCTGCCGCCGCCTTCGAAGAATTTTCCAAAGAATTCCAGGAACTGGAGCCGGGCCGGATGGACCACGGACCCAATCATTGCCATGACAAAGTTGAATGTGTGACCGATGAGCATCACCACGATGGCGATGGGCCAGCCAGCGATGGGGCCCACACCCTCGACGATGCTCAGAGCGATGGTGTTGACCACCGCCGCGATGATGCCCGAAGACAGGCCCAGCCCGAAGATACGGGCGTAGGACACGACGTCACCCACCAGGCCGATGACGTTGTAGAGGGCCCAGGCGCCGCCGCCCAGGCGGCGCACGACGCTGGGGCTCGGCGCTGCGAACACCAGGATCGCGGCCAGCACCGCCACGAAGGCCCACCAGATGCTGTACGTCACGCCCACATAGATGGACGGGAACACCAGCACCCACCCCGTGGTGCCCAGCAGCGCCTGCCACTTGCCCTGCCGCATCTGGGCCCACCACTTGATAAGCAGCCCGAGCGTCAGCTGCACGACGCCCATGCCGAGCGACACGTAGAAGAATATCTTCGGGTCCTCGGTGAGGCGGAACAACGCAAGGTCGGGAGACAATCCCAACGCGTTGTAGTACTGCACACCGAAGACGTTGCCGGTGAGGCCACCGACGACGACCGTGCACACGCCCAGGATGAACAGCCACTGGACGGCCAGCTTGGCGTCGCCCTTGAGTTCGAAGCGGTTCAGCGCCAGCAGCGTGACGATCGTCAGCACCACCCCGTAGCCCATGTCACCCAGGCAGAATCCGAAGAAGATGCCCATGAACGGCGCGATGAACAAGGTGGGATCGTATTCCCGGTAGTTGGGCAGGTTGAACGCCCCCAGCAACGGCTGGAACTGGCGGACCAGCGCGATGTTGCGCAACTTGATCGGGGGTTCTTCGTCGTCTGCCGGGTCGTCCAGCATGACGGCCAGCGGCTGGCCCTTGATGGCCTGCTGCAGTTCGTCGACGCGGTTCACCGGGCACCAGCCCGTCATGGCGAACAGCTCGTCGTCCCCGCCAAAGCCGGCGTGCACTTCCGCAAACCGCAGGCGGTCCTGCAGGTGAGCGTCATAGCGCTTGACCGACAGCAGGTTGGCCGTCAGGCGGCCCATCTCGTCGGCGTCCTTGGCGTTCTGCGCCTCGCACTCGTCGATCTCGGCCTTGATGGCCGACAGGGAGCGGTCCGGCAGCGGCGTGGGGTCGATGCCGATCTGCGGCGCCTCGTCCAGGGTCAGGGCGGCGATTCCCACCTGCTTGGCCTTGCCCAGCGGTATCTGCACGTGCCAGCGCAGCCCGGACAGGTCCAGCTCCTCGACCTTGTCGGCGGTGGTCACGAAGACCTGCAGATAGGTCCCCTTGTCGGCCAAGGCGAGCAGCTCCGCGGGATCAAAATCACCCCAGGGCTCCAGCTGGCTGTGTTCCTTGGTCAGCTGGCTGAGCCTGCTGTCCATCTCGGACCGGCGGCTCAACAGCTTGTCGGCCCGCTCGACGGTGGCGATGGCGGTGTGATTGTCCACCCGCACCGACATCTCCGGAGCCTCTTTTTTGAGCTCCTTGCGCCGCTGTTCCAGGGCCGTGAGCACGCGCTGCACGTTCATCCGCTTGGCGGTCAGCTCGGCGGGCGCCTCCTCCACGTCCTTGAGGGCGACGGGATCGAGCACGGCGATCTCTTGCAGCGTCTGCAGCAGCGGTCTACCCGCGTCCACGGGGCCGACGATATCGACGCGCTTCATCTTGACGATGGCCATTACGCGCCTCCCATCCCTGCCGCTGCGGCCTCGCGGGCGGCTTCGATCTGGGCCTTGGCCACCAGCTTGCCCTTGGCGATCTTGGCGCGGCACACCGCCGCGGTCTGCTGATCACCGAGGTAGACCTTGATCTTGCGGATGTTCTCCCGGGTCTCCGGGATGAGCACCTTCTCGTAGAGGTTGATGCGCTGCGTGGTCTTGATCAGTTCCCGCTTGAGCATCTCTTGCTGCTCGAGCAGGACCTTCACCTCTTCTTTGGCCGCCAGAGCGTCCGCGAAGAACTGAACGGCCGCATCCAGGAGCAGAGGGGTACCCACCATGGAGTACCCGACCTTCTTGAAGCGGACCTGGTCGAAGACCGGGACCTTGACGCCTGCAACGTTACCGGTGTGGGTCTCCACCTCTTCGATGACGACGAGGGGCTGCACGTCCGGGAGCAACTTTTCCAGCATGGGGGCCCAATCGGCCGCCCCGGCCAGGGTCTCCGCCAGCACGCGCTCTTTCTCCACGACCAGCTTTTGCAGCTTGCGCAGCTCGGTCTGGAGTTGCTGCTTGCGCAACTCCAACGTGGGCAGGAACTCAAGGTACAACTTGAGGTTCTGGTTCTGCTCACGCAGCGTGTTCTTATTGAGTTTTATCTTCTCGGCCATGTTCCGCTCTCGTCCGCGGGTTTAGTTGCCGAACCTACACTCGGGAATCGCACTCAGCCCTCGGGCCAGTACTGCTCCAGGATGTCCTTCTTGATGCCCACTTCCTGGGGCTCGAAGCACTCGGCCATGGTCTTCCAGCCGATATCCAGCGCCTCGTTGAGGCGGACATCGACCCGCAGGTCCATGAACCGCTTCTCGAACAGGTCGCCGTACCGCAGGTACTTCTCGTCCGTGGCGGTCTTCTCGAAGCCCATGGAGATCTTCTTCTTGGACTCGAGCGCCTTGGCGTACAGGCGGATCATCGAGTTCATCACCGCCCCGTGGTCCTCGCGGGTCACCTTGCCGATGATCAGCTGCTTGAGGCGGGACAGGGAACCGAACGGGTTGATCACACCGTCCTTGAGGTAGTACTGGCCCTCGGTGATGTACCCGGTGTTGTCCGGCACCGGGTGGGTCACGTCGCCACCGGGCATGGTCGTCACGGCCAAGATGGTGATGGATCCGCTGCCGTCGAAGTCCACCGCTTTTTCGTAGCGGGAGGCCAGCTCGGAGTACAGCGAGCCGGGGAAGCCCAGGTTGGAGGGCACCTGCTCCATGGCCACGCTGATCTCCTTGAGGGCGTCGGCGAAGGCGGTCAGGTCGGTGAGTAGCACCAGCACCCGCTTGCCCTGGATGCCGAACTGCTCGGCGGCGGCCAGTGCCATATCGGGCACCAGCAGACGCTCCACGACCGGGTCCGCGGCGGTGTGGATGAACATCACCGTGCGGTCCATCACGCCACCGTTCTCGAACGTCTCCTTGAAGAAGACGTACTCGTCGAACTTCAGGCCGATACCGCCGACGATGATGATGTCGGCCATGGCCTGCAGCCCGATGCGGGCCAGCAGCTCGTTGAACGGCTCACCGGCTTCCGAGAAGATCGGGAGCTTCTGGGACTCGACCAGCGGGTTGAAGATGTCGATCATCGGCACGCGGGTCTCGATGAAGTTCCGCGGGATGATGCGACGCACCGGGTTGACCGACGGGCCGGCGATATCGACATCGGGGGCGTTCTCGATGGCGGGCTTGCCGTCCATCGGCACACCGGAACCGGTGAAGATACGTCCCAGCAGCTGGTCGGTGAACTTGACCTGCATGGGGTGATTGAGGAAACGCACGGTGGCGTCGGTGCTCAGCCCCTTGGTGCCGGCGAACACCTGCATGGAGACCTTGTCGCGGTCGATGCGGATCACCTGGGCCAGGGTCTGTTCCCCGTTGGGATTGGTGATCATCGCCAGCTCGCCGAAGGTGACGCCATCGGCGTGCACCTCGGCGATGTCACCGATGATGTTGGTGATGCCGGTGTAGGTTTTGATCATGCCTCGACTCCCTGGGCCAGCAGCTCGTTGATCGTCTTCTCGTAGCCCGCGTGGTCATCCGAGCCCTGCTCGCAGTAGTTCTTCTGGTAGTAGGCATCCTGCAGGTTGCCGAAGAATTGCCGGGCGGCAGGCTTGTTCTCGAACTCGAACTGAGTCGCGATGCCCTTGTGCATCAACTTGAGGTCCCGCACCTGGCGGTCCATCTCGGTGGATGCGTCCACGTCATCGAAGGCGTTCTGCTGCAGGTAGGCGGCGTCGAACATCTCCCCCTTGAGGAAGATGATCAGGTCGTCGATGGAGATGCCCTCCTCGCCGACCACCGTCATCATGCGGCCGATCTCCGAGGAGCGGGCCAGCACCTTGGTGATCTCCTGCACCATGCTGACCCAGTTGGGGTCGAGCTGGGCGTTGAGATCGTCCTTGAGGTGCTCGGTGTACAGCGACCAGCTGTCCAGCGGGTCGATGGCCGGGTACTTGCGCTCGTCGGAGCGCTTGCGGCTAAGGCCGTGGAAGGCGCCCACCACCTTCAAGGTGGCCTGGGTCACCGGCTCCTCGAAGTTACCGCCGGCGGGGGAGACCGTGCCGATGAGGGTCACGGCGCCCGTCTTGTCCGTCCCACCGAGCTTCACCAGTCCGGCGCGCTCGTACAGGTTGGCGACGCGGGATTCCAGGTAGGCCGGGAAGGCCTCCTCGCCGGGAATCTCTTCGAGGCGGCCGGACATCTCGCGCAGGGCCTGGGCCCAGCGGCTGGTGGAGTCGGCCAGCACCAGCACGTCGCGGCCCATCTGGCGGTAGTACTCGCCCAGGGTGATGCCGGTGTAGATGGACGCCTCGCGGGCGGCCACCGGCATGGAGGACGTGTTGCAGATGATGATGGTGCGGTCCATCAGCGACCCGCCGGTCTTGGGGTCGTCGAGCTCCGGGAACTCGTAGATGGTCTCCACGACCTCACCCGCGCGCTCACCGCAGGCCACGATGATCACGATATCCACGGCGGCGAAACGGCTCAACAGCTGCTGGAGCACGGTCTTGCCGGCGCCGAAGGGGCCAGGGATGCACGCCGTCCCGCCACGACCGACGGGGAACATCGTGTCGACGATGCGGCAGCCGGTGACCATCACCTCGTTGGGGTAGATGCGCTCGTCGTAGGCCTGGATGGCTTTCTTGACGGGCCACGTCTGCACCATCGTCACGTCGGTGGTCTGGCCCTTTTCGTCTTCCAGGACCGCCATCACCTCGTGGATGGTGTAGTCACCCGCGGGTTTGATCTCCTTGACCTTGGCCGAACCCAGCATGCCCAGGGGCGCCATGATCTCGTGATCATAGTGCTGCTCCTTGACGCTGCCGACGAACGAACCGGCCTTCACCGTGTCGCCCACGTTCGCCGAGGGCTTGAAGGGCCACTTCTTCTCGGCGTCGATGGAATCGACGTACTGGCCGCGCTTCAGGAAGAATCCCTGGCGGTTGTCCAGCAGGCTGAGGGGGTTCTGCAGGCCGTCGTAGATCATGCCCAGCAGGCCGGGCCCCAAGGCGACGGACAGGAGCTCCCCGGTGAAATGCACCGCGTTGCCCACGCCGATTCCCTTGGTGTCCTCGAACACCTGCATGTTGCAGATCTTGCCGGTAATGCGGATCACCTCGCACTTGAGCTGGTCATCGTCTACCTCGACGAATGCCACCTCGTTCTGCACGGGTTTCCCGGCCGTGATCTCGACAGACAACATGTTGCCGTTGATCCCGACGACAACACCTTTGGTCTTGTGGTCGCTCAAGCGAACACCTCCAACATCTTCGCCGCGTCGGCCTCGGCGCTAACGTCCCAACGATCCAGGATGAGGATCGCGGCCAGATATGCGTAGGCCGCGTCAGTGGTAAACGGGGCAATGCCCGCGACGGACTCGATTTTTTGCAGCCGCGCCCGGTCCAGGACACGCTGCTGTTCCATGGGGCTTCTGATCTCGTGCAAGCTCGCGATCAGGTCCACATGGCTATCCGATCCCTGCTCGGGCACACCCGAGAGTCGGGAGTCGGCCTTCTCGCCCAGGTTCTCCGAGCGATAGTGGACCAGTGCATCCCGCAGGGAAATCTCGAAGCTGACCCATTCCTTGAGGAACACGCTGCCGCTAGCTGCCGCCATCTCCATCAGGAAAGTGCAGTAGCCGCGCCACAGGGCGTCGAAGGGATACTCGTCCGGGATGGACCCGGAGTCGTAGGCCTCGAGGAAGTTGGCCAGGTACTCGGGTAGGTTCTTGCGCTCCTCGACGGCCTCGCGAGGGGCCGGGCCGCGGCTGTCCCATTCGCCGCGATCCTGGAGCAACGATTCCACGTTCTGGCAGTCGATGTGGGCCAGCATCGCCAGCGCCGTCGCCCGGTCCGTCCCCGACATCTCCTGTTCAAAGGCCTCGAGGACCTCCGACAGGGAGATGGGCGACGCTTCCGGTTTCTCCGGCAGCGGTGGGAGCATCGACATCAGCCGGTAGTAGTGCATGGGGCCTTCCCAGTGTGATTCCTGCGGCCCGCTGTTACGCGTGCGTGCAGGTGCACCTACTTATTGCTCGAAGAAATAACCGCGGAACCTGGGAGCCAGGAACTTCAGGAAGATCTCCCGGAATCCGCCGTCCGAGAAATCGAACATGTATCCGCTGCCCTCGGGGGAGATGCGGAAACCGAAGCGGAAGCCGTCGGTGAAGCTGACGTTGACGTCGTGGCCTGCGCGAGCTTTGAGCTCGGCCACGAAGGCGTCGTCCAGCTTGGCCTTCTGCGCGTCCGAGAGGATCACGTCCAGTGCGTCAGCGGAACCGCCGGAGCTGCCGAACGCCTTGACCGTCTCCAGGATGATCTCCTTGAGCATGGCCTTGTCGTCCATGATTCCCGCGAGCGCGCCATCCACGGTCGGGACCAAGAAGCCGTTCTCGACGGCCTGGCGGAACGCCTCGAGGCCCACGGCGGATGCCTGCCGCATCTCAGCGTCGAGCTGCTTGCGCATGGCCTCGGCCTCGGCCTTGGCGCCGGCGACGATCTTCTCGGCTTCGGCCTTGGCGTCGGCGACGATCTTGTCGCCCTTGGCCTGCGAAGCGTCGACGACCTTGGCGCCTTCTTCTTCGCCGGCACGCAGCCCGCGACTCTTGAGCTCCTGAATGACGTCCTGGAGAGCTGGGTTACTCATCAAATGCCTCCGGTTCGGAGCGCCCCCGTGGGGGCCCTGAGCGGCTATCCAACCGCTCGTTTTTCTGTGAGGATGGGCCGGTCTAACACAATCAAACGGGCGTATCAACAGCCATGCCCTGCAGGGATGCAAAGGAGTCCAGTAGATGAAATCGCACACCAAAGAACTGTGGTTCGAGGTTCCTCGCCGGATGGATTTCGTTCATATCACCGAGGATGTCCGCCGGGCGGTCCACGAGAGCGGCGTCCAGGAGGGGCTGTGCCTGGTCAACGCCATGCACATCACCGCCTCGGTGTTCATCAACGACAACGAAGGCGGGCTGCACCAGGACTACAAGCGCTGGCTCGAGAAACTGGCTCCCCAAGACCCCAGTCGTTACGAGCACAACCGCACCGGTGAAGACAATGGCGACGCCCACCACAAACGGCAGGTCATGGGGCGCGACGTCACCATCGCCATCACCGACGGGGACCTGCACCTGGGCACCTGGGAGCGCGTGTTCTACGGTGAATTCGACGGTCGGCGGCGCAAACGGGTGCTGGTTAAAATCATCGGTGAGTGACCGGTGAGTGACGAAACTAGGCCCTCATCGGAAACGCGCAAATTGCGCATTTAGGCCCTATCGCGCAAATTCGCTTTGATTCATCCAGATCGTTAACTACACTCCAGCCCACTACGCGGGGGACATGGGTTCGGAGTGACCATGGCGCGTGCCTTCTGTCCGATCGCGGTTTTTGTGCTGATTTTCATTTGCACAACGGGTTGCAGCGATTCCTTGCAATCCCTTGACGACCAAATCCAACTCCATTCCAGCGTCCGGATCGGGACCAACATCACCACGGTGGCGACCGTCACGGGGCAGGTGATCGGCGAACCCATCGACGAGGTCTACGTCGAGTTCGGCCGGGACGGGTGGGTGGAGCAGCAGAGCGTCGAGATGGAGGCAGGCGGCGTCTTCCATGCACGGCTGCTGGGCCTGAAACCGGATCGGGAGTACGACTGCAGGGTTGTCGTGGTATCCGACGGTGGGGAGCTGCTGGGCGAAGAGATCCCGTTCGAGACCGGCCCCCTCCCCAGCGACATGCCCACTTTCACGGTCACCGAACAGATCCCGGAGCTGGCTCCCAGCGGCTACTTCATCACGTCGCTCATCGGCTCCAGCCTCACCTCCATTGTCGTCGACACGGACGGCGAGGTCGTCTGGTGGGCTGGCCTGCCCGATGGGGTCACCGGGACGACCAAGCAATCCCTGGACGGGGAGTTCATCTACGGCATCGCGCGCAACGCCCTGCAGAAGGTCCGCATGGGCGGCGAGCAGGTGGAGACGATCGATCTGCCGGGCATCCACCACGAATTCGTCGAGCTCCCCGACGGCACCGTGGCCTTCCTGGCCTACGACGTTTGCGAGCACGACGCTGTGGGCGGCGCGACGGTCCAGGGGGCCCGGGTCGCGGAGCTGATGCCCAACGGGACGGTGCGCAAGGCGTTCTCGCTGTGGGACGTGCAGGATTGGCACGCCGGTGATTTCGAGGAGGAGAACGGCAAGTACGTGCTGGGGCACGCAAACGCCATCGACTACGACGCGGAGGAGAACGCCTACTACGTGTCCTTCCTCCACTTCGAGAGCATCTGGAAGATCGATCGCGCCACCGGCGACGTCATCTGGAAGATGGGCGGCAAGGACAGCGACTACGGCCTGGCGGGGGGAGGACTGGGGACGGACCTCTTCCAGGGCGCCAGCCACGGATTCGATCGACTGGAAGACGGGATCGTCGTGTTCCACAACGGCCTCGACGAGCTCGCCTCTTCGGTGGCGGAGTACACGATGGTGGAGCCGGACATGGAGCTCGACGAGGTGTGGAGCTACACTCCCGATCCGCCCATCACGACCTACGTGCTGGGGGACACCATCCGGCGGAACGATGGCACCACGATCGTCACCTGGAGCACCGCCGGCCAGATCGACGTCATCACGCCGGACGCCGAGCTCGCCTGGAGCCTGAACGCACCCCTGGGGGCGGCCTTGGGGTACACGACTTTCGTGGAATCGCTGTAGAGCTTCAGCGGGGCGGGGGTGGCGGACCACCGTGGCGGCCCTTGTGGCCCTTGCGGTGCTCGTGCAGGACGTCCTGGACCTTCCGGTCGAACTCCCGGTTGACCATCATGAACTTGAGCTGTTGGGACGGGGTCAGGATCCCGTCCAGGCCCGCCAGCAGGTCCACATCGAACTGTTGCTCGTCCCGGGCCAGCTCGGTGGCCTTGGTGAGCAGCTCCCGGGCCAGCTGGTCGTCGGTGCCGTCATCGTCGATGAACTCGCGGACTTCCCGGCCCAGGACCCGCTTGCGCTCCTGGAGTTCCATGCGGGCATCGTCCTTGCCCTTCATGTAGAGCGCCAGCTTGGTGGCGGTCTTCTCGTTCATGTCCAGGGCGTCGATGAGCTCGTAGTTGCGCAGCATGCTGATGCGGTCCATCAGCTCTTCCCACTCCTCGGGCGGCCCGTCCGGTGGAGGGCCGTCCGGCTGCGCCAGCGCTGGAGCGGCCAGTGCCATGACCAGGGCCATTCCCATCCCCATCATCCAGGTGTGCTTGGTCATATCAGGACTCCAGGGCCTCGAGCACGAGGGCCAGCTCTTCCGTGTCCAGTTCCAGCAGCTGGCCGATGGGGTCCCCATCCGCCAGCGCCAGCTCCAGATCATCCATGTCGTTATCATCCACCAGTTCGCCAAGGGCGGACAGGCCCGCGTCGCTGAACGAGCTGCCGAGGTCGAGCAGGTCGACCTCCGGGGTGACGTCCTTGGCGTCGAAGCCCTCCAGGGTGATCCCCAGTTCGGCTGCCAGCTGGTTGGCCTGCTCGGCGTTCGGGATCAGGCCGTCCACACCCCCGTCAGCCACGGTCTCGGTTTCGCCGTCCCGGGCCACCTCGTCGTAGCTCCACACGGCCAGCGCCATGGCAAGCGCCGCGGCGGCGGCCCACAGCCAGCGCCCCGACCGGCGGTTGGACGGGCGGGCGGCGGGAGCGGCGGCCAGTTCGGGGAGGGGCACGACGTTGGCGTGGTTGTCCTCCGGGGCCTCCGTGGAGTCCGCGTCGATGGAGCGCATCACACCGTCGGCCAGCTCATCCCAGAACTCGTCGGGGGGCTCCGTCAGTTCATCCGCCTGCAGGGCACCCAGCAGCTCGCCGGACTGCCGCACCACGCGCTCGCACGCCGCGCAGCGGTCCAGGTGGTCCGCGAGGGACCGGGCGGTCCACCCGTCCAGCAGCTCGTCATCCTCCGGCTGTTCGCCGGGGGACAGCGAGGCGTACAGGATCAACACCTCTTCGGAAGGACAAGGGGCCATGGGGACCTCCCGTGATCCGTCGTGAACCAGCCTCAAGTTGGGGCGCCGCGTCATGGCCGCGCCTCCGCTCCGGCTGGCTGGACGAACGCGTTCTTCAGGCTACGCACCGCATGACAGTACGTGACCTTGGCATTGTTCGTCGTGATCTCCTCGGCCGCGGCGATCTCGGCGAACGATAGATCGTGATAGATGCGCCAGATCACCACGGAGCGCTGGCGGGGCGGCAGCTTCTGGACGGCCTCGCGCAGCTGCTCCCGGTGCTGGCCGGTTTGCATCAGCGACAGGGTCGAGGGGGCGCTGGAGGGCACGGTCATTTCTTGCTGCCCATCCTTGTTCGTCAACGAGACTTCCGAGCGCCGCCCCCGATCCCGGTGGTAGTTGCGCACCAGGTTGACCGCGATGCGGAACAGCCAGGTGCGGAAACTGGACCGCCCCTGGAATCCCGGCAGCCCGCGGTAGGCCCGCACGAAGGCCAGCTGGCACTGGTCCCGGGCGTCCTCCTCGGTGGCGCATGAACGCCGGAAGAAACGGTAGATCTCTGGCTGGTGTTGCCTGACCAGCATTTCGAATGCCTCCCGGTCACCCTCCACGGATCGCCGGACGAGATCGTCGTTTTGCAACTTGGCCGCCTGCTCCATTCTCGACACCTAGTACGGGGGCATTCCGCCCGATATACGAAACGACCCCGCACGCGGCCGATGGTTAAGGACGGCCGCGCCCGGCACCCGATCAGCGTCCGATATCCATGGACGCCGGCGTGGTTGCCAGGATTCGATTATTACGCGGTTTTGATGGAAACGGGCTGGGAACTAAGAACCGGCGCCCTCGAACGCCTCACGAATCTCATCGGCGTAGGCGTCCACGTCGGCCCGATCCAGCTTCCCGGTGCTGCAGACGTGCAGGGTCAGCCGGCCCCGGAATCCCGTCACGATCACGATGGGGGTTGTTGCGCCGTGGATGAACGGGCCAGCCATCGAAGCGTGCAGGGCAGCATCGCCGAAGGGGGCCAGGTACTCGTCGAGGGCGCCGATGTTGGTCAGCACCATCACCCGCTCGATGTAGGCGAAGATCTGATCGATGACCAGGGCGCCGGTCCAGCGCAGCAGGCCGTGGGGCAGCCAGCCCATCGTCAACGACGGCAGCATGTTGTAGGCCACACCCGGCAGGCGCTGTTTCTGTTCTCCGATGGCGGCGGACGCGGCCCGCACCGCCGACCGCTGGTCCGCGAGCTGCTCCCGCCCGATCACGACAAGGGCCACCCCCGCGAAGTTGGTCACGATGGCCTGGCGCTGGCGGAAGAACCGGCGGGTGTCGATCGTGTAGCCGACAGCCCCGGGCCCCGCGTCGGTCCGCCGGGTCGCCAGCCGGGCAAGCAGGGCCACCAGGCCATCGTTGATCGTCGCACCTTCGTCCCGGCAACTCTGGGTGAAGCGCCGAGTAGCCTCCCGGCTCAGCGCCAGGGTGCGCCAGTACGGGGTCAGGGCATCGTCTCCCCGGGTGAAGGGCCTGGACCGTCTCCGGATACGGAGATAGGTCAACGGCTGGACGGCCTCGCGGATCAACTCCAGGAGGAGGATTGGCATGTCGGCCAGCCGCAGGGCCCGGTAGATGGCTCTCAGGCCGCGGTCCTGGCCCTCCGGCGCGAACCGTTCCACCCCCATCAGCGCCGCTGCGATGGCATTGACGACGACCATCGTGCCCCCGCCATCTGCAACCTGATGGTCCACCGTCACGATCAGCCGGCTACCGGCGTCATGGTCCAGCAATCCCACCCGCAGGGGTGGTTCATGGCCTACCACCAGCGGGCGGAGGGTCCATTCCCGGGTTTCCCTCTCGAGGTCCGCTTCATCGGCGACCGCCCGGACCTCGACCCGGTCCGCCAGGTCGCCCTGCCACGGCACCCAGCGGTCCCGGAACCAGCGCCGCTCGTAGACGCAACCGAGCACGGGGAAGGCGTCCACGGCCTGCCGCACGGCATCCACGAGCTGATCGCGGCCAAAGGTACGGTCCAGGTCGATGGGCACGTGGAGATCCACGTGGGGATACCGCGGCGCGAGGCCGCACAATACGGCTTCGACCATCTCCCCGCGGAACGTCCGCTCCGTCTGGCCTGGCTGTGACATGAACGAACCCTAGCTTGAAACCTCCATGTCTGTATAATCCGGCCCCTCCTGGAGTTCATCATGCTCGACCTTCGTTTCCTCATCGAACATCCTGACGTGGTCCGCGGCAGCCTGGAGCGGCGACGCTCCCCCCTGTCCGTGGAGCCCGTCATCGAGGCCAACGAACGTCGGCGGGAGATCCTCGGCGAGGTGGAGGCCCTGCGCGCCCAGGTGAACAGTGTCGGCCCGCAGATCGGCAAGCTGATGAAGGAGGGCCGCAAGGACGACGCCATGGCCCTGCGCCAGGAAGCGGGCCAGGCCAGCAAGCGCATCAAGGAGCTGGATCCCGAGCTGAGCGAGGTCAAGGACCGCATCCAGGAGCTGCTGCTGGCCATCCCCAACGTCCTGCACGACAGCGTCCCCGAGGGCGGCGAAGAGAACGCCCGGGTGGAGCGCGTCGTGGGGGAACCGACGGCCTTCGATTTCACACCGCGCGACCACTCCGCCATCGGCCAGGATCTGGGGATCATCGACCTGGAGCGGGCCGCCAAGATCGCCGGCAGCCGGTTCTCGGTGCTGATGGGCGCCGGGGCCGCCCTCACGCGCGCGCTCAAAGATTTCATGATTGACCTGCACACGCGCGAACACGGCTACACCGAGGTGCTGCCGCCGTTCATGTGCAACACGGATGCCTTCATCGGCACGGGGCAGCTGCCCAAGTTCGCCGACGACCTGTTCCGCATCGCCGATCCGGACCGCTTCTGGCTGATCTCCACCGCCGAGGTACCGCTGACCAACCTGCACTCCGGCGAAATCATGGACGCGGACAGCGTGGACAAGGCGTACTGCGCCTACACGCCGTGCTTCCGCTCCGAGGCCGGCGCCGCCGGCAAGGACACCCGCGGCATGATGCGCCAGCACCAGTTCGACAAGGTGGAGCTGGTGCGCATCACTACCCCCGAGAACGGCCCCGCCGCCCACGCGGAGCTGACGGCCAACGCCGAGAAGGTGCTGCAGCTGCTGGAGCTTCCGTACCGCGTCGTCACCCTCGCCGCCGGCGACACGGGTTTTGGCTCGACACTGACCTACGACCTGGAGATCTGGCTCCCCGGCGACATCGAGGGTGGCCGCTATCGGGAGATCAGCTCCTGCAGCCTGTACAACGATTTCCAGGCCCGGCGCATGAACATGCGCTACCGCCCCGAGCCCAAGGGCAAGCCCCGCTTCCCCTACACCATCAACGGCTCGGGCCTGGCCATCGGCCGCTGCCTCATCGCCATCCTCGAGAACAATCAGCAGGCGGATGGTTCGGTCGTGGTGCCCGAGGTGCTGCGGGATTATTTAAGGATGGATGTCATCGCGCCCTGACCCTGGTGGTTCCCCGCTCCCCCTTGCCCTTGCCCTTGCCCTTGCCCTTGCCCCTGCCCGATCTCTTCTCCCCTCCTCGTCGCGAGGCTCCGGCCTCGTGACGTCTTTC
>CAZDDH010000190.1:16473-17546 GCA_964504165.1 uncultured Rickettsiales bacterium | reverse complement strand
TGGTCGTCAGGTCAGGCGTGAGGGACGGAATTCCGCTCTATGACGGGAGTGTCGGTTTCTCCTCCTCATATTGCTCAAGCAATGAGCGATAAATCTTTGTTTGCAATGGCTCTATTTTGGAGCGATTCCTGAGCGCTAGGGTCGAAAAAAGCAACAATACGGAAAGAGTGGTATCGAGCAAAAATCTTGACCAGTGTTTCAGCTGGAAATGTGACAGTTCAGCCTTCCTGTCCACGTAGCATTTCATTCCTTCTGGATCCAGAGACTCGAACGAGTAGGTCTCAGTCAACCGTGTTTCTTCGTCTTCGTACTTTGCAATCGAATAGAGGTTGAACGATGCAAGAAAGACAAAAGCAACAAATAGCAGAAGAACAAGAATGCCAAGGGTTTTACCGTGACGCCGCATCACCCTTTGATCCTTGACCATCTTACGGGCGAATCTTATCTCGTCAGGTGTTAGTTCAATGTCCATTTTGTTGCCTTCGAGAGATTGATTTCCTGATCGTCATCTTCGGCCTCCACGTTGCAGGCTATGACCACAACACCCCGGCGTCGTGGTCGGATCTTCACGGCGGGCCTCAAAGCGTGAGCTAGCGGTAGTGGTTGGCCTTCAGGCGTGCCGCGTGGCATCGGTGGTCGGGCACGACGTGGTCAGGATGACCCCGTGCCAAGGAACATCACCTGCCCGGGTAGACCAAGCTTGCCGAAGATCACCTTCCCCATGAAGAACGCGTTCTCGTTGTTGCGGCCAAATCGCATCAAGAGCTTGGGTTTGTCTGCCCCGGTGAGCATGGCGCGCAGGTGGAATGTCGCGTGGCCGCTTTGCCCGCCGCGCTCGGCCTTCACGTGCAGACCCTCGATCTCGACGGCGAGCAGCTTTTTCTTGGACGATAGAGACAGGGGGCCACGTGTGATGATCAGTTCCCTGTCGCTGACTACGATCGTAGTGGCATTGATGATCATCGCCACCGGTATGAGCGCGATCAGCACGCCCAGGATCGCGGCCCCGATGAGTTCCAAGATGGGTACACCCCCGATGCTGATGGTGTAGGCCACGATGGTGACCACGTACA
>CAZDDH010000190.1:0-16456 GCA_964504165.1 uncultured Rickettsiales bacterium | reverse complement strand
GCAGGCCATAGCCTTGAGTGGGGTCCCTGTTGCGGATGAGCTGGGAATCGCCTTGATCGTGCAGGGTGATGCAGGCGGGGGGGTGGGCTGGATTGAAAGGAACGGGATCGAGCACCGGTGGCGGGATGATGGGGGGCTTCATGGGTGCCTGTCCTCATGGTCGCGCCGCGGCTGGAAGCGGCGCGACCTTCGGTTTGTCGAGTACGCGTGGAGATACAACTGCCTGCGTACCACGGATCGGGGATGGGGCTCAACGGTCTTGTGGGTGTCGGTCTTGTGGGATGCTTCTGTGGGCCAGGTACGGCATTCGACTTGTTCGAATTGCCCCCTTTGCTTGTCTGCCTTCCCCCCGATCCCCGCTCCAGAACCAGGAAACCCACTCTCCGGTTCTTTCCAAGAAGGATCGGAAGGAGGAAGATACGTGATGAATTTGAAACTCTGACCTAGAGGCCAAGCGGGGTAAACGTGGAATCCCGGAGCCCAGAGGAACTCAGCGTCGATAGATGATCGGGAGGCCCTATGCGTGGGTATGGTTTTGCCTGGTTGCTCGCCACGGGACTGCTGTTAGGTTGCGGTTCGGCTGGTGACGACGAATTCGGTTCTGCCGCAGATGACGATGCCACGGACGATACGCTGGACGATGACGATGCGACCATGGACGCGGATGGCGATGGGTACACCGGCGAAGATGGGGACTGCAACGACGCCGATGAGACAGTCCATCCCGACGCGGTGGAGGATTGCCACGATGGCCTGGATACTGACTGTGACGGTTCTTCCGACCCGAACGATCCAGATTGCACCTGTGATAACGAGGTAGATGACGACGAGGATGGGTGGATCGACTTGGCCGACCCGGGATGTGACGGCGACATATCGGCGGTGAGCGAAGGAGGGTTCGATCCGGACTGGCCATGTAATGACGGGCTCGACAACGACTCCGATGGATCCATAGACGTTGCGGATGAGGACTGCGGCAATGCCTGGAGCGACGAAGACCCAGGAGGCACCATCACGGACAGTCTCGCAATGTCCCACGCGAAGGTGATCGGCGAGTGGTCATGGGATCAGGCGGGACAATCCGTTCACGGTGCCGGTGATACCGACGGGGATGGATTCGACGATATCCTGATCGGTGCATACAACGTCGACCCGGGTGGAGCAGCCTACTTGCTGCGTGGGCCGGTATCTGGCGTCGTGGATCTGTCGGATGCGGACACCAAGCTTACCGGCGAATCTAGCGGGGACCAGGCGGGATTTTGCGTGAGCAGCGCCGGGGACACGAACGGCGACGGGTTGGACGACATCCTGATCAGCGCGAACAGGGAGAGTACAGGTGGGACCTGGGCCGGGGCTTTCTACCTCGTCCTCGGCCCCGCCATGACGTCCGGCGACCTGTCCATCGCAGACGCCAAATGGGTCGGAGAGAATGCGCAAAACTACACCGGCAACGTGGTCGCCGGCGCGGGTGATACCAATGGGGACGGCTACGACGACATCATCGTCAGCGCATTTGGCGAGGGGTCCGGCGGCGCGGCCTATCTGGTGCAGGGGCCCACTGCGGGCGAGAACAACCTCTTCACTGCGTTCGCCAAGCTAACGGGAGAGGCCGAGGGGGACGGCGCTGGCTCCGGGGTTGCTGGGGTCGGGGACGTGGACGGCGACGGTTTCGACGATGTCCTGGTGGGCGCGATGGCCGAGGACGCAGGCGGGGACAACGCCGGTGCTGCCTATTTGATCAGGGGCCCGCTCCCGGGACCGATGAGCCTGTCCGAGGCGGATGCCAAGGTGATCGGAGAGAATCCCGGCGACATGGCGGGCGATGTGGTCGCCGGAGCTGGGGACACGAACGGGGACGGCTACGATGACCTCCTGATCGGCGCTCCGTACGAGTGCTCCGGTGGAGCGAACGCGGGCGCGGTCTATCTGGTGCTGGGGCCAGTGGAGGGCGACCTCGAACTCGCCCTCGCCGATGCGAAGCTGATCGGAGAAGACGCTCACAACTGGGCCGGTTCGGCCATTGGGGTTGCCGGCGATATCGATGATGACGGTTCTTCTGATTTCCTCGTTGGGGCGCCACAGAATACTGCAGCCGGTGGTAACGCCGGCGCGGCCTATCTGTTCTTTGGTCCCGTGAGCGGTGTGATCGATCTCTCGGCGGCCGACAGGATCTTCACCGGAGAAACGGCGGCGAACTTTGCGGGCACCTCGGTCGCAGCTGCCGGTGATCCGGACGGAGATTCCCTGGACGATTTCCTGATCGGTGCTCCTGACGAAGGCACTGGCGGTATCGGCGCCGGAGCTGCCTATCTGATTGCCGGTAGTCAGCTTTGACGCCTCGACTGTCTACATGCATCTTTCAGTTCATAAACAAGAAACAGAGGTGCCGGGCAGGATTCGCCTTCCGGGCGTCGTCCGCCGGTGTGCCGGACCACCCGGACTCCTTCCTCCAGGCCCCTCGTCGCTGAATTTCACATCCAGTGAAATTCACCCCAGAAAACGCTCAGGCCGTGTTTTCTGGGGCCGCTCCCACGCTTCGAATTGCTGCCCCCGCGGGCTTGGACTCCACCAACTAAAAAGAGGCTTCCACTTGGGAAGCCTCTTGATAGTTTTGGTAGCGGGGGCAGGATTCGAACCTACGACCTTCGGGTTATGAGCCCGACGAGCTACCTGGCTGCTCCACCCCGCGACGCGGTGCGAATAACTAGCAGGCGGTTGATGGGTTGTCAACCGTCTGTGAGGGGCTAATTGAAGTAAACCTCGACCTTCATGCGATCGACGTAGCCTTCGCCGCCGGAGGCGGTCTTGACGCGGTAGAAACTGAAGCTGTCGTCGAAGCCGTAGTACTCGAGGGTTTCGCCCTTGGCGCGGCTTTCGACGACCGTGGCCGTGGTGCTGTTGGAGGCGTAGACGTCCACGGTGTCGGAGAGCATGCGGAGCTGGCCGTTCCAGGCGGCTTCGCCCTCCGTTGGGGCGGACGCGTACATGCCGGAGTCGTAGTCGTAACCGTCGTAGTCGTAGGCGTCGGCCAGTAAGCCCATCCCGAAAAGGACGTAGGAGCCGATGATGCCGAAGCAACAGAAGATGACCAGGCAACCACAGCCCAGGCCGATGAAGAGGCCCTTCTTGGATTTCTTGGGCTCGTCCTCGTCGTCGAAGGAGGCGGGGCCTGGGCCGGCAGCGCTGGTGTCGAAGGCCTGGCTCTCGTCCTGGAGGGATGCCTGGGGGTCATAGTCGTCTGCTTCGTCCGCAAATGGGTCCGGCTCGGCGGCTGGTGCCGGTGGCGGCGTGGCCGGTGCAGCGGCCGGTTCAGGGGCCGGGGTCGGTGGTGCAGCGGCCGGCTCGGGGGCCGGGGTCGGTGGTGCAGCGGCCGGGGCCGGCGCGGGTGTGGGTGGGGCCTGGACGGCCGGTTCAGGGGCCGGGGTCGCCGGGGCCGCTGCTGGTGCCGGCGGCGGTGTCGGCGGGGCCTGGACGGCTGGCTCGGGGGCCGGGGTCGCCGGGGCCGCGGCTGGTGCCGGGGGTGGCGTGGGCGGTGAGGGAACCGTGGATTCCACCGGCGGCGTCATGGCGGGCATGCTGCGCGCCGTACCGCTGGGGCCTCCCACCGGGGCCACCGGTGGCGGGGGCGGCGCGGGCGGATCGGGGATGGACCCGCCGGTGCCGGTGCCTCTGCGGCCCAGCCCTACTCCGGCGCCTGGGCTGCCTATGCCGGCCATGGAGGTGCTCCCGGGGCCGAGGCTCGACGAGCGTGTGGACGGAGCCGGCTCCTTGATGGTCGGTGCCATCACGGTGACGGCTTCGCTTTCGTCCACCGGGGATGATGCGGGTGGCGTGGTCTCCCCACCGCACTGCAGGCAGAAGCGGCCTCCGTCGCGAGTCTCTTCACCACAATGTGGGCATATCATCTGCTTTCCTCCCGTACGCGAATCAACACAAGATCCCCGAATCCCTACACCGAGGGGTACCTATCCTACCGAAATGATCCGAACCGGTCACTTTGTGGCCGTTTCGGCCCATCGGCCGTCAGCGGCGGGGCTTGCCGCCGGAGCGTTTGGTGGCCCGCTTCTTACGGGCCTGCGGCCGCCCCTTGCGAGCGCCATGGCGGGGGCGTGTGCGTACGCCAGAGTCGCCCTGAGCCGCCCGTTTCTGCTGGCGCTTGGACCAGGCTGCCTGACGCTCCAACTCCTGTTCGAAGCGGCGCATTCCCTCGCCGTCGGCCATCTCCTGGAGTTGCTTGACCTCCTCGGCGGTGAGGGTGCGGAACTGGCCCCGCTCCATGCTGCCCAACGTGACGTCGCTGTAGCGGGTGCGCTTGAGCCTCAGCACTCGGTGGCCCACCGCCTCCATCATCCGCCGCACGATGCGGTTGCGCCCTTCGCGGATGGTCATCTGGACCCAGGTGTTGCGCTGCCGTGACTCGGTGATGCGCACGATGGCCGGCGCCGTGCGCCCGTCATCCAGGGTGATGCCCTTGCGCAGCCGGCCGGCCTTGCGCTCGTCGAGGACGCCCGTGACCTTGACCAGGTAGGTCTTGGGGACGTGGAAGCGCGGGTGGGTCAGCTTGTGGGCCAGATCACCGTCGTTCGTCATCAGCAGCAGGCCCTCCGAACCGTAGTCCAGGCGGCCCACCGGATCGACGACGCTGTGGTAGCGGGTCCCGGTGAGCAGGTCGAAGATGGTCTTGCGCCCCTCCGGGTCCTCCGAGGTGGTGACCATGCCCGCAGGCTTGAACAGCGCCAGGTAGACCAGCTGGGGCTGCTCCGGCAACCGCTTGCCGCGCACCTTGACGTGATCCCGGTCCGGATCCACCGGCTGCCCAGGATGGTCGGCCACCTCGCCGTTGACGGTGACCAGGTGCTCCTCGATGAGGCGCTCTGCCTCCCGGCGCGAGGCCACGCCCCGCTGGGCGATGAGCTTATTCAGCCGGATCGTCATCATGCTCTCCAGCCGCCTCTTCCGAGGCAGGCGGCTCCTCCAACGGCGAGTCGTCCTTGAACAGCTCTTCCTGCTCGGTGACGGCTAGCTCGGTGAACTCCTTCAGCGACGGCAACTCCTTGATCCCGTCCAGGCCAAACACCTCGAGGAACTTGCGGGTGGTGCCGTAGATCATCGGCCGCCCCGGTTCCTCCTTGCGGCCCAGGATACGCACCAGGTCCTTCTCCAGCAGAGAGCGCAGCACCACCGAGCTGTCCACCCCACGCACGTCGTCCACCTCCGAGCGGGTGACCGGCTGGCGGTAGGCCACGATGGCCATCGTCTCCAGGGCGGCCCGGCTGAGGCGCACGGGGCGGAGGCCGGTCATGGCCCGCACCCACGGCGCGTTGGGGATGGCCGTACGCAGGCGGTAGCCGCCCCCCACCTTGTCCAGGCGGATGCCGGCGCCGTCGCGTTCCAGTTCCTGTTGCCAGCCCAGCAGCACGTCGCGCACGGCCGCCGAGTCCTGGTCGATGCCCAGCAGCTGGGTGAGCTGTGGCGGAGTGAGCGGCCCATCGGCCACCAGCAGCAGGCTCTGGATCACCGAACGCAGGCGCGCCGGATCCTCCAGCTCCTCGACGGGGAGCGGCGGATCCTCACCCTTGCTGTCCAGCACTCCGACCCACGCGGGGGCCTTGCGTTCCTGGGGTTTGTCGTCAGTCACGGGCTCTCTTCCTCACCGGGGACCGGCAGATCGTCGATCGTGCCGCGATAATCCAGCCGCAGCTGGATGGGGTCCAGGTATGCCTCCTGTACCACGGTCAGCAGCTGCATGCGTACCATTTCCAGCAGGGCCAGGAAGGTGGTGAGGATCTGTTCACGGCTGGAACTGGCGTCGAACAGCTCCTTGAAATCCATCTTCCGCTGGTAGCGCATACGCTCCACCACGGCCCGCATGCGGTCGGCGATGGTGTAGCGGGTGACCTCGACACGGTGTTCGTTGTCCGGATCCCCCCGTTCGGCCAGCAGGTCCCGCAGCGCCTCGAGCATGGCGAACAGCGACCCCTCGATGGGGCGCTCGCCGTCGTCCACTTCCGTATCTTGCGCAGGGGCCTCGAAGGTGTCCCGGTCCAGCAGCGTGCGCTTGGCCAGGCTGCCGGCGGCCTCCTTGTAGCGCTGGTACTCCAGCAGCTGGCGGATCAGGTCCTCCCGCGGGTCCGGGCCCTGCTCCCCCTCCTCGCCGGTCACCTCCCTGGGTAGCAGCGCCAGGCTCTTGATGTGGCACAGGTTGGCGGCGGTGGCCAGGTAGGCCCCGGCCACCTCCAGGTTGAGGCGCTTCATCAGATCCAGGTACTGCAGGTACTGGTCGGTGACGGTGGCGATGGAGATATCGCGGATGTCCACCTCTTGCTTGCGGCACAGGTGGAGCAGCAGATCGAGGGGGCCGTCGAAGATGTCCAGCTGGACGCGGTATGGGCTGGTGGCGTCGGACATTACAAAAACCCGATGAATATCAGCTGCGCGAGGACGACTGGGATGAAAACGATACTCCCGAATACGAAGATCACCAGCAGCAGCGCGATCCAGCTGTAGCGCTGGAACTGGCGGAACAGTTCCCGCCCCTTCATCGGCAAGAAGTAATAGAGCACCTTGGAGCCGTCCAGTGGCGGAACCGGCAGCATGTTGAAGTAGGCCAACACCACGTTCCAGACCGCGCCGGAGAACATCATCATGAACAGGGCGCCGGCGATGGGATGCTCCTCCATGCCGACCCAGACCATGCCGTGGTCCCCCAGCATCACGCTGACGCCGAAGGTCTTGCCGATGGCAAAGGCCGCGGCCAGGAAGACCGGGATCAGCATGATGTTGGAGATGGGGCCGGCCAGGGCGACGATGGCCATGTCTTTGCTGGAGGTCCGCGGATTCATCGGCACCGGCTTGGCGTAGCCGAACATGAAGCCGAAGTTGCTGAGCATCAAGAACACGGGCATGGCAAAGGTGCCGATGGGGTCCATGTGGGGCAGCGGGTTGAGGGTCAGCCGCCCCTGGGCCTTGGCCAGATCGTCCCCGCGCTTGAGCCCCATCCAGGCGTGGGCGTACTCGTGGAACACCAGTGAAAACAGGAACACGGGATAGGTGACCAGCAGGTGCTGGATCTTGTCGGCGGAGAGCATCGAATCCAAGGTTCAGTCCTCCGTTCCCCTCGGGTGAGCATCTTTATACACCTGCAGCAGCCGCTCCTGGGTCACATGCGTGTAGATCTGGGTCGTGGAGATGTCCGAGTGCCCCAGCAGCGCCTGCACCGCCCGCAGGTCCGCCCCCCGCTCCAGCAGGTGGGTGGCGAAGGAGTGGCGCAGCTTGTGGGGGCTCAGCGGCACGGTGATGCCCACCTGCTGCGCGTAGCCGCGGATGATCTTCCACAGGGTCTGGCGCCGCAGCGGCCGCCCGGAAGGCCCGGGGAACAACGCCTGCCCACCGGAGCCCGGCAGCTCGGCCCGCGCCCCGGCCAGATAGACCCGCAGCGCCTCCATGGCCCTCGAGCCCATCGGCACCAGCCGCTGCTTGTTGCCCTTGCCCCGCACCATCAGCAGCTGGGCATCGTCCCGCAGGTCGGAGGCGGAGAGATTACACAGCTCGCTGACCCGGATGCCCGTGGCGTAGAGGATCTCCAGCATGGCCAGGTCCCGCTTGCCCCGTGGGCCGTCCACGTCCGGCGCCTCCAGCAGCTGCTCCACCTGGTCCAGCGTGAGGGTCCGGGGCAGGGTGCGCCCCCAGGTCGGGGCCTGGAGGGTCTCGGCCGGGTCCGGGTCCAGGTGGCCGTCATCCAGCAAGAACCGCGTGAAGCCGCGGATGGCGCTGACGTGGCGGGCCACCGACCGATTGGCGAGGCCGGTGTCCTTGAGATGGACCAGGAACGTCATCAACACATCCCTGTCTACGTCGCCGACGGCGCTCCTATTGCGTGCCTTGAGGTAATCCACCAGCTTGGTCAGGTCCCGGCGGTAGGCTGCCCGGCTGTTGTGGCTGAGGCCGCGCTCCACGCGCAGGTAGTCCAGGTAGACCGCCAGCGCGTCATCCATCTGCATGGGGGTCCCCCAGGG
This sequence comes from uncultured Rickettsiales bacterium, assembly GCA_964504165.1. Classification (GTDB taxonomy): domain Bacteria; phylum Myxococcota_A; class UBA796; order UBA9615; family CAYRNR01; genus CAZDDH01. The sequence goes on along the minus strand of CAZDDH010000190.1, from coordinate 8,441 downwards.
GATCGGGCGGTGGCAGGCGCCCCTGGTCCCGCAGGAATCCGATGATGCCGTCCGCCAGGCACTCGGCAACCTTCTCCTGATAGGCGTGCGTGCGGGCGCGCCGCTCCTCTTCCTCGTTGCTGAGGAAACACAGCTCCACCAGTACGGCGGGCATCTCGGCCCGCACCAGCACGGCGAACAGGGCCGTGCGCTGGCCCCGGTCCCGCACCTCCGACTCCCCGTAGAACTCCTCGAGCCCGTCGAGCAGGCTGCCGTGGACCCGCTGGGCCAGAGCCCGGCTGGCGTCCACGTTGCCGGCCAGGCGCAGGTCGGCGAGGATCGCCTCCAGGTCCGTGGGCTGGTCCTCGGCGTTGAGGTTCTCGCGGCGGGCCAGGCGCTCGGCGGCCTCGTCGGTGGCGGTGTTCAGGTAGTAGGTCTCGATGCCGGTGGCCTTGGCGTTCTCGCTCCAGTTCATGTGCAGGCTGACGAAGACGTCAGCGGCCACCTTGTTGGCCAGCCGCGGCCGGTGCACCAGGCCCAGCTCCTCGTCCGCGCTGCGGCTCAGCTGGACCCGGACCAGGCCCGTCTGGCTCAGCTGCTTGTCCAGCTGGGTGGCGACGGCCAGCACCAGGTCCTTCTCCAGGGCACCAGAGACCCCCTCGGCGCCGCTGTTGCCGCCACCGTGCCCCGCATCGACGAAGACCAGCGGGCGGCCATCGGTGGGGGCGTCGGCGGCGGCCTCGGCGGGTGTCGGAATAGCGGGGGCGGGCGCTTCTTCGGGGGTACCATTGCACCCGGCCAGTAGCAGCCAGATCAGCGCCAGAACCGCGGCGGAGCAAAACGCCCGGCGGTTCACTCGACCCCCGCCAGCTTGCGCAGCCGATCGATCTCGTTGAGCGCCTCCAGCGGGGTCAGCGCGGTGACGTCCAGGGAACGCAACTCCTGGGTCAGCATGCCCTCCCGGTCGCCGAACAGGTCCAGCTGGGAGGACGCCGAGGCGCTGCGCCCCTGCTTGCGGGCCAGCTTGGGGCCACCCACCTCGTCGATGGCGTTGCTCTCCAGGTTGGCCAGCACCTCCTTGGCCCGCTGCAGCACCGGGTCGGGAAGGCCGGCCAGGCGGGCCACGGCGATGCCGTAGCTGCGGCTGACGCCCCCCTCCTTCAGCGTACGCAGGAACACCACGTCATCCCCCCACTCGGTCACCGCGATGTTGAAGTTCTTGACCCGTGGGCAGGTCTGGGACAGCTCGACGAGCTCGTGGTAGTGGGTGGCGAACAGGGTCCGGCAGCCCACGTTGTCGTGGAGGAACTCGGCCACCGCCCAGGCGATGGAGAGGCCGTCGAAGGTGCTGGTCCCCCGGCCGATCTCGTCCAGCAGCACCAGCGACTTGCGGGTGGCGTGCAGCATGATGGCGGCGGCCTCGGTCATCTCCACCATGAAGGTGGACTGGCCCCGGGCGATGTCGTCGCTGGCCCCCACGCGGGTGAAGATGCGGTCGCAGATGCCCACGTGGGCCTTGTCGGCGGCCACGAAGCTGCCCATCTGGGCCATCAGCACGGCCAGGGCCACCTGGCGCATGATGGTGGACTTACCGGCCATGTTGGGGCCGGTGAGGATGATGACCTGGCAGTCGTGGGTGTCGGCGTGCACGTCGTTGGGGACGAACCGCTCCTGCAGGGCCATCTGCTCGATGACCGGGTGGCGGTTGCCCTCCAGGTGGGTCACCTCCCCGTCGTCCAGGGTCGGGCGGCAGTAGCGATTGCGTTCGGCCACCTCCGCCAGGGAGCACAGCACGTCGATCTGGGCCAGACGTTCCGCCACGGCGGCCAGCTCGTGGGCGTGCTCTGCGGTCTTGTCCCGCAGCTGGTTGAACAGCTCGGTCTCTAGCACGACCCGCCGCTCCTCCGCTCCCAGCACCTTGACCTCGAACTCCTTGAGCTCGGGGGTGTAGAAGCGCTCGGCGTTGGCCAGGGTCTGCTTGCGGATGTACTCCTCGGGGACCATCGCCAGGTTGGCCCGGGTGACCTCGATGAAGTAGCCGAAGACCTTGTTGAAGCGGATCTTGAGGCTGTTGATGCCGGTGCGTTCCCGCTCCTGGGCCTCCATGGTGGCGATGATGCCCTTGCCCTTGCGGGCCAGCATGACCACCTCGTCCAGCTCGTCGTCGAAGCCGGGGCGGATGGTGCCGCCGTCTTGCAGCTTGGCCGGGGGCTCGTCCGACAACGTGGCGCGGATACGGTCCCGGGCCAGGCCCACCGGGTCCAGGGGGGCGAAGACGGGCAGCTGGGCGGTGTCCGAGCGGTCCAGCAGGGCGTTGAGGGCCGGGATCTGCTCCAGGGAGATGGCCAGGGCCACCAGATCCCGGGGGCTGGCCGTGCCGGCAGAGAGCTTGCCGTTGAGGCGCTCGATGTCCTGGACGAACTCCAGGCGCTCGCGGATGGCGGCACGCAGTTGCTGCTCGTGGAGGAGCAACTCCACGGCATCCAGGCGTTCGTCGATCTGGGCCACGTCCACCAGCGGCGTGCCGATCCAGGACCGCAGCAGGCGGGCGCCCATGGAGGTCACCGTGCGGTCCAGCAGGTGCAGCAGGGAGCCCTTGCGGCGGCGCTCCAGCCCGGCGTGGAACAGCTCCAGGTTGCGGCGGGTCTGGGGGTCCAGCACCAGCGACGTGCCCAGGTCGTAGGGCAGCAGCCGCATCACGTGGCCCACCTGATCCACGCAGTTGGAGCGCATGTACTCCAGGATGGCACCGCAGGCGCCGATGCCGGGGCCCTTCACGTCCTCGATGCCGAAGGCGCTCAGGTCCTTGACCCGCAGCGTGCGGGCCAGGTCGTCCTGGGCGCTGCGGTTGTCGAACATGGGGTCGGGCAGGTGGTTGACCAGCACCGATCGGTCGGCGAACAGGGCCTGCAGCAGTTCGTGTTCCAGGGCCGAGTCCGGCAGCAGCACCTCGGAGGGTTCCAGCCGGTCCACCTCGGCGACGACCTGCTCGATGGACTGCAGGTCGGTGGTGCGGAACTCACCGGTGGAGATGTCGATGTAGCCCAGGCCGATGTTCTCGCCCCGGGGCAGCAGGGCCATCAGGTAGTTGCCCTGCTGGCTGGACAGGGCCTCGGGGTCGGTGATCAGGCCGGGGGTGATGACCTCGGTGATCTCCCGCTTGACCAGGCCTTTGGCCTTGCGGGGGTCCTCCACCTGGTCGCACACCGCGACCTTGAACCCCTGTCCGATGAGCTTGCGGATGTAGCCCTTGGCCGCGTGGTGGGGCACCCCGCACATGGGGATCGGGTTGTCGCCCTTCTTGTTGCGGGCGGTGAGGGTCAACTCCAGTGCACGGGCGGCGGTCTCCGCGTCATCGAAGAAGCACTCGTAGAAATCCCCCATCCTGTACAGCAGGATGGCGTCCTTGTGCTCCTCCTTGATCGCCAGGTACTGGCGGAACATCGGCGTGAGCGAATCAGCGGACCCCGCCAAGAGACCTCCAGGGTAAGAACTGCCCCACTTTACGGACGGTCCGCCCGGTGTTCAAGCGAAACCAGGCATGCATGCCGAGGGTTGGCGCAAACTACCACTCCGAAAAGTGGTCCCCTCCCCTGTGGATATCCCCGGACCTGGTCCGGCGGCGCGGCGCACAAGACCTGTGGGGCAAGTTGGATCGTAGGGGCCAGCTGAGATAGATTGCCTCTCCATTGCACCCCAGCGAAGGACACGACATGACCTACGATCCAAGCCAGCTTTTCGACCCGACCCCCGAACACAAAATGATCCGCGAGATGGTCCAGCGGTTCACCCGCGAGAAGATCGAGCCCCAGGCCGCGGAGCACGACGAGAATCCGCACCTCAACAAGGAGCTGCTTCAGGAGATGGGCGAGCTCGGCCTGCTGGGCATCACGGTGCCGGCCGAGGCGGGCGGCGCGGGCATGGACGCCGTGGCGGCCACCATCGTCATCCACGAGATCAGCAAATCGGACCCGGGCTTCGGGCTGGCCTACCTGGCCCACACCCTGCTGTTCGTCAACAACTTCAACAACAGCGCCAACGATGAACAGAAGGCGCGCTACCTGGACAAGGTCATCTCCGGTGAGTGGATCGCGGGCATGGGCATGACCGAGCCGGAGGCCGGCACGGACGTGGTGGGCATGAAGGCCACCGCCGTGCGGGACGGCGACCATTACGTCCTCAACGGCCGCAAGACCTTCATCACCAACGGCCCCGAGGGGTTCTGCTTCCAGGTCTACGCCAAGGTGGACGGCCGCATCAGCGCCTTCGTCGTGGACCGGGACTGCCCCGGGTTCGCCACGGAAGCCAAGACCCCCAAGTGCGGTATGCGCGGGTCGTCCATGTGCGACCTGGTCTTCGAGGACTGCCGGGTGCCGGCGGCCAACCTGCTGGGCGAAGAGGGCGGCGGCATCACCCACATGATGCGCAATCTGGAGATCGAGCGGCTGGGGTTATCGGCCCAGAGCCTGGGTATCGCCGATCGCTGCGTCGAGATCATGATCAACTACGCTCAGGACCGGGTCGCCTTCGGCCAGTCCATCAACCGCTTCGGCCAGATCCAGAAGTACATCGGCGACTCCTACGCCATGACCGAGGCCGCCCGCTGCCTGACGTACCACGTGGCCCACTCGGTGACCCCCACCAACCGCAACCGCATCGGCTCGGACGCCGCCAAGCTGTTCTGCGCCCCGGTGGGCAAGCAGGTGGCGGACAACGCCATGCAGGTACTGGGCGGCGCCGGCTACACCAAGGAGTGGCCGGTGGAGCGGCTGTGGCGCGACGCCAAGCTGCTGGAGATCGGTGGCGGCACGCTGGAGAGCCACGAGAAGAACCTGACCAAGGACCTGACCAAGCTGGTCTGTGGGTAGGCATCTGGGGAAATCTCGGGGCACCTGGTAAAACCAAATAAGTCGCAACACTCCTTGCCGCTCGGAGAATCCATGCCCAAATATCAATATTTGGCGTTGTCGTCGTTCTTATCCATCCTCCTTTTGAGTTGTTCCGTCGTCGACGACGACGACATCTCTACACAGGATGACGACGATGCCGATGCGCTCGACGACGACGACATCGCTGATGACGATACGGGGGATGACGATACCGTCTTGGATTGCAACGATGCGGAACCCTGCTTCGGAGACCGGTTGATCTACAATAACCAAGAGTACCAGGCCGTCAGGCTATGCGAGAGTGTTTCAGGACATCTGGAATTCGAAGACCTGGATATGCTCACGGAGATCGATCTTCCGTGTCTCACGGACACGGGCGGTTTTCTTCACATCACAGACAACGAATCTCTGACGTCAATCAATCTGCCCGCACTCACGTTCGTCGGAAATTCGCTCTACATATACCGCAACGACTCCCTGACCAGCTTCGACCTACCGGCCTTGACCATGGTCGACGACTCGATCTACATCGGGCACAACGCTGGCCTGACGGGTTTCGCACTACCTGTTCTCGCATCCGTGGACAGGGACTTCGAGGTTGTGTCCAACGTTATCCTTATGAGCTTCGAGACACCAGCATTGACCAACGCTAATGCCCTGGATATCAGTGGCAACGACTCCCTGACGAGTGTCGAGCTACCTGGCATCACGTCCCTGCGTGGCAGACTGACCCTTGCCAGCAATGATGCCCTTACGACCGTCGATCTTTCCGGCGTCGAGTCCGTGGGTGTCTTCTTGGGCCTGTTGGCCATCTCGAGCAACAGTGCTCTGACGGAACTGACCTTGCCGTCCCTCACGGACGTGCACTCGTTGACGGTCTATGAAAACGAATCGTTGACGAGTTTCTATTTCCCTGCTCTCGCGTCAACGGCCGACTACTTCACCATCCATAACAACGACTCGATGACGACCTTCGACATACCGTCGCTCATAAGCACCGGAGACTACTTCTGGATCATCGGAAACGACGCGTTGACGGACATCGAAGGGCTTCCAAGCCTTACGGCAGTGGGTTGGGATTTGCGGATAGGCTGGAACGACTGCTTGAACGCCGAGGAGGCCGAGGCGTTTGCCGAGGGAATCAACGTATCCGGAGCCACCGAGCTGGAATACAACGGAACGAGCTACCCCTGTAATTGAACATACCGAGCCGGTCATGATGTGGTTGACGCAGCCACACCAGTGGATGCAGCGGTTGCGGAAGTCGCAGCCGGCGCAGTCGGGATCCATGGCGTTCTTGGTGGTGACCTGGGCGTCGCGGCGGGTGAGATCCAGGCCGCTCCAGACGTCGCCGATGACCAGATCATCGTCGGAGTCCTCCCGGACCACGCGGTCACAGGGGTAGAGGCGGCCGGCCGGGGTGACGTGGAGCTCCAGGCAACCGAAGCTGCATCGCTTGAGGCCGTAGGGATGGTCGGTGATGGCGGCGGCGATCTTGCTATCAAAGAGGTTGAGGGCGACCTTGCGGCCCTGGCGGTAGGCGCCGATGTAGCGATCGCCCAGCTGGCGCAGGGCAGCGCCGTAGCGGCCGCGGGTGGCTCGATCCCACGCGCAGCCAACGTCCAGATTGAAGGCCATGTCCCACAGGCCCAGCTCTAGCAACGCGTCGAAGGACTCGGGGAGCATGCCCGCGTTGGATGGGTGGACCACGGCAAAGGCCCGGGACCATTGCTCGGGGGCGATGGACCGGGCCAGCTGGATGCCGGCCACGACGGCGCGGTGGCTGCCCCGGCCGTTGCGGAAGCGGCGGTTGGCGTCATGGGCCTGCGGGTCCCCGTCCAGGCTGACGGCGATACGGAAACGGTGCTCGGCCATGAAGCGCACGATGGGCTCGGTGAGCAGCGTGCCGTTGGTGACCAGGTGGAACGACACCGGGATCGACTCCCGCTGGGATCGCTCTTCCACCTCGGCAACCAGCGCCTGGATCAGCGGGAACCCCAGCAACGGCTCCCCGCCAAAGAACGCCAGCTCCCTGCCCCTCCCCCCTGCCGGATCCTCGGCAAACAGCATGTCGATGCCCCGCCGCGCCACCTCCATCGGCATGGGCCGCTGGAACTTGCGGCCCCGGTGATTTGATTATTGGGCTTGGTGGGGGGGATGCGGAGAGAAAGAAGATGAGGGGGACGAGGCTAGAGACCCTCGCGGAAAGACGTCACCGAGCTGGAGCCCCGTGACGAAGATAGGAACGGGACGAGGAATCGGGGATCAGACCGAGTCGTGACGCGGGGGCTCGGACGACGAGACCAGGCCCTGGATCTCCTCCAGGGACACGTAGTCGATGAGGACGTAGAACCGCCCTTCCATGTAGTCGTACAGCTCCTCGAGTTCGGCGCGGGCCGGCTGGAGGCTGCGGAGCTCCTCGGCCAGGGACGGCAGGCCCTTCTTGCGCAGGTAGTAGCGCACGCTGCGGGCCAGGAAGAACAGCAAGAAGAAGCCGCCGGCGAGCCAGGCGGTGACTCCGATCCACGAGAAGTAGCGGACCTCGCTGCCGGCGGCCACGAGCAGGAAGACCACCTGGAAGGCCAGCGTGGCGATGAGGGCCAGGGCGCTGCGCCAGTCGAGGTGTGGCTTCTGCTTGCGGGCCTGGATGACCTGCTCGAGCAGGACGAAGGGGCGCGCGATGGCGCGGAATCGTTCGTTGTCGAGGGGGAGGTTCATGGCGGGTACCCGGGGCCGTGGCTGGCTATGGCATGGTGACCGAGACCATCTCCTTGGTGAACAACGTCTCCAGGGCGAAGTTGTTCATCGGATTGGTCCACTCGTACCAGTAACGCACGATGCCGATGTCCTCGACGACCCAGATGTCGTAGGTGCCGGTGATGTTGCCGCCCAGGTAACCCTGGGTGTCCACCATCTCGTACTCGACGTAGAAGTGGATGGCCGTGTACACGGTGCCGCCCACGGTGATGGTCTGCGGACCCAGGTCGAAGTAATCCACCGTGGTGTCCATGTCGTAGGCCATGCCCATGTCGTATCCGACGACGGTGTTCTCGCTCCAGGTCATGCCCTGGCCGATGTCGTCGGCCGCCGGGATGAACATCCGGCCGGGGGTCTCGGTCTCGGTGAGGGTACCGTACTTGGGCAGGGTGGCTTCCATGCCGTACTTGTAGACGGCGCCGTCCGCCGGGTCGCACCACATGAAGTAATCGAACGCCATGCCCTGGATGTCGGTGATCCCGGAGAGCTGATAGGCGTCGAACCCGTTGAAGGTGGTCTGGGCGCCGATGGTGATGGTCTCGGTGCCGGAGCCGAACATGGGGAAGTTGAGGTCGTACACCTTGACGGCGCCGACCGCGTCCACCGGCTCGTAGGGGTTGCAGTACACCGACTCGTCGACGGTGCCGTCGCAGTCGTCGTCGATGCCGTTGCCGGCCACCTCGACCACGCCCGGATTGACGGCGGCGTCGTTGTCGTCGCAGTCGCCGTTGCAGGTGGTGTAGCCGTCGCCGTCCGCGTCGAAGCCCTCGTCCACGTCGCCGTCGCAGTCGTCGTCGTAGCCGTTGCAGGCCTCGG
>CAZDDH010000189.1:0-17586 GCA_964504165.1 uncultured Rickettsiales bacterium | reverse complement strand
GAACTGAGGTAGGAGGAGCCGCGGCTCTTACACCACTTGACGGGACGTAGCTACGCCACGGCTCCCCCAGTATGTTTACTGGCCTGTGGGATCACTCGACGCCGGCGTGGTACCACCCCCCATTGGGTGGCTGCCATGGGATAGCCTCCTCAAGATTCGTGCCAGCCCGGCCCGGCGCCATGGAATCCCGCGTAACCCCAGTCTTCGTGGGAGATGCGGCCTTTCCATGGCCCGGCACGCTGCGGGCAGGAGTCCGGATTCCGGACCCCCCGTCCGGAATTCGGACGGTGGATCGGTTGTCGGGGTAATGGCGTTGAAACTGTGCCAGGGCCCCGGCAGGGGTATCGTGAAGATCGAGGGTTGAATAGTTCCCGGTCCGGCTTCGACTAACGGATCAAGCGTACCGGGGAAAACAGACCCGGAGGAAAGAACATGGCAAGCGGAATCGGTGGATGGTTCAAAGGGCTGGTCGCAAGGGGTGGAACGTCCCAGGAGCGCTGGCTTCCGGTGGACGATCAGCAAAACGGCTTCTACAACTTCCGCCTGATGCGATTCAAGGCGGAGGGGGACCTGGTCCGTTACCCGGATTACGTCTGGAGCAGCGCCGGTTACTGGGCCGCCCGCGGCGGCCTCAGCGTCCACCTCGAGGAGGTTGCCGCACGGCTGGATGGGGCGATCTATTCCGACATCCTGATCCTGCTCAATCGTGAAGACCGGCAGCGCAGCCTCGAGCAGATGGTGAGCCCCTGGGAGGAGCAGCTCCAGGCGCTGGTAGAAAAGCAGGTCCTGCGCATGATCGACGAGCGGGACTGGCGCCTGGCGGTGCCCGACCGGCCGGTTCGGATCCACATCGTGGGCGACGGCGAGCCAGCCATGGGCGGCCGCCCGCTCGGGCTGGAAGAGGGGGAGTTCGCCACCGCGCTGCTGCCCAACCTTTATCTGGGGCCATCCGCCGACTCCTCGCCCTTCGCCGAGGTCTTCGTACGGGTACCCAAGGAAGCCGGCGGCAAGGGCGGGTTCCGCTCGGTGGGCACGTTCTACGACGATCAGCTGGCCTTCACCATCGGCCGCCACTGGCTGGACAACGGCCAGCACGAGGCGTTACCGGCGTCGGCGCTGTACACGCTGCACCGCTACCCGGGCCAGGAGGGGGTGAACCACCGCCTCAACGTCGACCTGGCGGACGAGTTCCAGCTGCGGCAGACCCCATCCGCCCAGGGGGACACCGTGACGATCACCGAGGCCAACTCGGAGATGCCCGTGCTGGAAGTGATGCTCATCTCCGCGGAGTCCAAGGCCGAGACGGCGGCGGTCGTGCGGGACGACGGGCTGGGGACCCTGATCCCCGACGAGATAGCCCCCATGGGGGGGATGACGGTGATCCCCGAGCCGGATCCGGATCCATCGGTGATCCTCAGCCGCCGCTCGGTCTTGTTACAGAAGATCCACTTCTCGTCCGTGATGCGCGGCTACAAGCTCGATATCGGCCTGGACGGCACGGTGGCGCCGCTGATGTCCGCCCCGGCGTCCCGCTTCCGGGTCGAGGACGGGGCCGCGTACCTGGAACCGCTCCGCCGGGACGTGACGCTGGACGGGACCCCCCTGCAGATGGGGCGCCGTGTCCCGCTGCCCGGCCCCGAGCACACCATCGAGTTCGCCAACGTTCTGCTGAACTTCAACACGTCTCCCCACGGCGGCGACGAGCGCTGGCCCTACCTGGGCGAGGTCACGGTGCCGGCCGAGCCCACGGAGCTCGCGGTGGGCGCCACGTACCGCATCGGGCGGGATCGTCGAAAGTGCGAGGTCTCCTTACCCGATCGGGCCGTGAGCGAGAACATCTTGTGGCACCCCTCGGTGAAGCGGGACGGCAAGATCCGCACCCGCACCGGGGAGATTCCGGTGGAGTCGTTCACCAGCGATTCCATCATGGTCGCCGGCCGTCACGCCGAGATCGACCTGCGGGGCAGCGAGCCCAAGGTGCGGGCGCTGAGCAAGGTCTGCCCCGTCTTCCTGCGGCGGCGCAACGGCGCCCTGCTGCGCCTCATCGCCAAGGAAGGTGCGGTGGCCCAGCCCCTGCAGCTGGGGGACGACCTGATGGTGGGCAACACGTTGTTCAGGGTGATCCTGCCCGGCATCGCGGGGGTCTCCGTGGGCGATTTCCCCCCCACCATCGAGCACAGGCCTCCCGAAACGCCGCCCCCCCCGGCCCCGCCGTCGGCGGGGAGCCCCCCTCGGGAAGAGCCACGGCGGGAGGCCGACTCCCTGCCGTCTCTTCCTGAGCCTGGCCCCCGGCGCCCCGGCTTTGACTCGCTCCTCGATCCCCCGGAACCGGAGATCGTGGAACCGGAGGAGATGGAAGCGCTCGAAGAGCTGCCCTCCCTGACGAGCCCCCACCCCGCGGAGGTGGCCGCCGAGGTCAGCGTGACCCCACAACCCAAACCTGGCGAACGCGACGCCCGGGCTGCCCCTCCCCCTGCATACGGGGATCTTCCACGGGCCCTCCGGCGGCGTCTCGCCCTACCGGACCCGGTCCTCTTCTCCATCTCCCTGGAGGAAGGATTGACCGTGGTCGAAGGATAGGAGCTCGCCACGATGCCGGCCGTCTATCTCCTGGGTTGGACCGGCATCCTGGCGTTCCTGGCCATCCTGGCCATCTCACGGACGTCCTCGCGGCCGTCCTCCACGCTTACCCCTCAGCTGGCCGTCTGTTTTGCTGTGCTGGCCCTCGGAGCTGGGGCGCTGGTCAGCGCGGGCGGCGATGAAGGCCCCTCACTGGAGACCTGGCAGCTGCACATCGGAGCCGGTGAGACGCCGGTGACGGTGGGCACGGACCCGGGCTGTGACGTGGTCCTCCAGGACCCCAGTGGGGCCCCGTTCCACGCCCTGGTCCGCTTCGACGACGACGGCCCCCACATCCAGAGCCTGACCGCGGACAGGCGGCTGGAGATCAACGGCGTGGATGCGCACCATCCCGAGCTGGCCGAAGGGGATCGCCTGGTGCTGGACGGCGAGATCTGGACCGTGGAGCGCGTGGGTGTGGTGCTACCGGGGATGGTACTGCGGTCACCGGCCGACCAGCGCTACCGGCTGTCCCCGCGGTTGCTGCGGCGCCTGGCGGGTGCCTTGCCGCTCATCGGCCCTCGCTACGAGGCGACGGTGGGCTGGATCGACGACACGGAGGGGCAGATCCAGCGCAAGCGGCCGGAGCAGGCCACCGGCGCACTAGCCCAGATCACCATGCGGGGCCGCACCCCGTTGCTCAAGTTCCCCACGCCGGCCGACCGGCACGAACACCGTATCCGGCTGGACCGCGGCGACGGCCCCCACCGCCCGGCCGACCGACCGGCGCCCATCCGCGCCGGCGACGTGCTCACCATCGGCTATACCCGCTACACCGCGACCATCGATGTGGACGGATCCCTGGATCTGGAGGTCCCCGCCTCCCCCCCCCGTACGCCGTTCGACCCGGAGGACGGGGTGCTGGTGGTGGGGCCCGGCGGCGATCTGCCGTGGTCCACGGGGGCGCCCGTGTTTCTGCAGCTTCGCCGGGGAGAGTCCGGCAACGTATCGCTGATCAGCACGGATCCCGACTGGACCCTGGACGATCGTCAAGGTTACCTGTGGCTCCACCCATCCGGTGGCAGCCCGGCGCGCCGGGTGGCCCTCCCGCTGGTGCGGGGTTCGGGGCTGATCATCAGCGGCGACCGTCACGAATCCGTGTTCCGCTTCCGCATGCCGTCCACCTCCTTCGCCCTGCTGGGCGGTGAGGCGCCCGGTACGCCGGAAGCCAAGCTGGCCTGGGGGGTGGCGACGGCCGCACTGGCCTACGTCCTGCTCACCTTCGGACTGGTGCGGCTCGGGTACCTCCACGGGGCCAACGCCGCGGTCTTGCACGGGCCGGCGGTGCTCGTGGCGGTGGGCCTCCCGTTGCTCGTCGAGCTGTCCTCCCCGGGGAATCCACGCCATGCATTGATGGCTGCTCGCCAGGCGGTCTTCGTGGCCGTCGGGCTGGGGGTGGTGCTGGTGGGTGTGCTGGCCGCATGGCTGGCGCGGACGCGCTTCGGGGTCCGCGCCAATCCCTGGCTGTTCCTGGAGCGTCCCATCGGGGCGGCCTTCGGGGCTCGCATGGCCGGTGGCGTCTCCCGCATCTGGCTACTGTGGCTGTTGGCGGCGGGCCTGCTGGCGATGCAGCTGCCGTTCGGTGAGCAAGGGATTCCCCTGCCCTGGATCGGCTCGCTCCAGCCGGTGGAGGCGGCCAAGACCCTGTTGATGGTGTTCGTGGCCTTCCTCAGCGTACGTGCGCTGGAGGACAAGCAGCTGCGTCTGCCGGGGCGCGAGGGTCTGATCCAGCGTTGGAACTACATGATCCACGGGTTGCCGTTGCTGCTCATCGCAGCGCTCTGCTTCGGCCTGGACGACATCTCGCCCATCCTCTTGCTGGGCTTGTTCCTGTGGAGCATGTACCACCTGACGCTGGTGCGCCCCGAGCGTAAGTTCTGGCCGCCCCGCGCCCTCGCAGAGAACGTCTACGTGGAGCAGGCCGTGCTCTTTGGTCTGGCCGGCGCCGGGGTGTGGGCGTCCGTCGCCATCGGTGACGGCACGGTCTCGGAGCGGTTCCACACCTGGATCGATCCCTGGACCCACACCGCCACCTCCGGACAGTACATCTTCTCCTTGTGGACCGTGCTGGATGGGGGTCTGTTGGGGCGGGGCTTCGGTGCACCCCTGCCGCCCCTGCCTCCGGCGGCCCACGACGACTTCGTGCTGGCCGTATTGGCCAACCGGCTGGGGCTGGTGGGGCTGCTGCTCACCTGGGGCACCTACACCCTGATCGTGCTGGTCGGGATGCGCGCGGTGGCCGGCGTGACGTCGGCTTCCCGGCCGGAGCTGAGCGGCCGCGGTGTCATCGACCGGGCGCGGATGCTGGCCACCGCCGCGTTGCTGATGCTGGCCATCCAGGTGGTCGTGGTGCTGGCCTCGGTCACGGGCTGGGCGCCGGTGATGGGGCAGCCGCTGCCCTTCATGGCGGCGGGCGGCTCTCATATGTTGCTGTTCTGCCTGCCGGCCATCGCCATGGTGATGCTGGCCACCCGTTACCGGCCGCCAGCCATCAACGAGGAGGCCGGACGATGAAATCCAAGAGCGCCGAACGGGCTCCCCAATGGCTCCGGCGGGCCGGGCATGCCCTGCTGATCGCAGGCGTGCTGTGTGCCACGGCGATGGGCTACCGCACGGTCCAGATCCAGCGCGCCGCGCAGCAACAAAACCGCATGAACCTGGTGCAAGTCCCGGTGGATGATCTGGATGGCGGGTTCGTGATCCGGCCGGTACGCAAGGGCTTCCGCCTGGGCCGCCCGGGATTGACGTCCCGCCTGCTGGCGGATGGCGAATCCTTCGAGATCGACCGCACCGAATTCGTCTTCCACGAGGCTCGACGGGGTAAGCACCAGGTTGAAGTGATGTCGGTGCCGCTGCGCGTCTTCGCGGCCCGCGAGACCGACCAGGGGCCCCGGGGAGGGTTCAAGCGCATCGACATCGGCGGAGACCCGGCGGGGGCCGCGACGGGGACCATGGACCGGATCTACGTGGACCATCGCGTCGTCCTGGAGCAGCTGAAGCCGTCGGCCCGCCCGGCGTTCGAGCGGACCCGAGGCGTGGCCCACCTGGTGCCGTCCGGGGGGGATGTATTCCGCCTGCAACAGCGGTCGATGCGGGCAGCCGCCGAGGTGCCGGGAGTATCCCGCTGGCGCGGGGACGAGGAGCTGGAGCTGGCCGTCGGCGGCCCCTCGGCCGAGCTGCTCTCCGGCGATCGACTGACCGGGCCGGGCTTCGACCTGCAGATCACCATCGAGGAGCGCTGGAGTTCGGTGCCGCTGGCCGACGGGACGGGCAAGGTGGTGGCCCAGCGGCAGGTGCTGGAACCGCAGTTCACGGTCACCACACCCCAGGAAAATGACGATTCCGAGGGGGGGCAGGCCTACCTGTCCTTCGTGGACCGCGGCGGGGAGGACGCCACCGTGCGTCTTTCCACGACCCGTCCCAACATGCTCTTCGGTGGCGGGGACAGGATGCGTCCGCTCCAGGGCCGCGTCATCCCCGAGTCCGTCGAACACCGTGAGCTGCAGGAGCGATTCCTCGAGGGGGTGGAGCGGGGGGTCATCACCCTGCGCCGCGGTTTCCTGGTCGTGGAATCCGCCGACGGTGACCCCACCGGCTTCACCGAGGAGGTGGGCCCCACCATCACCTCCCAGCTGGCTCGCCTGGCCCGGCAATACAATCGTGGCCAGGTCCCCGGCACCATCACCGTGATGGAGCGCGGCGAGGGCCTGGGGCTGGAGAACGCCGGCGTTTGGTCCCTGCGGGTGGGCGACGACGAGGTCCCCCCCACGGGCGTGCACCTGGACGAAGGGGGCCTGGTGCTCCCCCCGCCCGGGGAGTTCGATCCGGCTCGCCTGGCACCCGGTGAGACGATGGAATGGTCGGCGGTCCGGACCCTGTCCGTGGCCGAGGCCAGCGCCGGCGTGCTGGGCGTCGACTCCGCGCTGCCGGTCACCGTGTGGATGGACGGCCGGGAGCTGGCCCACGTGAGGGGCACCGCCGTGACGGTCGACCTGGCGCTGGAGCCGGGGATCCACCTGCTCGAGCTCCGGGCCCGTTACACGGGGCGGCCGTCCGGCTACGGGCAGCTGGCCGGCGTCCGCGCGGACATCGCCGGCGCCGAGCCCGTCGAGGCCCTGGCCGGCCGTCGTCGCTACATGGACTGGACGGAGGTCTTCGACGGCGGACGGACCTGGTCCCCGGCCCGCGAAGGGGAGGGGGGGCGTCTGTGGGTTCAGACGGCCGCACCCCAGGACAAGGGCCTCACCGGCTATCTGCAGATGCGATTTGACGCGCCGGCGGCTGGGCCCGATAGCCTCGAGATCTCCCTCGACGGCATCCTCGAGGAGGCCTACCTCAACGGCGTCGCGTTGCCCGCGTCGTCGCTGCCCTACTTGCCGGGAGAGAGTGCGCGTCTGCCCGTGACCGTGCGGCGGGGGAGCAACCTGCTGGCCCTGCGTGTGCGGCAGCCCACGGCGACCCCGGACCAGGCGATGGGCGGCGTCCGCCTGGAGTTCGACGGGGGGGCCCTGGCCGGGCTACACCCGCAGACCGAGCGCCGCGCTCGTCGAGCCAGCCGCGCGCCGTGGAAGAGGGAACCCGCCCTGGCGACGAGGGCCTCGGTCCCGCTACGCATGACCGTCGTCCGGGAGGTGCCGGGGCTCGCCGAGGGCAGCGAGTGGCTGGTCGGCTCCGGCGGCGACGAGGAGTCGATGCTGATCCTGCCGGGAGAAGAGATGGCGACCACCACGGTGTTCGAGCTGGAGCCGGACCTCACCGTCCGCTACCGGCCCGGCAGCGAGGCACCGTTCCAGGTGGTCAACCGGACCCAGCAGAGGGTGGCGCTCTTCCGCCAGGAGGACCCGATGCGGCGGCCCTACCAGCCCTTCGGCGGGTACGCCATCTACGCCGGCCGCGCCGAGCCGCTCAAGCACGATCGCGATGCGGTCAGGGGTCGGTCGGCCCAGGTCACTTACCGTACCGGTGCGACGACCCTGCTGGGTGCCGTCCACGTCCTGCGGGATGGTGAGCTACACCGCCTGGTCGTCGATGGCGGTGGCAAGCTGGTGCCCGAGGGCGTCACCTCGGAACACCTGCACCTGAGACGCCAGGGAGATCGCCTGGAGCTGCTGGGAGCGGCGGAAGGGACGGCGATATACCGGGAAGGAGCGGTCCGGGTGACCGTGGCCGGCCCGGAGGATCTCCCGGTGGAAATCCTCGACTGCGACGCCCTTTCCTGCCCGGGCGGCCTGCTGCTCGTCGCGTCAGCGGACGCGGTGCACCCTCAGGACGGCGGGCCGCTCGCGACAAGCTTGGAGCCGGTTCGGGAGGCGTCCCTGGCTCTGAGCTCTGGCCGTGCTCGCGGCGAGTCACCCCACGTGGCCCTCACCATCGATCCGGTCCTGCAGGCCGCGGCCGTGGACGAGATGAACGCCCAGCTGGAGCTCGTGGAGCACATCCTCGCCGACGCAGGGCTGGATTACGAACCGGGGCCAGCGGATCTGCGGGGGGCCTTGTTGATCCTCGATGCGGTCACCGGGGAGATCCTGACGGCCCTGTCCGAGGAAGCCACGGGGCCGGGCGCCGCCGGGGCCTGGGGCATGGCCTGGACCCACCCCGGATCGACCTTCAAGATCGTCACCGCCCTCGCCGCCCTGTCATCGCAGGACCCCGAGGTGCAGGCGATGCTGGAGGGCGAGCTGCCCGCCGGGCTGAGCAAGGCCTCCAGCGGGACGCTCAGGGGGGCCGAGATCAGCCGTCTGACACCGGGCGGTGGACGCTGGGCCAGCGACGGGACCGATGCGATCCGGCTCCGCAGCAACCTGCGGAACTTCCGCGGGGCACCCCTGCCTGCCGGCACCGACCTCACCCGCGGGTTGGGCGGTTCGTCCAATCTCTACTTCGGCTACCTCACCCTGCTGATGTACAAGCCGTTGCGCGAGTCTTGGGTGAACACGGGCATCGCCAGCTCCGAGCTGCGCGACGAGCTGGTACCCCTGGCCGGCTTGGCTCATCGTCTGGGGTTCGGAAGCGTCATCGATCTGGTGCCCTCTTCCGTGGATGCACGCAAAAAGCGCCAGGCGCCGCTGACCGATGCCGGTGGGCGCCCGGTGGCCCCCGGAGACGCCCTCTACGGCTGGACCGGGAGCTTCCCCGAGGGATTGCTCACCGACCCGGAGATGGCGGCCTGCGGCGTGGGACAGGGTGAGGTCTACGCCACGCCGCTTCAGATGGCCCGCGTGGCCGCGGTGGTGGCCAACGACGGCAAGCTGGTCCATCCCACGCTGATCGCTGCTGTGGACGGCAAGGAGCTGGCGCCGGATCCCGCCACCGAAGTGGCGCTCCCAGAAGGCGCTCCGGGCCGCGTGCGCAAGGGTATGCGCCAGGTGGTCGCGGCGGGGACCGCGTCCACGCCGATGAGCGACAATCCCTATCGTGGACGGGTCTTCGGCAAGACCGGTTCTTCGGAGCGGCCCGGCAGCCACGGCGCCCTGGTGACCGACTCCTGGTTTGTCGGTGTCCTGGAGCCGGAGCACGAAGATGCCGGCTCCCCCGACCCCGCCCACCATCCCCAGGTCGTCGTCTGTGTGATGCCCTCCGCCGGCCTCGGCGGCACACACGCCGCGGACGTAGCCGACCGCATGATCCGGCACATGGCTCGCCGCCACGGGCAGTCCATGGACGCGGACTGAGTCTTCGTTTCGTACGAGTACGGCTGGGAGTCTAGTCCTTCTTGTGGAACTTGGCGCCGGGACCCGTCTGCTCTTCCTCTTCTTCCTCTTCTTCCTTGGCGTCGGGCGGCGGCGGCGGGTCGGTCTTGGGCGGCTCCTTGGGGCCGGCCGAGGCTTCCTTCTTGCGGCTGGTCTTGTAGCCCGAGCTGCCCACCCTCGGGGCGCCGGGACGACGGGACCAGATGGGCCGGCTCTTGCTGCGGGGGCCCGAGTCCTTTTCGGCGCCCTCTTCGACGGTCCCGTGATCGATGACAAAACCCTCTTGAGGGGCGGAAGCCGACTCGGCAGCCTCGGCTTCACTTCCAGCGGCGCTCTCCTCCAGGGCGGCTGTCTCGGCGCTGCCCTCGGCCTCCTTCGCCTGGGTTGCGACCTGCTTGGGTGACACCGATCTTGTGGAACGCGGGCTGTGCTTGGCCGGGGCACTGGCCGTCTTCGCGGGCGTCGTCACCTCCGGCGTCTCCACCGCCTCGACCTCCGGCTTGGAGCGCTGCATGCGCCGCTTGTCGGAGCGCGCAGGGGTGGGCAGTCCCAGGCGCCGTCCCCCCGGGCTGAGATGGATGCCGCCATCAGAGAGCATGCCGATACCGAGCTGCAGATCGGGGGCGGGGTTCCCCCCCGCTAGCGGATCCGTCTCACCGGCGAACAGGGAATCCAGCCGGGAAGACCAGGTGGCCCGAACCGCTGGCGAGGCCGCCACCGCGGCCACGACAGCCAGCACCAGCCCGACCGCGACCAGCGGCCACCAGGTGCGCTGCCGCGCCGGCTCGTCGTCCCGTTCGAGGATCGGCGCGATGTCCCTGAGCAGTGTCGGATCACCGGGGAGCGATGGTTTGGGCTCGTTGAGCATCACCGGCGCGGTGGGCGCCGACGATGGCTTCAGGACATCCATCGCCGGCAGGCTCTCCATCTCCTCGGGAACGGCCGTGGGGGTGGACAGCGCGGCGTCCTGCTCGACGGGCCAGGGCTTCTCGCAGTCCGGTGTCTCGTCCGCGACCGCGGCGGTGGGGGCGGGCGCCGCCAGCGTGGCCGCCGCGGCCGGGCTCGCACCAGCGTTCGAGTCCGATTCCATCGCCATGGTGTCCCCGCGTTCCAGCTCCCCGGACGGGGTGGGCGGTTCGGCCATTTCCACCGTGGTCGGCGCCTTGCGTTCCTGGGTTTCACCGCTGAGCTGGAGTGGGGGAGCCTTGTCGCCGTCCGGTGGCAGGAAGAGCTCCTCCTTGGGGGTCTCGAAGGCTGCTGCGGGTACGAGCTCGGGCAAAGGAGACAGCTGCTTGCCCGATTTTGGGGTGGTATCCCCCGCCTCGATCAGCTCCTCGCAATAGGCCGCGACGGTCTCGGCGTTGGGTCGAGCCTCCGGCGTGCGGGTGATGAGCTGGTCGACCAGCTCGTCGAGGAGGGGCAGGTGGGGTTCGTTGTTGCCGTCGGACGTCAGCGGTAGGCGTTCGTAACGCGAAGCCCCCTCGCGCAACGAGCGGTAGTCCACGGCACCGCGGGCCACCAGGTCCCGCACCGGCTGCCCTCCGGCCAGCGAATGCATGAGCACGCCCAGGCCGAAGATGTCGGTGGGGGGGCCGACGCTCGCTTCGCCTCGAAGCTGCTCGGGCGAAGCAAACTCGGGCGTACCGACGAACCCTCCTTGGATGGTGACGTGTTTGCGTGGGATGAATTCGGGAACGGCCCTGGCGATGCCCCAGTCGGCGACGCGGATCTGTAGCGGATACTCTGCCCGGTCACGGACGAGGATGTTGGAGGGCTTCAGATCGCGGTGGGTCACGCCGATGGCGTGGGCCGAAGCCAGTGCCCGGGCGATCTGGGCGCCCACCTGCAGGACGGTCCGGGCGGACAGGCGCCGCACGTCGCGCAGGAACTCGTCCAGGCTGCCGCCGGCGACAAAACCGGTGGCCAGATAGTAAGGCTCGCCCCCCTCCACCTTGAGTCCCCGGAACGACACGATGTTGGGGTGATGGAAGCGCCTGAGGACCTCCCCCTCCAGGCGGAGCCTGTCCCTGAGAATGCCCTGGTAGCGGTCCTTGTGGAGGATCTTGATGGCCACGTCCCGGTGCTCCGGGTCCTCTGCGGCCAGGTCGATGGCCCGGTAGGTGACGCCGGCGCCCCCGACCCCGAGACGGTTGCGGATCCGGAAACGGCCGTCGATGTTCTCGCCGCCGTCGTAGAAGTAGGACCAGCCCGAGGAGGGCCTGGGACGGGCGCACGAAGGCCTCGAGCATAGCTCGTCGTCGCGTTCCAGCAGCCTGAGGCAGTAGCTGCAGTAATGCTCGCGCGACTCCGGCTGCATGGACCTCCTCCGTCAAAGACACCCCTGCCCGGGCCGGGGTGGGTAACGACTAGACGCGCCAAAGGCTACGACTATTCACTCTTTGATCAGACCGGCTCCGGCCGAAAAGGGCAAACAGATCCACGAGATCGGACACGTTTGGCCCGATTCGGAACCGATGGAGAGGGGGCGGGGCTCCCACCACGGTAGGGCGGGGGCGCGGCGAGCTCTGCGGGCGCTGAGGACGTGACCGCCAGGCGGTCCCCGGTTCTCACTCGGCTTCGTTCTGCTCCCGCAGGAACTCAGTCAGCGTGCCCTCGTGCTTACGCAACGCCTTGCGCTGCTTGAGCGTGAGGTCGGCGACCTGGCTCTTGATGTTCCGCCTGGCCACGCGCTTTGCAGCCTTGCGCCCGGCCCTGTCGAGGTTTTTGGTGTTGGCCATTGGAGAGTCCTCGCGTCTGTGGCGGTGCTGATTCCGCCCGATTCAAAGCCGACGGATGGTAGAAACGAAGCAAGGGCCTGTCAAGGAGTTCGCAGCGGGACGACGCTTCCCAGCCGGTGGATTTGCTTGCAGCCCACCGTGGCGAATGCCGGTAAACGCTGTTACGTTCTTGGTTTGGAAGGAGTCACAAACGTGACGAACAGGAAACGCGCAAAGCACAAATCGGGGGGGCAGCCCGCTCCTCCGGATGGCCCCGCGCCGGCACCCAGCCCGTCCGACGGCGCGGCCGATGGCGATCTCGATCTGGACGATGCCCTGGGGTCGGCCGGCGAGTCATCCTCCGGCGACGATGAGGTGCAGGTCGAGTTGAACACGGAACCTATCGCGATGCAGGCCCCGTATGTCCCGCTGATCAATCCCTATTCCGGGCGCATCCCGGGCGCCAACATGGACAGCGGTCTGGCGCCGAGCCCTCATGCGATGGACGAGATCGTCACCGAGCCCGGCTCCGTCGACGAGATCATCGATGGCGGCCTCGATCTGGGCTTGGACGAGGACGATCTGTCCGACTCCCTGGACGAGGTCACCCCCTTCGATAGCGACGACGACTCGGAAATGACCGACGAGGAGTTCGAGGCTGGGATGAGGGACGCGGATTCCCTCTTCCACCTCTCGACGGATCCGGATTCCTTACCGGTGGATGACGAGGGCGAGGAGGTGACGAGCTTGGCCGACCTGCTCGTCGATCCCGAGGCCCAGGTGGTGGAGTCCATCCAGGACCGCGAGTCCGACTCGGAAGCGGAGGCCGACCTCGACCTGGAGTTCGAGGAAGAGCCGGCCATCGATCTGGACATGGACGCCGAGCTCGACATCGAGGAGGATTCGGGCCTCGAATTGGACGAGCAGCCCGAGCTGGACTTGTCGGATGCAGCGCTGGACACGGACCAGCTGGTGGCCGAGGCCGACCAGTACGAGGAGGCTGGTCAGCTGGACGAGGCGCTCTCCGCCATGTACCAGGTGCTGCTCTCCGACGCCGCCGATCCGGCCCTCGATGAGCGCTACACGGAGCTTAGAGCGCGCGTCATCGACAGCTATTTTCCGGGCAAGGGCCCGGACTCTATCCCCTCCCTGGCTATCGAACGTGCCGACCTCGCCGACGTGGTCAAGGATCCCCAGCTGGGCGCCATCCTCGGGCGCATGGACGGCCTCACCGCCCTGGGCGACCTGGACATCGCATTGCCCGACGTGGATCCGGGGACTCTCTACCGCCTGCTCTCACGGGCCAAGGGCAAGGGCCTGATCCGGCTGGATGACTGACCCGGACTCACGGGCAGCCAGCTCCCCCTCAGTCACAGTAGGACAGGAATCCCGGCGTCCCGTGATCCGTGTGATCGTCGATCGTGCATGACCAGGCATCGTCGGGCGCCGCGCACCATGCGCCCGGATCGTCGTTGGCGGTGGCGTCCACCCGATCCGCGTCGAGGACCAGCGCCGTTCCCTTGTCTAGGCCCCACGACTCCCAGTCGAACCAGACCTGATCGATGATCACCGCGTCGCCATCGGGAGTCGGGCAGACGACGGCGCACCGATCCGGCGAGGAATTGTTGAACGTCACCGCGCCGCCATAACTGCCATGGACATCCACCTCGCACAGGGGATCGAAGGGGCCCTCGGCCAGTACGACGTCCTGCCCAGGAGCGAGGGTGATCCCTGCAGTGAGGTCACCACTGTGGCCGTCGTCCTCCACCGCGCAGCCATCCAGCTCCAGTGTGCGGCCGCTCACGTTGACCACCTCGAACCACTCGGGGAACAAGCTCCCGTTGGACGGGGCGATCATCAGCTCGCTGATCACCAACTCGCCGGGCTCGGGCCATAGCGGGACCTCACCGCCACCACCACAGGGGGTGTTGGGCATCCCCGGCGACCCCCGTTCCTCGCCCTCTTCCGAGCTGTAGTACAGGTCCTGGCCCAGGCACCACAGCTCGGCGTCCTCCGGGTCTCGGGAGAGGGACTGGCCCTTCTCCCCGCCGCTGGAGTTCCAGTCATAGGTGGCCTGGGCCACCGGCTCCCCGCTGCACCACAGCTGCAACTCCTCCCGGTCGCCGTTGTTGAACGTCAGCCCCGAGTACGCGTAGTCCGCCTGGACGGATCCATCGGGCACGACGTCCTGTCCCGAGGCGGCCAGCAGCAGCCGCGCACCGGCGGCGACGGACGTCTGCCCGCGTCCGGTCTCGATGACGTGCTGATGGGAGGCGCCGTCCCCCCCTTCCTCGATGACACAACCGGCCAGCTCGATGGCGTGGCCCGTAGTGTTGAGCAGCTCGAACCATTCCCGGCCCAGCAGGGGGGCGACCATGATCTCGTCGATGCGGACGTCGCCCGGCTGGGCGTTGGACTCGGCCGCGGGCTCGCACCGGCCGGCCGCTCCAGGCGTGCCGTAGCTGGGCTGCCCGTCGGCGGATCCGTACTCCGCGTCCCCGCCGGCCAGGCACCACGTCGTCCCATCGAGCATCCACGAACGTCCGGCCTCGAAGCTGCCGAATTCGCCCAGCGCCACGCGGTCGATGGGATCCAGCCCGCCGTCCGCCCCCGGGCAGTGCAGGTCCACGGTCTCCTCGGGATCGTCCCCGGCAAGCGTGAAGGCACCGTCGCCCAGGACGACCGCTGGCAGCGCCAGCTCCGTGTCCGGGAGCATGTCCTCCCGGGCGACGACCAGATAGCCGCCGGGGGGGAGCAGCGACCCCGGTGGCAGGAAGGCCATGTGTTGCGTCGCGCCACCATCGGCCACGCAACATCCGGCCAGATCCAGGGGGACGGTGGCCCGGCTGTGCAGCTCGAACCATTCGGTGTGGTGGGGATGGGGTTCGGCCATCACCTCGGTCACCTGGATTTCACCGGCGATGGGGTACCGCGCCTGGGTTTCGGGGGGAGATTCGCACGCCAGCTGGCGCATCATCAGCAGCACCAGGGCGAACCCCAGCGTGTAGACGGAGAACAGGGTTCTTCTCATGGGATTTCGGCTCCGGGGGGAGCAGCAGCCGTCGACCGTGGTTCACGATAAGTACGATGACGACGTTGGCAAGCACCGCACCAATCGTGGTCTCGAAACCCACGATCCTTGACACCCCACCGGTCGGCGAGTATCTCTCCTTTCCTCGGAGATGAGTCTTTGACATCCAAGGCTGCGAAGGACGACCGCTACTTCATGGGTGAGGCCCTGGCGGAAGCCCGCCTGGCGATGGCGCAAGGTGAGGTTCCGGTGGGGGCCGTGCTCGTGGTGGACGGCGAGATCGTCGCTCGCGGCCGCAATGCCAGGGAACGCTCGGGCGATCCGACGGCCCACGCCGAGATGATGGCGATACGGGCCGCGGTCGATCCGGAGTCACCCACCCGCTGGCGTCAGTCGGGGAGCACCCTGTACGTGACGCTAGAACCCTGCGTGATGTGTATGGGCGCGGCCGTTCAGGCCCGCATCGAGCGCGTGGTTTTTGGCTGCACGGACCCCAAGGGAGGGGCCGCGGAGACGCTCTACCAGGTGGGATCGGACACCCGGCTCAACCATCGAGTCGAGGTGGCCTCCGGAGTGCTGGCCCAAGAGTCGGCGGACCTGCTACGCTCTTTTTTTGCGGAGCTGAGGCGGTCCTCCCGGTGAGCGATCGGATCGCGACTCTGGCATTCGAATAGTGAGCGTGGAGAGATGGCCGAGTTGGTCGAAGGCGCCTGATTCGAAATCAGGTGTGCCGCAAGGCACCGGGGGTTCGAATCCCTCTCTCTCCGCCAGATTTTTCCGTCGTGTGCGCATCGTGCCACGGCGGGGATCCGAGGAGAGGTGACCGAGTGGCCGAAGGTGCACGACTGGAAATCGTGTGTACCGCAAGGTACCGTGGGTTCGAATCCCACCCTCTCCGCCAAACTACCCACTCGTGGGTAGGAGGGATGGCTGGGTCCCGGAAGACCGGGACCGGTGAACTCCGCCAGGTCCGGAAGGAAGCAACGGTAGCCGGGTACCCGGGGCTTTCGGTCCAACCCAGCCATCCCTCGTTCCCACGGGGAATCACGCCATGACCTATCTAGCCATCGCCCGCAAGTGGCGCCCCCAGCGCTTCGAAGACATCGTCGGCCAGGCCCACATCACCCGTACCCTGCAAAACGCCATCCGGTTGGACCGGATCCATCATGCGTTCTTGTTCTGTGGCACGCGGGGGATCGGCAAGACCACCGGTGCGCGCGTCCTGGCCAAGGCCCTCAACTGTGATCACGGCCCGGCAGAGAATCCTTGCAACGAGTGCGAGAACTGCCTGGAGATCACCCGCGGCGGCCACCCGGACGGGGCCGAGATCGACGGCGCCAGCAACAACGGCGTCGAGGACATCCGCCGCCTCATCGAGACGGTGCAGTACATGCCCACCAAGGGGCGGTACCGCATCTACATCATCGATGAGGTGCACATGGTCACCTCGGCGGCCTTCAACGCCCTGCTCAAGACCCTCGAAGAGCCGCCGGCCCACGTGATCTTCATCTTCGCCACCACCGAAGCCCAGAAGATCCCCGAGACGATCCAGAGCCGATGCCAGCGGTTCGACTTCAAGATGCTGGCGGTGCGTGCCATCCAGGAACGGCTCCGCATGATCTGCGAAGCGGACGGCCGCCAGGTCACCGATGGCGTGCTGGCGCAGATCGCCCGCGAGGCCGCCGGTTCCATGCGGGATGCCCAGAGCCTGCTGGATCAGGTGATGTCCTTTGCCGAAGGGCCGGTAGACGAGGCCCTGGCTGCGGAGATCCTGGGCCTGGTGGATCGGGCCATGCTCCATCAGCTGCTGGGCGGTGTGGCCTCGGGCGATCTGGAACAGACCCTGGCCAGCTACCAACAGATCGTGGAATTCGGTGTGGATATCCGCAGCCTGGCCAACGAGATCCTGACCCTGCTGCGTCACGCGGCGGTGGCCACATCCGTGCGGGAACCCGGCCGCCTGATCGACCTCCCGGACGAGGAGGTCGAAGCCCTGCGTGCGCTGGCCAGGACCGCTGGTGTGGAGGGGCTCCAGCGGCGGTTCGAGGTCCTGGCCGGCTCGATGGACGCCATCGTACGTAGCGACACCGCCGATCTGGTGCTGGAGATGACGCTGGTGAGGATGGCCGGCATCCGGCCCTATGTGCCGGTGGAGAATCTCGTCGAAAAGCTGCTCGAACTGGAACGGCGACTGACCCAGGGAGGGGCTGCACCACCGCCACCGCGGCAAGGGCCTGGCGGTTCTGGGGGGCGGCCTCCCCAACAAGGTGGCCGGTCCCAGGCCCCCCCAAATCGGGGCGGGTACCGAACCGAGGGCCCGGGGCAACCCCGATCCGAAGCGTCGGCCCCGCCGCGCGAGCCGGACCCGCGGCCCGCGCCGGCCCCAGCGCCCGCACCGGCAGCCCGGCCCGCGCCGGCCCCAGCGCCCGCACCCGCAGCCCGGCCCGCACCCCCAGCCCGCCCCGCGCCCGCCCCAGCGCCCGCACCCGCACCCCCCCCAGCGCCGGCCCCCCCCCCAGCACCACAACCC
>CAZDDH010000188.1:0-17643 GCA_964504165.1 uncultured Rickettsiales bacterium | reverse complement strand
AGAATTGGGGAGATGTAATTGTCGCCACTGGAGAGATGAACTTGACGCTGGGCACTCCCGCGATTTCAACCGTTCCATCGAGTTGCAGCCAGACCATGTAGACACTCGCTGGGGACGGGGTGTGTGCCGGCAGGCGATTGGTGATGACGAAGGCGCCATGGCCGACTATCGCCAAGCCCTCGACCTGGGCCCGTCGTGCAGGACCGCGCGCCTGCCCCTGATCACGATCCTGGCTTGTAGCGCCGACGAAACGTTGCGTGACGGCACCGAGGCCGAACGCCAGGCACGGCTACTACTCGAAAAGGAGCGCCTACCTGAATACCTCGACCTCCTTGCCATCGCTCTGGCTGCACAAGGCCACTTCGATGATGCGGCCTCGACGGCCGAGGAGGCGATGGCGTTGGCTAGAAAGCAGGGCTCCCGAACCGGCGAGGAGGTCTACGAAGCCCACCTGAAGGCGTTCCGCTCCGGTCGGCAGATACCGGATTGTCCTTAGCTACTCGGCAGGCAACCGTAGTCAGGATGCGGTGTCAGAAACCTCACTTGTGGGTGTACCTCCGACTCCGCACGCGGAAGTCCCGCACCCCGGGCCCATCCACAACCACGACGATCCAAACACTCTCTTGATTGGATCCCGATTTCAGGATTCTTGGTCGTAGGCACGCCTCAATCCCAATTGAACGGTTCCCACCCCTACGAGGTTCACGAAAGAAACTTTTGAAGAAGAGCGTTCTTTTTTGAGTATTCGTAGAGGTGTCGTCAATGTGGGCAACCGCAGGTTGTCCAACTCCTGTGGTCAGGCCCGCAGGGGCTGTCCACAGGAGGGCATCGTCCATGCCATTCGTCCCGAAGCCGTTGCGGCGATGATTCGATCTGCTGTTCGAGCGAGATACCAGTGCCTGGCATCTCGATGAGGACGCAGTAGCAGGGAATGATCAGGGTGAGAGGTACACCCTCACTTGTTACTTAGACACGGCAAATCAGTCAAACTCCAGCGCCAGACTCCCATTCTGGCGATCGTCTCGCACGCGAAAACGTCCGGATTACCTGGAAATAAATGATAAATGATCAAGCTCCGGGCAACTATGGGGGGCAACTATGCCCTCGTCGTATTCATCTTGGTCCCGGCACAAGTCCGCAGCGCCCGGGCACCTCAGGACTGGTTTCAGTGAGGTAGGAACTGGTCGAATGGCCGCAATTCATCCAGGCCGGCGTAATCGTTGGGTGCCATCTGACGTAGGACGAGCCCGGCCTGTACCGGATCATTGTTGATCAGGGACAGGATCTTGTCGGGATCGGCCAGGTACTCCATCGTCATCGAGACCATCTCGGTACCGAGCCCATTCTTGCGGGATGTGTAGCGGCCAGTCCCCCCGAAATCACCGGCTGTACGGTATTCGTTCTTTGCCTTGTTCTTTCTCTCGTACAGCAACTCTTCCTTGTCCTGCTCCTGCTTCATCAGGGCCTTGAACTCATCGCCGTCGGGGTCCAGATCCTGCCTCTGCTGAAGGATGTCGTCGCGGATCTTCTGCAGCTTGATGCCCTCGCGGTATTTGAGCAGGTGCCGGACCTCGAGCGACAGCTCGCTGGGTACCCTGGCTTCGAGGTGATGGCCGGTCTCGTGGACCAGCGTGGTTGTATCGGAAAACTTCGAGCAATTGACCGTCTCGCCCTGGTGGTTGGCGCGGGTCTTCTTGAGCAAAACAGAGAATTTGGGACGGTTTGCCAGGATCAATCGCTCCGGTTCGACGATCGACTTGATGATCCGGTCGGCCTCCTTGAGCCTCCGGAAGAAGTTCTTGGGTAGCTTGCGCTTCTTGCCCACCGGATCGGTCTCGATCTTGTCCTTGTTGTCCAGCTTTCCGCCGTCCTTCCAGCTAGACAGTCGCCGCCGTTTTGCCGTCTTGATGTTGAGCATGGCATGGGCGCGTTCTCTCTTTTTCCAGTACTTCTTGCCCTTACGCCGCTTGTGCTGGGTGTCCGCCCCTTGCCTCTGCTCGTGATACGCCAGTAAATTGACGACTGTGGGCAGATTGAGCAAAGCGGCGGAGAATCCTTCCTTCTGATCGTTGGGGAGCGCCACGATTTGCAGCTCCTCCCAACGCTGCTTCTGGGCATTCTTGACCGTATCTACCTGCGTGCCGACCTTCGAGTGGAAGAGGATCTCACCGATCAGGTACTTTTCATCCATGCGTACGCCCTTGAGCCGTATGCCCGCCTCGGACGTATCCTGGATGGGGTTGTCGCCTTCCAACATATCGATCAGACGTGCACGAGCGTCTTCTAGATCCTTGGCCTTCAAGCTCTTGCGTATCTTCCGGCAGGTGTCGAAGATTCCTGTACAGAACTGATCGTCATGGACTCTGACCTTGACGCTGGCAAGGTTGTCCCGGCGGTCGGATCGCCCCGCCTCGATGGATTCAATATGGTCGGGAAGATTCCCAGAAAAGTCATAACACTGAACGATTCCCGCCGTGTTGCCCGCGGCATGACTCGTCCGGGTGCCTCCGCGGCCATGTTCCGACAGGATGCCACCACGGGCAACGATGGAACCCGCCCTGTCGGCAGCTGCCTCGAGTCCGCTGTCCTGTAACACACGAAGGCTCTTCCCCTGCGGGCCGGCGTGTCCCTCTCTCTGCTGCACGACGTGGGTCAACTCGTGGCCCAGTAGCTGCCGGCCGGTGGTGCTATCCGGCCTGAATTGGCCGGCACCGAAGTGGATGTTCTCCCCGCTGGTGAACGCCCGGGAGCCGATCGATCGATTCGATGCGTCCGCGCGCTGGTTCGCGTGGATCCGAACGCCACCGAAGTCGGTCTGGAAGCTCTGCTCCATATCCGCTCGAAGCCCCGGCTCCAGCGGCGCACCCCCATGGGAACGGAGCGGGTCGCGGTTGGCCAGTGATTTCAGCGGATCGGCCAGAACATCAGACGAGGGCTGGATGATCGCTCCACCTTGCCGTCGTTTCTTGGTCCTGGTTTGCGTCGAGGTGGCAACTTCATTCATGCAAAATTCCTCGTTTCGGGGAATGACAGGTCTTGCTGCCAGGCATCTTACCCAATCCGTCACCATCCGTGGTGAGGAGGTGAGGTGTCAGACGTTGTCACCTGTACTTGCGGTGGCCGCGTCAGTGACTCGGTGTCAGGCACCTTCCCCGGCTTCGTCACTCCCCGCGGGGCGGCTCCTTCCACTCGCCGCGAGCGTTGGCCGCGAAGAAGGGTTCGTCCGGGACGGGACGGCCGAGGAAGTGGCACAGGGGGGCCCAGCCTCGTGTGATGTCGTACACCAGCAGCCGCTCGGCGGGGAGGGCGGCTTTCACCTCTTCGATGTGACGTCGGTAGACGTCGATGGCGTGGGCCCGGTCATCGGCGCGGCCGCCGAAGACGCCGTCGAGGATGAGGTCGGCGGCCATCTGCGCCAGGGGTGAGGGGGCGTCCGCCGACAGGCTGCTGAAGATCGTCGCCCGGAAGCTCTCGTACCAGGCCTCCGGATCGCGGACGGTGAGGATGACCTTGGCCGCCGGATAGTAGCCAGCGAGCTGGCGCCAGTATGCGGCGGCGGGCCAGTCCACGGTGGCGCCGAAGCCCTCGAAGATCTCGTCCCACGGCGCCGCCTCGCCCCGGTGGGTGGCGGCCCACAGCGGCACGTGGTGCCGGTGGTTCATCACCTCCTCCATGTGGTAGCAGCGGCCCACGCCCAGGCGCTCCAGCGCCCGCTTGAGGGATGTGGTGCCGGTGCGGCCAAAGCCGGCGCCGATGAGGGTCAGATCTGGCATGGGGGGCATTATGGCCAGGAACGACCGCGGGACAAGAGTGCCCGTTGAGCCTGCCATCGCTGGGCAGACGTTGCTCCAATTCGACCGTCCGCGTGTGGATGCCCCGATCACAACACAAGTAACGGTTGGGGTCGCGAGCGAGCGCCGAGGGCGGACCTCCACCACAGAGAGGATGGACGATGAATACCAGGCGATGGCTAGTCTACGTTTTGGCGGCCGCGGCGTTCGCCCTGAGCGCGGGCTGCCACCGGTCTGTTCGGCCCACGCAGGTCGAAACCCTTGCTCCAGACGAACGGCTGACCCAGGAGCAGCTGAGGGCGGACGTTCGCCAGCTGGTGGGCTACCTGGAGAGCGCGCACCCAGATCCCTATGGCGGCCGGAGCAAGGTGGCGTTCCACCGCGATGTACACCAGATCCACGACGCTATCGGCCCCGAGGGTATGACCGTCGCGGAGTTCCTGGTGATCTTGCAGCCTCTGATCGCCTCCCTCCATGACCTGCACACCTTCATCTGGATGCAGCGGGACACCACCGATAACGCCCGTGTCTGGATCGATCTTCAGCCAGTGGACGGCGCGCTGATCGTGACGCGTGTCTATCGCGAGGAGGACCGCGAGCTTCTCGGCGGAGTGATCGAGACCATCGACGGCGTCGGACAGCAGGAGCTCCTCGAGCGATTGGGCCGCATCCGCGGCGCAGAGAACCTGTATTCCGAGCTGTCCAATCTCGCGGATTCCACGAAGAAACTCCTCCGGCTCGGCTGCCTGTTGGCCTGGGAAGACCGCCCCGACACGCTGGCGGTCGAGGTGAGGCGGGGGGATCGACTCCTGTCGCGGGACATCCCCATCGCAGAGATCACACCGGATACCCAGATCGACCCCGAGAGCGCGATCGAGTTGCCCGCAGCCAACGCCGCAGGGATGGCCTGGGGATTCCTCGACGGGGAAGACGACGTGGCCTACCTGCGCATCGACACGATGGGCAAGTACCGCGAGGCGTTCGAGTCCTGGCATGCGAGCGGAACGGACCGAAAACTGGGCAAGCACCTCACCATGGTCGCTGAGACCGCTACCGACGGGCCTGTCCCCGAAAGGATCGAGGAACGCATTGCGCTGGTGCCGTCGGGTGCCGAGATGTTCGTCGAGCTGTTCACCGCGATGAAGGCGTCCGGCTCCAGCCATCTGATCGTGGATCTGCGCCTCAACAATGGGGGCCACTCGTTCCTGGGCGACGTCCTGGCCTACTTCCTTCACGACGAGGAGGCGCTGGTCCACGTGGACAGCGGATACCACATCCGCCGCTTCTCCCAGCTGTTCCTCGACAACCGGACCAGTCTCTCGGTGGAATCGCTGCGGGAGGAAGGATTCGAGCTGGGCGACTACGATTTTGCGTTCGAACGCGGCTGGCAACGCCAGCAAGCCCAGGGCCTCACCGAGGAGGAGCTGGTGGAGCGCCGGGAGAGCGTCCGGCAGAACCTGACCTCCACCCCGACGTTCGAGCGGATCGTCGGCTCCGGGGAGTGGGGCGGGTACTGGCAACCAACCGTCATCGTGCTGACGTCGGCGCGCACGGGCAGCGCCGGTTACTACGCCGCCGCGCTGCTGCACAAGCTCGGCGCAACCCTCGTCGGCGTGCCCCCCGCCCAGGCGGGGAACTGTTTCATCGACTTCCTCGGCTTCCGCCTGGACCATTCAGGCCTTCGTGGCGGCCTGTCGTACAAACAATGGTTCACCTTCCCGGCCGACCCGGAGAAGGGTGAGCTACTGCGTCCCGATGTGGAGCTGACCCTCGCGGACCTGGAGCGGATGGATTTTGATCCCAACACGTCGCTCCAGCTCGCCCTCGAGGTGATCCAACCCGAGTAATGCGAATGTGAATGCGAATGCGCAAATGCGGCCAATACGGTGTCTGCTCCCCTCTATTCCGCTGCCGAGGATGAGTCCGAATCCCGAAGCCGTCCGCGGTCAGGAACCCATGAAGTAGAGCAAGGTGATCAGGGCCAGGAACAGGGTCCCCGCCACCATGATCTTGAAGATGAGCCGTGCTCGGCCATCGGTGATGCGAGGGACGTTGTGGTACTCGGAGGCGGCGTCGACGAACTCCGCGTCCACCAGCATCTCGTTGCAGTCAGGGCAGCGGTCGATGACGGGGAAGCTCTGCTTGCACACAGGACAGACCATCGGCGCTGAGTTCGCCGCCGGCTGGTCGACCATGGCGTTGGCGCGGGACTGGTCGCGCCGGCGCTTGCGGATGCTGTCTTCGATGCCTCCCGCCAGGGCGGAGTTGGTGCGCTGCTGGTGGGAAGGTCCTCCTGTGTATTTGCCCACGACCTCTGTTCTCCTCTAGCTATCCCAACACACGCCCGCGAAGCCCACATCCGTCTAGCTCACCGGTTCGTATCTTTGGTGAGGAACTCCACCTTCCATAGATCCATGTACAGATCCTCGTATAGCAGGTGGCAGCGCACGGTCTCCTGGCGTTCGAAGCGCTCTCTAAACGGCAGCGTGGGGCTATAGAGGAAGACATCGTCGAACTGGCGGGGGAGGACGTAGCCGGCCTCGGCGTCGATGGCCAGGAACTGCATCTGGATGCTGGGGTCGAGGAGGTTGCTCAGGGCCAGCAGGTTGCCGGGGTGGTGGCGCTCCCGGTTGCCGACCACCAGGGCGCCGGGGTACGGATTGATCTGCTCGGCGGCCCGGGGGAGGTTGGCGCTGACACCCTTGGTCCAGACCGTCTCCTGGCGGGCGTTGTGCACGCAGCTGGCCAGGGCCAGCAACAGGACCGCAGCGGTGGCGGCCGGGCTGACCCAGGCCCGGGGACGGCGGGTGCCCACCGCGGCGCCCACCGCCAGCAGCACCACCGCCAGCGACGGCGTGAGGTAGCGGGTGGAGACGGAGCGGATGCCGCCGTGGATCAGGTCCGGCACCAGCAGCAGGGCGATGGGCACGGCGAACACCAGCAGCAACAGGGCGCTGGACTGCCACGGCGTGCGCCGCGCGACCCACACCGCGGCGGCGGCGATGAGGGCCACGGCCAGGGCCACGGCCGGGCCGGTGGCCCAGTGCACGTACTCG
The DNA here is from genome assembly GCA_964504165.1 of uncultured Rickettsiales bacterium. Taxonomy (GTDB): domain Bacteria; phylum Myxococcota_A; class UBA796; order UBA9615; family CAYRNR01; genus CAZDDH01. The sequence continues at coordinate 10,796 of CAZDDH010000188.1, read as the reverse complement.
GGCCAGAAATCCAGCAGGGAGCGGCTGAGGTTGAGCGCCAGGGTGGCCAGCAGTTCGCTGCGGGGCACGACGATGACGGTGGACCAGGCCATGGAGGCCTGGAACGCCTCGAAGTGCTGCAGCAGGATCAGCGCCCAGGGCAAAAACAGGACGCCGGCCACCGCCAGGGCGCCAAAGCACAGCGGGCTCGCGCGGCCGGCCCGCCCCCGCAGGGCCACGTAGATCATCTGGGCGATGATCACCGCCCCGGTGGAGAACGAGGTGTACAGGGACAGCACGGTGAACCCCGCGAACAGCCCCCAGGCCCCCAGCAGAGCCCGCGGCGGCACGCTCCACACCGGACCCGGCTCCGCCTCGGTGAGCCGCATCGCCCGCAGCAGCGCGGCGTTGGAGCACAACACCAGCACCCCCCACAGGGTGTACTCCCGCGCCTCCTGGGCATACAGCACGAAGAACGGCGAGAGGGCAATCAGCGCCACCGTGATCCAGGCCACCCGCCTCGAGGAGAACAGCTCCAGAGACAGCCAGAAGATGGCCGGGAAGGCCAGCAGGCTCATGAGCACGGTCAGCGCACGGATCATGGCGATACCGGACCCCAAAGTGCTGACCCATGTGCGCGCCAGGATGTAATACAGCGGCGGGTGCTGGGGCTCGTCCCGAGCCAGGCCCGCCACCGTGTCGATGACGGTGCGGTCCGGGTTGTGGTGCTGGTACTGGGCCACCTGGCCGGCGCCCAGGATCTCCCCCGAGTAGATGGCCTCGCTCCAGTCATCGCTGGCGTAGCCGGCGGCGAAGATGCGCGTGTAGACCTCGTCGTGCCAGACCAGGTTCTCCCCCAGGCCCACGAAGCGCAGGGCCACCCCCAGCACCACCACGGTGACGACGGCCGCGGCCGCCCCCTTGCGATGGACGGAACTCACCGCCGCAGCCGCATCTTCAGCACGTTGATCATCGCCTCGCGCACGATATCGTCGTTCATCTTGGAGCGGCCCGCGTTGCGGTCGGGGAACACGATGGGGATCTCGACGACCCGGAACCCGGCGTTCACGGCCCGCCAGGTCAGCTCGATCTGGAAGCCGTACCCCACCGAGCGCACGGCGTCGAGGTCGAGGGCCTCCAGCACCTCCCGGCGGAAGCACTTGAAGCCGCTGGTGAGATCCCGGTACGGCAGCCCCATCACCGCCCGGGCGTACAGATTGCCGGCCCGGCTGATCAGCCGCCGCCCCGGGCCCCAGTCCACGGTGCGGCCGCCGGGCATGTAGCGGGTGCCCAGCACCAGGTCCGCGCCCCGGGCCGCCCGCAGGAACTCGGGGAGGTGCTCCGGCCGGTGGCTGAAGTCGGCGTCCATCTCGAACACCAGCGGATAGTCCCTCGCCAGGGCCCAGCGGAAGCCCTCGATGTAGGCCGTACCCAGCCCCTGCTTGCCCGGGCGGTGGATGACGTGGACGCGGGGGTCGGCGGCGGCCAGCTCGTCCGCGAGGTGGCCCGTCCCGTCCGGGGAGTTGTCATCCACGATCAGGATGTGCAGGCCCGGCTCCATCGCGAAGATCTCGTCGGCCAGGCGGGAGAGGTTCTCGCGCTCGTCGTAGGTCGGGATGATGATCAACGCGGCAGCTTCGGTCGTCATCGCTCCTCACTCACGGATCCGGGTACAGGGTCTCCCACCACAAAGGACGTCGTTTGAGATGCTTGGCGAAGTACGCCAGCAGCGTGTCGTTCCACACCACCCGCTGCTCCGGATCGAGGATGTGGTGGTCCTGGCCCAGGATCTCCACGTACTCCACGTCCTGGCCCAACAAACGCAAGGCGGTGAACAGCTGGGCGCTCTCCCCCGGCGGCACGTTGGAGTCCACCGAGCCGTGCACCAGCAGCAGCGGTGTCTTGATCTGGTCGGCCATGTACAGCGGGCTGTGCTCGACGAAGAAGTCGGGGTTGGACCACGGGTAGTTGTGCGCCATGGCCACCGAGCCGTACAGGTAGCCCCACAGCCCCTCTCCCCAGTAGCTGGTCAGGTCCGAGATGCCGGCGTGGCTGATGCCGGCGGCGAACAGCTCGGTCTGGGTGAGGATGTACTGGGTGAGGAAGCCCCCGTAGGAGGCGCCCATGCAGCCCACCCGCTCCGGGTCGACGAAGCTATGGGCCGCCAGGAAGGCCTCCGTGCCCTCGATGACCTCCCGGGCGCTGATGGCCCCCCACTCGTTGACGTGGTCCGCCGAGCGCAGCTGACCGTAGCCCACGGCGCCGCTGGGCTGGGGCACGTACACCACGTACCCCTGGCCGGCCCAGACATTCTTGGGGTAGCGCCCGCCGAAGTCGTTCGTGATGGGAGCCATGCCGCCGTAGTAGTAGACGATGGCGGGGTAGACCTTGGTCTCGTCGAACCCCGGGGGGTAATAGACGCGCCCGTCCAGCTCCACGCCGTCGGAGAGCTTGCACGACCACGGCTCCACCCGGCCGAACTCCACGTCGGCGTAGCGCTCGGCCGCCGGGTCCAGCAGGGTGCGGGCCTTGCCCCTGCGCAGGTCCAGCAAGGTCACCTGCTGGGGCATGGTGGCGCGGCTCCCGGCGACCACGGCCACGGGCGCTCCCCGGGCCACGTCCAGCGCCTCCACCACGTCCACGCCGGCGTCCAGGCGGGTCCACTCGTCCCGCTTGACGTCATAGGCGTAGACCGGCTCGTCCTGGCGGTCGTTGCAGATGCAGTAGATCTTCCCGTCGGCCCTGGACCAGTGCATCGTCGAGATGGACGGCTTCAGCTCCCGGCTGACCGGGGTCACCCCGCCGTCGCTCAGATCGTGGATGTACAGCTGCCCGTCGTACTCCGAGGGGACGGTCCCTTCAGGCACGGTGACCCCGTACCCGCCGAAGGCCGAGGGGGACGCCAGCAGGGCGATGCGCTGCCCCTCCGGCCCCCACGCCGCCGCATTCATCCAGGGATCCGCCAGGATCATGGTCGTCTCGAGCGTCGCCAGATCCAGGGTCCACAGCTCGCGGCGCTCGAAGGGCCGCTCGGACATGTCCGGCTCGGCGAGCATGAACATCAGCGACCGGCTGTCCGGCGAGATGGACCAATCGTTGGCGCTGAGGGGGCCGGCGGTGAGCCGCCGGGTGACGCCGTCCAGGGAGACCTGGATCAGGTGGTGGCCATCCCGGAACCACGGCTGGCGGTCCGCGGGATTGCGCAGCCGCTTCACCGACCGCTCGTCCGGCTCCGCTTCCACCAGCTGGGAGACGACGAGGAACGTGCCGTCCGGCGCCCAAAGGTAGTCCCCCAGGTCGGCCATGTCCTTCACCAGCGCCTCGGTGGAGCCGTCGTCGAGGTCGTGGGCCCAGATCGTGGAGTGCTCACCTTCGACGGTCACGTAACACAGCGTCGAGCCGGTGGGTGCCCAACGCAGCTGCCCCAGGGCCAGCTCACCGCGCCAGGTGTGTTCCAGGCTGCCGTCCTTGGTCCGCCGCAGCTCCAGCCACCGGTCCACGGTCCCCAGGGCGCCCGTCTCCGCGAGGATCAAAGCCACCCGCTTGCCGTCCGGCGCGATGGCCGCCGACTCCACGTGGCGCGCCTCGAGGATGTCTTCGATGGTGACCGTCCGTGCGGGCATGGTGCTCAAGGCCAGCTCGGCGCCAGGCCCCTCCCCCGGCGTCACCGCCCCGGCCACCTGCCAGGGCTCCTCCACCTCCGGATCGTGGACGGAGCGCACCAGCAGCAGGTGCTTGCCGATGGCCAGTTCCACCGTCGCTTCCCGGACCCCTTCCCCCTCCCCGGCGGCCAGGGACTGGGCCTCCCCGTCCACGGCCAGGGTCACCGGGTGGGCCGCGGTCAGCGCCACCGTCACGGACGTGTAGCGGTCCACGGTCAGGTAGGTGGCCAGGTACGCTTCCGCTGGGCCATCGCCCGCGAGCAGGTCCACGCCCCCTTCGACGATCGGCGCATCGGCCCACACCAGCTCGGCAGCGCCGGGCCAGGCCACCGGCTGCCCGAGCCGTGGTTCCAGGCCGTCCAGCGACAGGGTCCACTGATCCGTCAGATCCGAGACCTGATAGCCGGCGGCCTCGGCGTCGTGGAACGCCGGCAGCGGTGTGGACACCGGCCCCAGCAGCAGCCAGCTGCCCACCAGGATCGCGGCCGGGGTTTCATCGGCCACCGGAGCGGCCGTCTCGTCGGCCAGCGCGCCCAGCGGGGCACAGAGCCACAACGCGGCGGCGGCCAACAGGGCGCCAGCCGAGGTACGTGTACTAGTCACCGAATGCCCCCGTTCGTTGGTGGGTCTACCAGGGCGAGCCGCCCATCATCCGCGTCCACTCTTCGACGGTCGAAATCTGCAGGTAGGGATTGGTCTTGCGTTCGTTTTCGATGGTGCTCGTCATCGCGCCGCCGTAGTGGTGCCCGGGGTAGACCATGGTCTCGCCGGGCAGCTTGGCCAGGCGCTGCAACGAGTCGAACATCGCCCGCGGGTCGGAGCCGGGCAGGTCGATGCGCCCACAGGCGCCCACGAACAGCACATCGCCGGTGATGGCCGAACCACCACCGACCACCACGATGTGGCCCGGCGTATGCCCGGGGCACAGCAGCACGTCCAGCTGTTGCTCACCTAGCTCGATGGTCTCCCCATCCTCGTGCAGCTGGAAGGCATCCGCGGCCAGGCCCGTGCCCTCGCACAGGGTCTCCAGCTCGGCCGGGTGGGCGTGGATCGGGCCGCGGTCGGCGATCTCGCGGATGCCCGGCACTTCGAAGCCCATCATCGCCCCGCCCACGTGGTCCGGGTGACCATGGGTGGCGATGCAGCCCACCACCTTGAATCCCTGGCTCTCGGCGATCTCCACCAGGCCCTCCGGATCCCAGGTGGGATCGACCAGCAGGCAGTCCTGGGTCTTGGCGCAGCCCACCAGGTAGGCGAAGTTCATCATCTGTCCGGCCACCGGGTGGGACAGGGCGTGGTCACGCCCGGCCAGCAGCTGCTTGACGATTACAGGGCTCTCGGCGGTCATTGATCTTCCTTCACGAGGGACTCGTAGTCCTTGAACACGTCCAGCTTGATGTCGTCCGTGCCGATCTGATCGAACGGGTCCTCGAGGTCCTCCTGGATGTTGTCCAGGGTGACGAGCACGAGGCTGTAGATGATGGCCACGCCGTACCCCACGGCCGGGTAGCTCTCGTTGGACAGGTGGGCGAAGTAGGGCCCGAACAGGATGGGGAAGATGCTGAGGAAGACCCGGCTGTAGGACCGCAGCGAGACCGGCGTGCGGTAGTCGAGGATGTTCCGCATCTTCTCGAAGTTGATCATCATCTTGGAGACGAACTGGTTGGCGCGGGAGACCTCGTTGGCCGGCACGTTGGCGTCGCGCATTTTCTCGTTGAGTGCGGAGTAGTCGGAGAAGACCTGGTAGATGGCCGCGAAGGTCTTGTCGTTGCGGCCGCCGTCCTCGAGGAAGTGCACGCTGATGGCCTTGAGCAGGCGCTGGAAGTTCTCGCGGCACTGGGCGGCGAGGCTCGACTCCTGGCCGTCCGGATCCGGGACCCAGTCCCGATGGGCGAAGTACAGGGCGATACCGTGGGCCTTGAGGTCCCCGTAGTACCGCAACGATTCCTCCCGCCGCCGGTAGGCCGCGTTGATGGAGAACACGATGGGGAACACCACAGCCAGGCCGATGAGCCCGGTGGGAATCTCCGCTTCCCAATCCATGGTCTGGCACAGATAGGTGGCTCCCACCGCCAGCACGGAGACGAGCAGCGTGTGGAAGGTCATCACCGACACAAAATCCCGGATCGTCTTCATGGGTCCTCCTGCAGATAGCTTCGAGACGTGAGTTGTATCAACGGTGGGCGGGAATATCTATTCCCAGCCTGGGCGATCCGGGCTAGCGACGGCCGAACAGCAGCCGGCCCACCAGAGGCCGGGTCACCTCGATGGCCTGCTCCGGGCATAGTTCCTGGCAGCAAAAACAGCGGATGCAGCGGCGGTACCGGTAGGCGGGGACCGACTTCTTGGCGGCGCCGGACCAGTCCAGCGCCCCGGAACCCACGGGGCAATGTTGCACGCAGATGCCGCACTGGGAACAGCGGTCGTCGCGGATCACCGGCCGGGAGGCGACCAGGTTCCGGGCGAAGGGGACGGCGCCCTCGATGACCAGGTTCTCCACGTCGCGGCGGACCACGTCGAAACGCGGATTGATCAGCGGCTGGAGCGGATCTCCCAGCAGCTCGATCTCCTCCTCGCGCCAGGTCCCCAGCCCCGCCTCCAGCCCCGGCTGGGCGGTGGGCACGAAGCGGGGATCCAGGTCGATGAGGCGGCAGGCCACGGCGTCCAGGGCCACTGGATCGGCGGACAGCAGCAGCACGTTCATCGGCGTGGGCCGGCCGCTGCGGGGACCGTTGCCTTCCATGGCAACGATGCCGTCCATCACACAAAGCCGCGGCCTCAGCAGCAGATTCAGCGACACCAGCATCCGGCCGAACTCGTGGGGGTCGGGCATCTTGACGTGGTACTCGGCCTTGCGCAGGCCCGGCACGCAGCCGAACTGGTTCTTCACCGCGCCGGTGAAGCGGGTCAGCTGGTGGGTCTTGAACTTGGCCACGGACACGATGCCGTCGGCGGCCAGCGCCCCCTTCGCCACCACGAAGCGCTTGACGAACGGGGAGTCGGGGCAGCTCACCTCCTCGCCGTGGTCGAAATCGGCCGCGGCGATCCCCTCGTCATCCATCACCTTGGCCAGCCCGGCCCGGCGCAGGGCGCCGGTGGGGGTGCCGATACCCGGCGAATCACCGCAGCACAGCCGGGCCCCCGTCGGCTTCAACACCCGGGCCACCGCCCTCAGTACGGCCGGATGGGCGCTGATGGCATTGGCCGGCCGCCCCCCCACCAGCACGTTGGGTTTGAGCAGGATCTGCTCCCCGGGCTGGGCAAAACGCTGGGCGCCACCCAACAGCTCCAACCCGCCACGGACCGCCTCTTCAACCGCGTCGCGGCCGTACGAATCACACCGCATTACAACGACTTGCGAGGTTTGCTTGTTTTTCTCGTCAAGCATCGTTCTGCGCAAAACCTTCTTTTTACGTCATGACCACTACGTGCCCAGTCATGACTGATAGGTTGCCGCCGTGAAGGAGGCAACCATGATCGCACGAATCCTGATGATCCTGCTGCTGGGACTGGTGATGGCGGCGTGTCCGCCCGCAACGGACGATGACGCCGGTGACGACGATGCCGGTGACGACGACGCCGGCGACGACGATGCCGGGGATGACGACGACTCCGGCGACGATGACGACGCGGGGGACGACGACATGGTGGAGCCCCCCTTCGGTGCCTCGTCCGGTGGCTCGGGCGGCGGCAGCTGCACCAGCCCCTGCACCGAGTCCGCCAGCGGCGTCACCTACCGCATGCTGACCCCCAGCGGCTACAGCGACAGCCAGCCCAGCCCGCTGATGATCATCTACAGCGGCACCGAGGGCGGCGCCAACATGATGAGCAACATGCAACAGGTGGCGGATTACTGCGGCGTCGGCGATGTATTGATCGCCGTGCTGGACGGCACCACCTACTACGGCGACGGAGACGCCGGCGCCACGGTGCTCGACGACGTGCGGGACCGGTGGAACATCGACAACGACCGCACGTACCTGCTCAGCGAATCCGCCGGCACATCCGCCGGGCTGGAGCTGGGCTTCCACCTGCGCCAATCCTACTTCGCGGCGTTCTGGGCCAACGACGTCAACGCCCAGGACACCCCGGGCCAGGCCACCGACGAGCTGGGCTTCGAGCCCTGGGGCAACGCCGGCCCCGGCGGGGACTACCCGGACGCCAACGCCATCGTGGCGGGCATGGAAGACGCCGGCTATCGGCTCCCCGCCGACGCCCCCTACAGCGGCACCGGTGCAGGCACTCACGGATCCACCGAGCAATTCCTCGAAGCTGTGGCATTCTTTGTCGGCAAGAGCCGGCAATGACGCGCTGACGCGGCCCGGCCCACGGAGGAGCGATGGACCTTCACGAGGTGGTGCGCCACCTGGACGAGACCCTGGCCGTTCATTCCTTCAACGACGCCGCCCTCAACGGCCTGCAGGTGGAAGCCGGCCGGGAGGTCACGAACGTGGCCGTGGCGGTGGACGCCAGCTTGGACGCCATCGAGGCGGCCGCCGACGCCGGCGCCGACCTGCTGATCTGCCATCACGGGCTGTTCTGGGGATCGGCCCAGCCCCTCACCGGGGTGCTCGGTGCCCGGGTCCGGCGGCTGATCACTCGCGGCATCTCCCTGTACGCCTCCCACCTTCCGCTGGATACCCACGCGGAGCTGGGCAACAACGCCGTCCTGGCCTCGGCCCTGGGCCTGGCGCCAACCGAGCCCTTCGGCCGCTACAAGGGCAACGTCATCGGCTTGGCCGGATCCCTGGCCGCTCCCACCGACGCCGAGGCCCTGCTGGCCAAACTGGAAGACACGGTCGGGCCACCGCTGGGTACGGTCCTGGCCGGCCCCGAGGCCGTGCAACGGGTAGGGATCCTCAGCGGGGCGGCCGGAGCCATGATCGAACAGGCCCCCGAAGCCCAGCTCGATATGCTGATCACCGGCGAGCCGGACCATGTATCGGCGGTCTTCGCCCGGGATCAGGGCTTCCACCTGGTCTTCCTGGGCCACTACGCCACCGAGGTGTTCGGTGTGCGGGCGCTGGCCGGGCACCTCAACGAGCGCTTCGGCCTGCCCTGGACCCCGGTGGGGCAGGATACGGGGTTCTGATCATGCCCTCCCCCCTATCGGCCCGCCTGACCCGCGACCAGGTGCTCCGACAGCTCGAGGCCTGGCTCAAGCCCGCGGCTCGCCAATGGCTCACCGACCGCACGGAAAAGGGGGCGCTGGCCTTCGACGGCACGCCACCGACCTGCACCGGCGATGACCTGTGGGACCTGCTGCTCAAGGAGGAGTGCGACAAGCTGTTCAACCAGGCCTGGTGTGCCCTGGACCAGATCCGCTCCGCCGAGGACCCGGACAGCATGCTGCTGGTGGCCATCGACGACTTCCCCTCGGCCATCGAGCAGGCCTACTCCCTGGCACCACAATTTGCCGACGAGCACCTCAAGATGATGCGCGAGTACAGCGAGGAGCGGTACCAGCGCTTCGTCGCCGAGCTGGGGCAGGGCACGGACCGGGAGGCCGGCGAGCGGGTGGAGTGCCTGGCGTTCTGGGAAGAGAACGCAGAGCTGATCACCGATTACCGGCGCCTGTTGTACAAGCTGGTGCGGGAGCAGCTGGAGGCCGCCGGGGCCGTCTCAGGGTAGCAGCGCGATGGCGACGAGCTCGCCAGGGGGCAGGTGGAAGTCCAGCGCCACCGGCTCGGTCTCGCCGTCGAACTCCACGTCCCCGTAGGGAGTGACCGCGGCCGTCACCGTGCCGGTGATGGTGGTGGCCACGGTGTCGACGTTGGCCAGCACCAGCGTCCAGCTCTCCGTCAGCGGCAGATCCACCGCCTCGTCGAGGGACTGGGCATCCATCGCCACGAATTGTGCGTCGAAGGATTCATCGTCCCGGAACAGGCCCCAGTTCTCGTGGTTGACGATGAAGACGTCCAGCCGGCCGCCCTCGTGGGTCACGCTCGACGAGCCGTAGTAGGCGCCGTCGGCCTCGACCCGGTAGCTACTGAGGTCCAGCGTGAACGCCAGGGTCGCCTGCGGGTCGGCGCCGTCGCTGAGATCCGTCTCGTTGGCATCCGGGGATGCCGGCATCTCACCGATGACGATGTCCAGGTGCTGGGTGTCGTAGGCGTCGATCCAGTCCAGCCATTCGATGCCGTAGTCGTCGCTGAAGGGATCGTTGCCGACGGGGGAGCGGACCGAGTACTTGTAGGGATTGGTCTCCCCGACCGTGGCGACGGCGTGGCCGTCGATGTCGGTGTAGGTCTCGGCGGCCCAGGCGTCGACATTGGGGTAGCCGTAGACCCCCCAGTTGCCCCAGATGACCACCGTCGCGCCGTCCACCGGGGCGCCGTTCTCGTCCATGACGGTGAAGTCCAGGTAGGACGGGTAGGTCCCGTAGCCCTCGGTGCGATCGGTGCTCATGTACGTGTCGCCCCGGGAGGCGGTCATGGAGAACAGTCGGTTGCCCGACAGGCTGGGGTCGACGGCGTCGGGGTGGATCCCGGCGTCCAGGTCGTTGCAGTCCCCGTCCGCGCCGGTATAGCCGTCGCCGTCCCGGTCGTTCCCGCTGAGGCCCTCGTCCGCCATGCCGTCGCAGTTGTCGTCCGCGGCGTTGGTCCACTCGACGGCGTCGGGGGAGATGTCCGGGTTGGCGTCGTCACAGTCGCCGGCGAAGATGCTCCAGCCGTCCCCGTCCCGGTCGTGGTCAACCAGCCCCTCGTCGGCGATGCCGTCGCAGCTGTCGTCCATGGCATTACCCAGCTCGGCGGCACCGGGGTACAGGGCCAGGTCCGTGTCGTCGCAGTCGCCGTCGGCCATGGTGTACCCGTCCCCGTCCCGGTCGTGCTCGGTGAAGCCCTCGTCGGCGACGCCGTCGCAGTTGTCGTCCCGGGCGTTGTTGACCTCGGTCATGCCGGGGTTGATGGCCGCATCCGTGTCGTTGCAGTCCCCGTCCGCGATGCTGTAGCCGTCCGAGTCCGCGTCCGAGGTGTCGGTGCCGTAGTCGGCGGTGCCGTTGCAGTCGTTGTCCAGGCCGTCGCCGCCGTCGGGGCAGCCGGGGTAGATGTCGGGATTGGTGTCGTCGCAGTCCCCGTCGTTGATGCTGTAGTAGTCGTTGTCGCCGTCCAGATCCGAGTCGTCGAAGCCGTTGTCGGCGATGCCGTCGCAGTC